>CAYMTQ010000023.1:0-22854 GCA_964393395.1 uncultured Sangeribacter sp.
ATTCTGAGTTTGAATTCCTGTCGTTTCACGATTGCAAAATTAGCAAATTTTTCCTGGTGGCAGACAAAGGCAGGTTTAAAAAAGATCACAAAGAGAGTGCATCAAATTCGGTGTTTCTCACACCGATTTCAATGCACCCTCTTTCACAGTTTATTTCAAAAGAGACAGAGCCCGTCTAAGAGCCTATTTCATAAGCTTTTAACATTTTGTGAAATGGGCTCTAATATACGGAAGATTCAAAATCCGTTATACAGAAGACTCAAAATCCGTCCTCAAATTATGACGATACTCAACGGACTACGACTTTACAGCCATTTACGATATAGAGGCCGGGAGCAAAATCAGGAAGGAGAGTTGAGCCGACCGGAACCGTTGTCTTGCGGATCAGCGAGCCTGCAAGGGTATAGACCGATACGACAGTCTGTTCAGCTGCGTCAATCCTGATCGCACCGCGCTCACCAGCCACGCTCATAGCCAAAGACTCAAACGGAATTTCAACCACCTCAGCTTCACCGTTGCCAATCCATATAGTGTTTTTCCCGTTGTCGAGTATCACACGTAAAGTGAATTCACGGCTCGGAAGATCCTGGAAATAATCAAGGTACATATAAGCCGGCCAGGTTTCCCAGGAAGCATCTGTTTCATAAACATCGGTATCCTCCGAACAGAAAAACTCACGTTTATCGGGTTCCAAACCGAACAGCATACCGGATTTATTGACAACCGGTGTGGAACCAAAGAGCAGAGGTAAATAATAGTCTTGATACCAACCGTCCTTTATTGTCACACGTTCTTCGTAAACAAACCTGCGTTTTTCGGGATCAGATTCACTTAGCTTCAACGAGGTCAAATTTGACAATTCACTCAGAGATACAGCAAAATCATGTCCTTCAAACGGATAAGCGTTATATTGGAAAGTTGAGATAAAAATTTTCTTGGGTGCTGCTATTCCATTACCCAATTGATACTCAGTTAGATTTTCATTGGTATTATATGTCAGGATCTTGTTGTTACTGGTGTCAATTTCCATGAACAGTTGAGCCACGTTGTTGCCTTTTGCCTTTGGAAAATCCATAATTGCATCATCCTTCGAATCCGACAAAGAATAAGAGTAGGTTGTTACACCCGAATCATCGGTTTTGGCTGATTTCATATCCGGAACCAAATACTTTCCATCAGTCATTCTCACCCATACGTCTTTATATTTATCGTTATAAATTTCAGCCGAAACCCAAAAATATCCGAAGAACGTGTTATCCTTTACTCTGGCCATTAAGAAGTCATATTCGCCTTCATCGCTCGAATAAAAACCAAGCGGTAAAGTGTCTATTTCGGCATCAAGCACTGTATAGGTGACAGTTTTGTCCTTCAAATTAATTGATATTCTGATTTTACCACCGTGAACAAGCTGGTCAAAGCTTGTTGTTGCAGGGTAGAGAGAATAATTCCACCCGCAGGTGTAACTTTTATTATTCAGGACAAAAAGAATTATGGTGTATGGTATACGTATGGCAGGAGCAAAGCTGTCCTCACTGAAATTGATATAAAAATAGGGTACGGATCCGTCAGCCTTAAAATTCACGTCAGCCTCAAGGATATTGTCACCCACCTTTTTCATGCGGACAGACTCGAAATCATCCATTGACGAAGTTATATATATTTCTTCTAATGAAGGAATGATTCCATAGTGATCATTTTGAACAATAAATATAGCTCCTTCTTTATCATTATCTATTGTCAGTATAGTTCTGTTAGCATCCCAAAAACCTAAAATCGCTTTGTCTGTGGCAAAATTGTAATAATTTGAGCTTACAGATCCAAATTTCGGAGTACTGAATGCATAACGAGACTGCCCGAGCGGAAGATCCAGGATCTTGCATGGATAATCGCTGTTGTTCGTATTATGTATCAGGAAGTTGTCGTATTCCTTGTAGTTTTCAAACGTTATTTCAGGACAATTATCTCCGGCCGCAGATACCCATACGGAGAACCCGGCATTATAATATATTGTCCTCGTATTGGTATCAACATATAAATATCCTGTGCATCTATAATCCTCGTTTTCATCATTCCAATCAATTTTCCCGAGTTGGAACCATGTTTCTTCCGTCGTATACGAGTAAGTTGACTTTGCAATTCCATAATCGTCGACTGTAAGGTCATTGGCCGGGTCAATGTACACCCACTCATGCTCTGGGAATCCGGCATATTTTCCGGCTATGCGAATGTAACTTACGTTATTTATCCTCACATTTGTAGTGAATATTCCAGGATTGCCGTCACATTCATACATCTTCCCATAATATTCCACCACGGGGACCTTTGGATGAATCAGGTCTACAAATTCCGTATTAGAGACGTAGACCCTGGGATAGCAGAAAGTGATATACATAGTATCCCCTTCCCAGTCGTCAATTTTGAAGGAACCTTTGCCTTCAACGACATACAGACCATTCTCGGCAGATTCCATAGTATAGCTTGCAGGCTCATCATAATACTGGCTGCCGAGTGAATCCTGTTCCCAGCCATTCAAAGCCGAATAGAAACGGAACACCGGAGACTCCCCGTTCAGGGAGCTGACATCAAAAGTTCCTTGAAAGATGGTATTGCCATCATCATCCCCTGCAGGGAGCAGTTTGAATTTCTCGAGGGCTTCTGCATTTTGTTCGGAAGGACATATCCAACCGCCCATATTGCCGATCAGATAAAGACAGTCCTGTGCTGAGGTGGGAGCAGCCGAGGCTATTGCCAGAATTGCAGCCACACCTAAACTGAAGGTTTTCTTCATACAATTATGATTTGATATAGGTTAAGTGTTTAGTGGTATAAGGATACTATTTTTAGAGGATTGGATTTGTCGTGGTTTCTGCAAATTTAACGAATGTTCGGAGATATCCAAAATTTTTCGTAATTTTGCACCCTATCAGATGCGCGAAGTGCCATGAAGACGCCAGGAGAGAAACATAGAATGATAAATCCCTGGAAATTGGGGCAAATCTACCGGCATCTTTTAAGAAAACAATAACAATAACAAGAAAATAGCTTAGAAAAAGCACAAACGTTATGATGAACGCTCAAGACATCAAGAACGGCACCTGCATCCGCATGGACGGCCGCCTCTATTTCGTAATCGAGTTCCTTCACGTGAAACCCGGCAAGGGCAACACTTTCATGCGCACAAAGCTGAAAGACGTCGTTGACGGCCGCGTTCTGGAACGCCGCTTCAACATCGGCGAGAAGCTCGAGGACGTACGTGTGGAACGCCGCCCCTATCAGTATCTTTATGCTGACGGACAGGACGACATCTTCATGAACAACGAGACATTCGAGCAGGTTCCCATCTCGAAGGATCTCGTTACAGGCGCACCCTACATGAAAGAGGGTGACACAGTAGAAGTTGTCAGCGATGCTTCGACAGACACAGTCCTTTATGCGGAGATGCCGATGAAGACCGTGCTGAAGGTGACCTACACCGAGCCCGGTATCAAGGGTGACACAGCTACAAACACACTGAAGCCCGCAACAGTCGAGACCGGCGCCACAGTGCGCGTTCCCCTCTTCATCGGAGAAGGCGAACTCATTGAGGTCGACACCCGCGACGGCAGCTACGTAGGCCGTGTGAAGGCATAATCAAGAAGAGCACGATGAAGTTTTCGATAATTGTTCCGGTGTATGACCGGCCCGATGAAATCGACGATCTGATGCGCAGTCTGGCGCAACAGACAGACAAAGGTTTCGAGGTGGTGATTGTCGAAGACGGAAGCCGCAAGACATGCAGGTCGGAGGCAGAGCGATACAGCTCTGCCGTCGACCTGCAATATTTCTATAAGGAGAACGAAGGGCGCTCGATCGCCCGGAATTACGGAATGGACCGGGCACGCGGAGATTTCTTCATCTTCGTCGATTCGGACTGCATCCTTCCGCCGGACTATATCGCGACCCTGCGCGCCCGCCTCGCCGAAGGGGACCGGGAGGGGCGCGGACCGGGAGAGACATCGGGGCTGATCCGGTTTTTCGGAGGACCCGATGCCGCCCACCCCTCGTTCACTCCGGTCCAGAAAGCGATCAACTTCGCGATGACCTCTTTCTTCACCACCGGCGGAATCCGCGGCGGAAAGGTCAGGATGGAGAAATTCGTTCCGAGAACGTTCAACATGGGATTCGACCGGCATGTATATGAGGTTGTCGGCGGATTCCGCGAGATGTTTTCCGAAGACATCGATATGTCGACCCGGATCCGCCGTGCAGGCGTCAATCCGGTCCTACTCCGCGATGTGTTCGTCTATCACAAGCGACGGGGCGACCTGGCCAAATTCTGGCGGCAGGTTCATGTCTTCGGAATGTCGAGAATCACGCTTCAGCTGCTTTATCCCGGATCGATGAAGGCTGTCCACTGGGCTCCGGCATTGTTCGTCATCTTCTCGATCGCAATGATAATCGCCTCGTTCTTCAACCCGTGGTGGCTCCTTCCTCTCGGACTCTATCTCCTGATCCTGTTTATCGCCGCCACAGTGAAGACCCGGTCGGTCAAGACCGGTGCACTCGGAACGGCGGCCGGCATTGTCCAGCTGTATGGCTATGGAACGGGGTTCATCCGCGCATACGTCTGGAAGATACTCCTCCGTCACGGCCGGGATGAGGAACAGGAGATCGAGATGAGACGCGGAAAGTAAGGGGGCATTCTGACCAATAAAGACACACGAATCCAACATGCTTCAGGTTGCCGAGAACTCAATATTCGACGAAGCCCCGCGGGAGCGGGCCGAGAAACATGGCGTCGGTGTCCTCACCAATTCGGAGCTGTGGGCACTGATTCTCCGGACAGGTATGCCGGGACTCCCGATCACGACCCTGACCTCCAACCTCATGAAGGCCAACCAGAACAGCCTCCAGATGCTCGCCCGGAGAAACCGCGAGGAACTGACCGTGCTGGATGGTGTCGGAATGGTGAAGGCCATTCAGGTCGAGGCAGTCTTCGAGCTTGCCAGACGCTATTTCAGGGAAGAGGCGCTGGAGAAGCCGGTTATCAGATCGTCCGAAGACATCTACCGCCACATGGTCAGCATAATCGGGAATCTGCCCCACGAAGAGATCTGGGCTATCTATCTCCAGCGTAACAACAAGATCATCTGCGAGCGGAAGATAACCACCGGAAGCGGAACGGCAAGCCTGTTCGACGTGAAGAAAACCTTGCGCAATGCGCTGACCGAGAGGGCCGAGGCGATGGTGTTATGTCACAATCATCCCTCCGGAAACCTCATCCCCAGTCCTCAGGACAGAGACATCACGCGAAAGACTCGCGAGGCATGCCGGGCGCTCGACATCATGTTTCTTGATCACCTGATCGTCACCTCCCACGGATATTATTCGTTCGCCGACAAAGGGGATCTTTAAGACCAGGCGAACTGACAGATCCGAGAAATGACACAAGCGGAGAACTGACAGATCCGGAGAAATGACAGACCCGGAGAATAGACATCCTCATACCGGAGGAAACATAACTTCAAAACAGAATAGACATATTCTCATAACAGAGAAGGATTATAAAGAATGAAACGTCAGGGACGTGTAGTAAGGAATACGGGCTCGGCCTATACCGTCCGGTTCGAGGACGGGGAGACGGCCAACTGCAGAGTGAAGGGGAATTTCCGGATCAAGGGCATCCGGACCACCAATCCCGTGGCTGTCGGCGACATCGTCGAGGTGACCTCGACAGGCGACGACACAGACTATATCACCGCCATCACCCCGCGTCGCAACTACATCATCCGTCGCGCCTCGAATCTTTCGAAAGAGTCCCACATCCTGGCCGCCAACATCGATCAGGCTTTTCTGGTCGCCACACTGCGCGATCCCGAGACACCGACGACTTTCATCGACCGTTTTCTCGCGACAGCCGAGGCATATAATGTTCCGGCGACGCTGGTCCTCAACAAGATGGACCTCTGGGACGAGACCGACACTGAACTGGCCGACGCACTGACCTATCTGTACGAATCGATCGGCTATCCCGTCCTGAAAGTCTCGGCAGTCACAGGAGAGGGAATCGACCGGCTCCGCGAGGCGACGAAAGACCGGCTGACCCTGATGGCCGGCAATTCAGGCGTCGGCAAATCATCGCTCATCAACGAACTGATTCCGGGCGCGGACCTGAAGACGGGACATATCTCCGACTCGCACCGCACCGGAATGCACACGACCACATTCTCGGAGATGCTGACACTCCCGTATGGCGGTGACATCATCGACATTCCGGGAGTCAAGGGCTTCGGAACAATTGACTTCAAACCCGAAGAGGTCTCGCATTTCTTTCCCGAGATATTCAAGACAGGAGCAGGGTGCCGATATGGCGACTGCAAGCACACAGGCGAACCGGGGTGCGCGGTAGTTCCCGCCGTCGAGGATCATCTGATCTCCCGGTCGCGTTACGCCTCCTATCTCTCGATTTTAGAGGAGGCGACCGAGGCCGACAAATACCGAAAGGCCTATTAAAACACGGCTCAAACTTATTCGGGGCAAATCTTCAACGCCCCATTTTAGGGTCTGAATTTCAGTTTTTGCGACGAATATTTTGTCAAGTCATTGGGATTTCCTAATTTTGCAGTCCGAATAGCGAAATTTCAAAATATCGATATAAAATGAAAAGAACTTACCAACCCTCAAACCGCCGTCGTGTGAACAAACACGGCTTCCGCGAGAGAATGGCAACCAAGGACGGTCGCAAAGTCCTTGCACGCCGTCGTGCCAAAGGCCGCAAGTCGCTGACTGTATCTGACTCTATCGCCAGCAAGTAAGCGAACGCACCAACGGCCCCTGCCGATAAAGCCTCACAGCGCTGTCCCCACTTCCGGGACGGCGCTGTTAATTTTTTTGAAACGGGCTCTTAGACTGCAAGCTGAAAATTCACACCGACGCGTGTTAACATTTCTTATGAAATAGGTGACACCTGCCCCCCGAATAGAAAATTTTTATTAATTTTGCGAATAGTGCGGACTCCGACTATGCCGAATCCGGGAATCCGGAGCCGGAATATGAGGAAAAAATGTCAGTAAGAGCCTATGATTCAGAAGACTGTCATACGTTTGATTTCACGGCTTCCGGCGTGGACGCTGACCATCGTCGGCGCTGCTGTGATCCTGTGGCTGACGCTTTCACCGGCTCCGGTCGACATGGAGGATATTCCCCTTTTCCCCGGAGCTGACAAAGTTGCGCACGCGCTGATGTTCGGAGGGTTCGACATCCTTCTGCTGACGGATCTCGCGCGCCGGAAGGGCTGGCACCGGCTCACGGGCCGGACTGTAATCGGAACGGTCCTGATCTCGGCGGCTTTCGGGCTGATCGTCGAGGTCGCGCAGCTGACGATGGAAATGGGACGCTCCTTTGAATGGGCCGACTTCGGAGCCGACTTCTTAGGAGCGGCAATCTGCGGTCTGCTCTGGTACGCATTCGGGAAAAAGGGGGACACGACAGGAAGGTAACGACCTCAAATCTTCTTTCACTCACTATCTACGCTCACAGATGTCAGAAAATATACAGGAGAAACAGGAGAAGCAGGATGCTCAGGGAGCTCCGGAGACACCGAAACCCCGGCGGAAGCACCTGATACGCCCGGGCTGGCTCAGGATTCCGCTGAAGATCCTGATGTGGCTCGTCATCATCATACTTCTGATTCCGGTTCTGCTTTACATTCCGCCGGTTCAGAACTGGGTGAAAAACATCGCATGCTCCCAGGTCAGGAAATCCACGGGAATGGATATCGAGATAGACCGGCTGCTGCTGAAGTTTCCTCTCGACCTCCAACTCGACGGAGTCCTGATCCGCGAGGCTTCGGGAGACACGATGGTCCGCGCCCGCCAGCTTGTGGCTGACGTGAAGCTCAGGCCGCTCCTCGCTCTCGACATCCAGCTGAATGCCCTACGCCTGAACGACGGCTATTACAGAATGGTCTCGGCCGATTCGTCGATGATCATGAAGCTGAATGCCGGACTTCTTGATGTCGAGCCCGGCTCATCCTTTGACCTGAAAAAATCTCAGCTCAGCATAAACGACGCACTTATGCGTGACGGCGACGTGCACCTCTACATGAACGTCTGGAAGAAGAAACAGACTCCCGACACCGCCGCCTCGTCTCCTTTCCTGATCAAGGCCAAGAAACTGAGACTCGAGAATTTCGCATTCGGGATGTCGATGCTACCGACGATCGACACCTTGAGCTTCAGGACGGGAAACCTCTCCCTGACAGACGGCGTGATAGACTTGGGCAACAACAAGATAACCCTCGGAACGGTGAAAGCCGAGAAGGGTTCGGCGACATACCTCGTCCCGACTCCGGAATATATAGCGGCTCATCCTGCGCCACCCGCCGACACTACCTCGACCTCGGCTCCGATGGTGATCATGGCCGACACGATCACGCTCAACGGATTCGCGGCCAAATATGCCACAGCCGGAGCTGTCCCGGCTCCCGGATTCGATGCCTCTTGCATCGAGTTCTCGGATCTCGGAATCACGCTGGCAAATTTCTATAACGAGTCTTCTACTGTCCGCCTGCCGGTCACTGCACTTCGTGGCCGGGAACGATGCGGACTCGACATAACCTCGGGCAGCGGAACGGTTCTTGTCGACAGCACAGGACTCTCGCTCGACCGGCTTCAGATCCGGACACCCTTCTCGCAGATCTCGGCGACAGCAGGCCTCCCCTTCTCACTCATGGCCATGCAGCCTTCAGCACCGCTGGACGCGACGGCTGACATCTCGCTCGGACTCCCTGACATCGAGGCCTTTATGCCCGATCTGGCGACTTATACCAAGAAACTCCCGAGACGCTCACCCCTCGTTGCGGCTCTCGAAGCACATGGACGACTCGACAACGTGGACATCAGCAGATTCGATCTCTCAATGGCGGATGTGATCTCCCTGAAGGCAAGCGGAACTGCACAGAATGCGCTTGATTTCAAGAATCTCCGCGCACGGCTGAAGATAGACGGCACGCTGAAGAGTCCGAAGGTTGCCGAGAGCTTCATCGGCCCCCTTGACGGAATCAACATCCCAGTCTTCAATATCCGGGGAACGGCCGAAGCAGACAGAGGGACGTATGGCGCTGACCTCGCGATGACGACCCCCGACGGAAACCTCGGGGCAAAGGGACGCGTGACGCTCAGCTCAGAAAACTACAATGCCGACGTCGTTGTCAATAACCTGAATGTCGGCCACATAATGCCCTCGTTAGGCATCGGATCTGTTGACGGTTCGCTTGTGGCTCACGGCGCAGGGTTCAATCCCGAGAACCCGCGGGCACGTACAGACATAAGACTGAGGCTGAACCACATAGACTATAACAAGGTCCGGCTGACCGGAATCACCGCAGACGCGACACTGGACAACGGTGCGTTCACACTCGACGCCATATCCAACGCCCCGATCGCTAATTTAGCTATATCGGGAGCCGGCCGGATATCTGACGACAACTATCAGGCTGACATAACCGCCCACATCAACCATCTGGACCTCAATGCGCTCGGAATGAGCGAGACGGTCAACGAAGGGTCGGGGTCTATCCGGATCGCCGGAACGGCCTCACCGCGCAGATGGCTCTATGACGTCAGCGTGGAGGCCGACAACATCGACTGGACAGCCGATGTCGCGAACTATCATCTTCCTGATGGAATCAAGCTTGATCTCAAGGCGACGGAGTTCATGACACTCGCCGACCTGTCGGCCCAGGGTGCGGAGATACATTTTTCGTCACCCTCGGGAATGGAGGGTGTGGTGGACTGTTTCTCGAAGGCGGCGACAATGGCCGGAGCACAGGTGGCACGGCGTGACCTTCAGGTCGACTCGCTCCACAATGCGCTTCCGCAGTTCAGACTCGACGCAAACATCTCCGGAAACGGTCTGCTCGGCCGGGTGCTCCAGCCGAACGGACTGGCGCTAGACACTGTCTTCGCGACCATCGTCAACGATTCTGTCATCGCCGCGAGGGTCGGAGCATGGAACATCTCGACTTCCTCAATGTCTATCGACACGATCGGCCTCGGACTGAAACAGAGGGATAACCTGATCGACTATTACGGACACATGGGCAACAGGCCCGGCACGCTCGACGAGTTCGCCAATGTGAATGCTTCGGGCTATCTCGGTGCGAACCGTCTGTCGACATATCTTGTCCAGAGAAACATCAGCGGAGAGACGGGCTACCGACTCGGTTTCACCGCCGCAATGGCCGACTCGGTCGTGACGGTCCACTTCACGCCGCTTTCGGCTACGATCGCATATCTCCCGTGGAAATTCAACATGGAGAACTATGTCGACTATAACCTGTTCACACGCAAGGTGAAAGCCGATATGACCGCCTCGTCGGCAGAGAGCTCAATTCTGATCCGCACGGAGCCGTTTGTCGCGGCCCGGCGCGATGAGAACGGGAAGGTAATTGCAGGAGCGGACAGCCTCCGTGGCGACGAGCTGCACGTTCAGCTGACAAACATCATTGTCCAGGACTTCCTGAAGCTATCGCCGACGGCGCCTCCGATCACGGGCAAGGTAGACTCCGACATCCGCGTCTTCTATGACGGAAAGAACCTGATGGGCCGTGGCGGTCTCGATTTCTCTGATTTCTATTATGAGAAACAGCGTGTCGGCAATTTCCACCTCGGTCTTATAGCCGGTCTCGAATCGTCGGGAGTCACCCGTGCGGCGGCGCGCCTGAGGGTTGACACAATCGAAGCGCTGACACTATACACCCGTCTGGTTCCCGACTCGGCTGCCGGCGGAGGTCTCGAACCCGAGGAGCTCCGGCTTAAGATCCACAAGCTTCCCCTCGAGATCGCAAATCCGTTCATCGGTCCCGACATGGCACAGCTCGGCGGTGTCCTGAAAGGCGACATGAGTGTCTCCGGGAAGTTCTCCGCGCCTCTGCTGAACGGTGCGCTGAATTTCGACAATGCCTCGGTCTTCATCCCGATGATCGGAACGAAACTCAGGCTCGATTCGGTTCCGATTCCGGTCAAGGACAACAATATTTCCTTCGACAACTTCGATATCTGGGCTGTGAATGAAAATCCGCTGACAATCAACGGAAACGTCAACGCCGCCAATTTCTCAAACATCAAGTTCGACATAGGAGCCCGGGCCTCGGACATGCAGCTTGTCGGTTCGAACAAGAACAGCCGGAGCGATGTCTATGGCAAGGCATTCGTGGACCTCAACGCGACGGCCCGGGGAAACATGAGGATGATGGACATCCAGGCACGCCTGAATGTGCTTCCTCAGACTGACGTGACATACGTCATGGCCTCCGAGGCGGCGCTCCAGCAGAGCCAGGCGGAGGATGTCGTCAAGTTCGTTAATTTCTCAGACACGACGCTCGTCGCGAAGGCAGACTCTCTCGAACAGAAGATGCTGATGAGGATCGGGGCTGACCTGACCATCTCCCAGGGCTCGCAGGTGACGGTGCTTCTCGACGCCGGAGGCTCGGGACGTGTCGAACTGACACCGTCGGGCTCCCTGCGCTTCACCCAGAACTATATGGGCGACATGAAACTCAACGGACAGCTGATGCTCGGAACCGGATTCTTCAAATATGCTATTCCGGTCATCGGCGACAAGCGCTTCGACTTTGAACAGGGAAGTTATGTCTCGTTCAACGGTCCGATCGACAACCCGAACCTGAACATCATAGCCGAGGACAAAATGAAGGTCAACGTGACGACAGGTTCGTCGACACGAATGGTCAATTTCAGGGTCGGACTCGATGTGACGAACAATCTGTCGGCGCCGAAAGTGCTCTTTGACCTGACGACCGATGACGACATGACGATTGCCAACCAGCTCGCCTCGCTCTCGCCGGAACAGAGGTCGACGACTGCGATGAATATGCTCGTCACGGGCCAGTATACCGGTCCCGGAGCAAAGACCGTCAACGGTAACTTCGTCACCGGTCAGGCCCTCGGCCTGCTGACTTCGCAGATCAATGCCCTCGCGGCCAAGGCTATCAAGGGTGTGGACCTGTCGTTCGGCGTCGATCAATACCAGAGTGGAGAGAACGGCCAGAACCAGACAACGACGAGCTATTCATATCAGCTCTCGAAATCGCTGTTCAACAACCGTTTCAAGATCATCGTCGGAGGTAACTACTCGACAGATGCCTCGGCAGACGAGAATCTCGAACAGAACCTTGTTTCGGACATCAGTTTCGAATATATCATCAAACAGACAAACACGATGAGTCTCGCCGGCAAACTATACCGCCATTATGGATATGAGAACATCCTGGAGGGTGAGATCACGGAAATGGGTCTCGGTCTGATTCTCCGGCGCAGGCTTTCGCGCCTGACGGAGCTGTTCCATTTCGGGCTCAGCAAGAAGAGGAAGAAAAAAGCCGCGGAAGACTCGGTTGTCTTCCACACGGATTCCGTGTCGCTGAAACCGGAGAGTCCCGCCGTTCCTTCGGCCGAAGCTCAGGAGAAAGGAGGTGACAGATGAGAAAAACACGTTTCGCGGCCCTCGTGGCGGTAGTCCTTCTCGTGCTTGCCGCCTGTTCGACAACGAGCCGTCTCGGCGAAGGAGAGGTGCTTTATGACGGAGTGAAGGCCATCAACATCACGACCGCCGATTCTTCTCCGGTCCCCTCCGTCCTGAGAAGCGAGATCGAGGAAAACTATAATGTGACCCCGAACAATCCGTGGCCGTTCAAGCTCTTCTCCCCTTATCACCGTTCTCCGTTCCCGATCGGTCTGTGGGTCTACAACGCATGGTCCGACACGGTCAAGGGTCTGAAGGGGTGGATATACCGCAAACTCGCCTCCCAGCCTATCCTCCTGAGTGACATCCGCCCGAAAATGCGTTCGGAACTGACGGAGCAGATGCTGGCCAACAACGGATATTTCGGTTCGACAGCGACATATTCGATCGACTATGACAAGAAGAATCCGAAGAAGGCCAAATATGTCTATGACATCCGCCTCTCGCGCCCTTATACCTTCGACTCGATCATCTATCTTCAGAACCGGAATTCGGAGCTGGCTGTGCTGATCGATTCTTTCGCCCGACAGGAACCTTATCTGCAAAAGGGGGAGATCTATTGTGTCGATTCGCTGTCGCAGATGCGCGTCAATATAGCCAATAAGCTGAGAAACAAGGGATATTATTATTTTCAGCCGGATTTCATCGAGTTTCTTGCCGACAGTCTGCTGAATCCGAAGCATATTGCCCTGAAGCTTGCATTGGCGGACAATCTGCCGAACATGGTGCTTCTCCCCTACAAGACGCGAAACATATATACCGTCATCCAGAGGCAGAGCACCCACCGTCCGGGAACCCCGGACACGATTCCGACGGCGCATGGCGACCTGATCGTCATGAGGCCGGGACGCGTCCGCACGTCGACCATCGAGGACTGCATCGTCTTCCGCGAAGGACGGACATTCACCGTCCGTCAGATGAACACCACACAGTCGCGTCTCTCGCGTCTCGGAATGTTCAGCGACATTCAGATTCAGGCAGTTCCGGCCGATACTTCGGCATCCAACCCTCAGCTCGACGTCTATATCACATGCCGTTTCGACAGGCAGATGGAGGTCTCGCTTGAGGTCAACGCGACCTCGAAGTCCAATTCATATATCGGACCCGGGCTCGTCGCGACTCTGACTCATCACAATCTGTTCGGTGGCGGAGAAAAGCTCAATTTCCAGCTGAACGGCAGTTATGAATGGCAGACCGGAGCCGAGAGGTCAAGCGTCTTCAACTCGTATGAATTCGGACTCTCCGCCTCACTCGCCTTTCCGCGTCTCCTCGCCCCGCGCTTCCTGAAGCGGACCCGGCGTGACCTGAACTGGACAACGTTCACTCTTTCGGGAGATATTCTGAACCGTCCCCACTATTTCATGATGGCGGAATATGCGATGGGTGTGCAATATGACTGGAACTTCTCGCGCCACGTGATGAACTCCTTCACGCCGTTCAAGCTCTCTTACACGAAGCTGATCCATTCGACCGCGGATTTCGATTCGATCATGGCTCTCAATCCGGCGATCGCGCAGAGTTTCAAGAGCCAGTTCATCCCCCAGATGTCATATACATATACGTTCGACAAGTTCTTTGAGCGCGCACGTAACAATGGGGTCAATTTCTCATTCACCCTCACCGAAGCGGGAAATATCTTCTCGGGAATCTATTCGCTGTGTGGAGTGAAAGGTGAGAAGAAACTGTTCGGCACCCCCTTCTCCCAATTCGTGAAGGGTCAGGCTCAGGTCGTCTACAGCCGCCGTCTTGTTCCGAAGAAAGATGTGTGGCTCGTCAGCCGTTTGCTTGTCGGAGCTGAACATGCATACGGGAATTCGTCGGAAGTCCCCTATTCGGAGCAGTTCTATATCGGCGGTGCCAATTCGATCCGTGCCTTTACGGTCCGCTCGCTCGGCCCGGGTTCGTATCGCGCGCCGGCAGATGCCGTCAACGGATATTTCGACCAGACAGGTACCTTCAAGCTTGAGTTCAATACCGAATACCGCTTCCCGATCGTCGGGATCCTTCATGGCGCGGCGTTCCTCGATGCGGGCAATATATGGTTGCTCAAGGAGGATCCGCTTCGTCCCGGTGGCCAGCTGAACCGCAAGACTTTCTGGCGCGACATAGCCCTCGGAACCGGCGTGGGACTGCGTGTGGACATCGGAATGATGGTCATCCGCGGTGACCTCGGCTATGGTCTCCACGCCCCGTATGCGACTCCGGTCCACGGCTATTTCAACATCAACTTCAAGAAGGCCTTCGCCTTCCACCTCGCCATCGGCTATCCGTTCTGATGAACGTTTTTAACCCCCGGGTCATAAAAACAAAAAAAGGAGGCGGTCAATTGACTGCTTCCTTTCTTCTTACTTTGTACTCTCATGGGGAGTCGAACCCCAATCGATGGAACCGGAATCCATTATTCTATCCATTGAACTATGAGAGCATCGCGTTTGCATTCCCCGGAACGGGTCAAACGTGCCGGAGGCACGTCCCTACATTCCCGGGGCGGGTCTCTGACCGCAAAGTTACAACTTTTTTTTTGATTCCTCAACGCGGTTACATTTTTTTTGGTTATTTTTGAGGGTATGGAAGTCCGAATCGAAAAATCGTGGAAGGAGGCTCTGGCCCCTGAGTTCAATTCGTCATGGTTTCCTGTGCTCGCAGAACGTGTGCGCGGTGAATATCAGGCGCGCCCCGGCGGGGTGTTCCCCCCGGCATCTCTGATTTTCTCTGCTTTCGATGCCTCTCCGTTTGACGAGACCAAGGTGGTCATTCTCGGTCAGGATCCCTACCACGGACCGGGCCAGGCAAACGGACTCGCGTTTTCTGTCAATCCCGGAATCGCAATTCCCCCTTCTCTGAGGAATATCTTTCAGGAAGTACATTCCGACACCGGAGCACCGGTGCCTGCCGACGGAGACCTGAGCCGATGGGCGCGTCAGGGTGTCCTCCTGCTGAACAGCACGCTGACTGTTCCGGTCCACACCCCGAAAGGGCACGCCAACATCGGATGGGAGCAGTTTACGGATGCGGCGGTTCGCCGGCTCGCGGAACAACGCGAGAATCTCGTCTTTCTTCTCTGGGGTTCCGATGCGATACGGAAGGGCTCTTTCATAGACCGGAACAGGCACCTCGTTCTGACGGCGCCTCACCCCTCTCCCCTATCCGCACATCGCGGCTTCTTCGGATGCCGCCACTTTTCTCAGGCCAACGCCTATCTCGAAGCCCACGGGAAGACGCCGATCCAATGGTAACTAATTAACCCTATCATGCTCTTTCAGGGCATGGCTCATATAACCGTAAGCAATATGCAAAGCTATAAAGACCAATCTCTCGCTCTCCGCCAGGAGGGCTACAACTGTGCACAGTGCGTGCTGATGACGCTCGCCCCGGTCGTGAATCTCGACAAGGAGACCGCCGCAAAGATATGCAGCGGGCTCGGATCCGGCGTCGGCGGTTCAGGCCAGATCTGTGGCGCGGCTAACGCCATGGCTCTCGCGGAGAGCTTACTCCACGGAAGCGCTCCGGCCGACAAGGCGGAGGCAATGAAGGATGTACGCAAACTGATTGACCGTTTCTCTTCGGAAAACGGTGACCGGATCAACTGCTGCGACCTCAAGGGGAAGGAGGGTGTCAGGCCCTGCGCGGAACTGATCACGCAGGCAGTCGAAATTTTCTGTGAGGCGCATCCGGAATTGCTCGCCGACAAGAAGTAAGTGCAATTCATTAATTCAGGAGGGTGTGTCAAAATGATGGAATCGTCGAATTGTAGGGACATTGCGTGCAATGTCAGAAATGTAACATGTTGACTAACAAATCGGACATGGCACGCCATGTCCGTACATTTGTTGCTCGCGTCAATTATGAAACATCCGCCTTAGACCCCATTCCACAATCAGGAGTAAGCAACGATGATGAGCAAGTCCAAAGTCCGGAGCGGGATAACCGGTTCACGAAGAAAAAGTGTCGGAAGATGTTTTCTTCTGACTGCTCTTTTCGCAGTTCTGTCGGCCTCAAGTCTGCGGGCCGCGGACACCACGACACGGATCTTCAATCCCTCTTTCAGGTCGATGAAAATATCACGTCCGGATGCTTTCATGGCTCCGCCGGTAATCACTCTCGGGACGGGGGAGCATCTGACCCTCTCCTTTGATGAGATCGGAGAGGATATCTCGGACCTCCAGTTCCGGCTGATCCACTGCAACAACGACTGGCAACCGTCGGCGTTGCTTGAGTCCGAATATCTCGATGGCTTCAACATCGCCGATATTGAGGACGCGGCCTTCTCACAGAACACTTTCGTTCATTTCGTGAATTACAGGGTCGAGATTCCGGCTCCGGGAATGGAACCGCTCGCTTCGGGCAATTATCTGGTTCAGGTCTTCTTCCGCGACGATCCGGAGACACCGGTGCTCCAGGCACGGTTCTATGTCACGGAACAGGCCGTCAGAATCTTCGGAAACGCCTCGGGTCGGACCGACCGCGGCATAAACACGGACTGGCAGCAGCTGAACCTCCGGATTGATCCCGGATCTTTTCCTCTCTCAAACCCGTTTTCGGATGTGAAGCTTGCCGTCTCGCGCAACGACTCGCCCGAGACAGAGCGGATGATTCCGGTTCCGTCGCGGCTGGAGGGGAAGACGATGATTTATGAGCATGTTCCCTCGTTGGTTTATCCTGCATCGAATGAGTACCGGCGGTTCGAGACCGTGCGTGTCAATTATCCGGGAATACATGTTGATTCGATGCGGTATGGAGGAAGCAATTACCACGCCTATCTGGGACGCGACTATCAGCGCGCCGGTCGATCATATCAATATGACGAAACCCAGCACGGCCGTTTTCTGGTCCATGAATTCAATTCGACCGATCCGGATCTCGGAGCCGATTATGTGACGGTTCATTTCACCCTCGACACTCCGGAGCTGATCGGTGCGGATGTCTATATAGACGGTGAGATGACGCATCACAGGCTTGACGAGACGACACGGATGGTTTTCGACCACAACGACAGGCTCTATCGGCTTCAGATACCCCTGAAACAGGGGAGCTACAACTACCGTTATGTTGCGGTTCCGACGGACAGGCCGGAATGGTCGCGAGCTTCGTCCTCACCGATCGAGGGAGACTATTCGGACACCTCGAACGAATATCTGGTCCGCGCCTATTACCGTCCCCCCGGCTCCCGGGCCGACCGTCTGATCTCCGTCGCCACCATACTGTCCGAAAAATAGGACGCCATAAATCGCGCCCCCAGATAACCCGGCGTTTATGCGCGGAACTATCTGGGGGCGTTGACTTGTATTGGGTGTACTTTATATAGCGGACCAAAACCTGAAGGTCCTATTTGTGTCTCAGGCTACGCATAACATGCCGAGCCATACCATCAGAAGGCCGAGGGCCACTGTGGGGACGAAGTAGCAGATGAATTTCCACCATTCGCCTTTCTGGATCATGGCGAAGCTGTCATGGCTGAAAGAGGAGAAGGTCGTGAAGCCACCGCAGAAACCTGAGATCAGGAGTGCGTTGACCAACGGACTCATATCGTGACGGGTCCAGAGGCCCATAAAGATACCGATGATAAAACAGCCGATCACGTTGACTGCAAATGTGCCGACGGGGAAACTGTCTCCGAAGAGCTTCTTTCCGGCAACGCCGGTGAGGTATCGACCGCAGGTGCCGGCAAAACCGCCTAACCCTGCAATAAGCATATATTCGATAATCATAGTTTTCAATGGATTTTGGAGGTTAAGGCGTTGGCCTTAACATCTTTAGTTAGTAGAGGTTAAGCATTCTGAGTTTTAGCGGCCGGTTTACGGATACATGCGGCGCCGAGGGCTACCATCGCAATACCGAAGACGAGGCTGGTCACCATATAGAAGACGAACATTCCGGCGTCTCCGTTCTGAAGGAGCGCGATATTTTCGTCAGAGAAAGAGGAGAACGTAGTCAGGCCTCCGCAGAAACCGGTGACCCAAAGCAGGTTTTCGGTCTTGGTCAGGCGACCGGTCTTATTGAGGTATCCGTAGAGCATACCGATGATGATACATCCGACCATATTGGCCATGAAGGTTCCCAGGGGGAAAGAGAGGTGACAGATGGCCGCGCCCAACTTTTCAGAAAGGAAACGAAGGCAGGTTCCTAAAAAGCCACCCGCACCGGCAATCATTGTGGATTTAAACATAGTAGATATTTTTTATAAGTAATAAACAGTTCTATCTTTAAAACACCTCATATCCTCAAATGGTTCGCTAACTCCCGCCCAACCCCATCCAACCCGAAATAGCCAATGCCGATTTTGGCGAGTAGGGACAATGACCGCAAACCTCTGAAATTTCATCGGAAATACAAAAAAGAGGTCGTTTGATCTCTTTTGTATCTATGCGAAAGCACTTTTTACTGAATCGCAGTTTGCCTACTCTATGAATGCGCCATCGGAGTGTAGGACAGAAATGGGAGGTAAAATATTGTTGCAAAACACATTACATACTGGATCCATAATGACAACATACAGCATGCCCTGAGGCGATTGATAAAACGGGCGAGATGGTAGTAAATGCATACGTTCATAAGTCTTCTATAAGGTAGAAGGATGTTGGTGAATGGCAGCTTTCTTCGACTGCAGAACTGGTTATTGGCGGTCTGTCATTTTTGTTCGGAAAAGTCAGTAAAGTTTGCAGGACATACTTAAATGTAAAAAGACCCGACACCATAATGAAGGAGCGGTGTCGGGGAAAAGCTATAGAATGAAGCTTATGAGAAGTTTGTAACCGGAAATCCTATCCGTAAAGTATAATCCCAGAATCTAGCATCAGCGAATGCAAGTGCTAGGATTAAGTGGAGTAGTATCTGGTACAATCTTCGCTCCTGAATGCGGGAGAAACTATAAGTTGCACGTACAAGACTAACATCAAACAATTATTATTATCACAATTTACGAGTTATTGTGAAAGCTTTATACAGTTTACCCCATATTCTAATCGTTTTTGATTGTCCAGAAGGGATAACAATAGAACCGACCTCAGTATATTCATTTGTTATTGGATGATTATAAGTGCCAGTTGTAGAAATTATCTCATAATTTACGGTCACCGTAAAAGGATGATAATTAATAAATTTCGCATAAGGATATTCTTCTTGGACAACCTCTACTCCTCCTATATCTTCAGTTGAAGGAATACCATTAATATATTTTATATTAGTATTCTCATTACTTGAAGTAGAAGTGATACCACTGTTATTCTGAACAACAACAGTTTGTGCATTTACATCCTGAGATGATACCATTACAGAACATATAATGACTATTAAGTATATAAGTCGTAATACCATATATATAACTTAATTTATATTATTATACATCATATCCTTTTTGTGGTTAAGACACAAAAAAAGCGTGGACAAACTCGATTTATCTGTATCTGAGGTCTTCGACTACCTACCATCCGATTAAACGAGTAAAGCCCACGCCTATGGCGTGAGCATTTTCGCTTTACTCCTGGATGGTTTGAAATTGTCGAAGTTTCAGATACCAGATTCTGCAAAAACGCTTTTTCCTATTCTATGGTGCTTAACTAAACATTAGTTATTTATTTCATTGGCATTTGGGTATTGGTTTTCACCTGCAAAGTTAGTATTAAATCTTTGATTACACAAATATGCGTGAAGGTGGGATGTAGAATTCGGAAACGGGAATTAGGAGGACTGGCAGCCGGGGAACTCCGGAAACAGGAAATTGTTCCGTTATTATGATGCCTTGAAGCGGTCGGCAGTTATGGGCTGCGGTTGTGGAGGAATGCGCCGTAGGTGCAATAAGAATGTAGGCCAAGGTCAGGAGGGTCGGCAGACCCGACGCAACCTTGGTATATGTCACGGCCGTCATATCGCGCCACGTAGTGGTGCAACATGTTTACATGGAACTATCAAAGGTATCATTGTGTCAAAATGCCGGTATCGTCGAATAGTACGGACATGGCGTGCCATGTCTGGATTGGGATCACAACATTACCTGCCGATCAGACATGGCACGCCATGTCCGTACTATTGAGTCATCGGGTAATACAACGGATTAAGGAATAATGGAACAAAATGGGTCGATGTGGAACGGTTTCGGAGTCGTATAAGTAAATTTAACTTCAAAGCCAAGAAAGATAATATCATTGGCTTGCAGATTGCTGACTCCGTTAATATTTTGTAGAATAAAAAGTTTGATTAACTTTGCGGTACGAAATACGGGTAGTTTCCCCATAAAGAAACACTTCGCTTGCGAAAGCAACGATTTTATGGATCGGAATTTCCGGTTGAAAAGGGCAGCTATACTGCCCTTTTTTGTTTGCGTAAGCAAAAGAGCCTTTCCCTTTGCGGGAAAGCTCTTGAGGGAGAGGGGGAGGTTCGGATTCAGATGCGACAGAACACGTGACCGTTCGCGCCCATTGAGTAATCCCACATGAACAGCTCGCGTCCGAAGGCTTCGTAGTTGAAGTATTGAGCGAGATTGCCTATTGTATTCTGTCACCCCTAACGGGGCTCATGTTACGTGTTATACGCGTAAACCCAGGTCGCGTCAGGCCTGACGGCCCTCCTTACCGGGGCCTACAATGTGGTCGCGCCTACGGCGCTACCTCCGAATCAAGGCTTATTGTCTGGAGCGAGGTGTGACAAAATGCCGGTATCGTCGAATTGTACGGACATGGCGTGCCATGTCTGGATAGGGATCACCACATTGCCTACCGAACAGACATGGCACGCCATGTCTGATTAGTAACTTACTGACTATCAGGTCGGACATGGCACGCTATGTCCGGTTAGTAACTTACTGATTATCAGGTCGGACATGGCGCGCCATGTCCCTACATTTTGACACAGCCCATCGGATCTATCGTTCCGCGAGAGACCGGTCAGGTCAGCGAGCCTTCAGTAACCCCATGCGTCCTACCTCGTTAATAAAAAGAGAAAGTTCCGCGGGGTTCCGATTGCTCCGTATCAGGCTCGACAGAGCCAATAAATAATTCCGTAACTTGTTTTTCCCTTTCAGTTCTATTCAAGGAGATTCAGAAGATATGATTGCCAATATCCTCGATCCGTTTGAGCCTACCCATCCGGAAGAGTTCATAAGGGATGAACCGGAGGCACAGAGTACTACTCAGACTAAGATAGATGAACTTATGGTGGCGTGGTTTGTTATATTTACAAAACGATAACTATTGGAATTCCAAAGTTTGACATCACCGCCCCCGGTTCTGATGGGCGGGGAAGATATGGGACACGAAGCCGGACCAAAGAAAGTCCGCATGTGTCCGTAACTTAAATAGACTGTTTTCCCAGCGGCGCGAGGCCGTTTTGTTGAATGCAGCTTTAATTAGAAATGCGATAGGGTCTGTGCGATTCAAGGCACAGACCCTATCTGCCATTTATCGAGTTGGGTCAGATGATAGTGTAAGGGAAGATTATAGTGTAAGGTCAGATGATAGAGCTGGGTCAGACTTCGGGGTGCTGGCGTAGCCATTCGTCGCCGACGAGCTTCAGCTCTTTGTACCATTCTTCGCCGAAACAGCGCGTCAGCGGTCCTTCGAGGAAACGATAGGCGCGGACACCGTTCTTGCGTCCGAGAACCTCGGCACATTTGCAGATCTTCCACCGATGGAAGTTGACTGCCGTGAAGGTCGGATATTTCTTGAGACGGACCGGATAGAGCGAGCAGGAAATCGGCTTGAATATCCTTTCGTCACCGGCCCGGCGCAGTTTCTCGAGCATGCAGAGGCAGAGCCCCCCTTTCCCGAAGGTCGTGAAGACACAGTTGCCACCGTTGACAAGGGATGTCACGAGATCCCCCTCTTCGTCAATATACGACGGGCCTTGTTCTTCGATCACGCGCTGGGCGGCCGGCGAGAGATGTGGCAGCACTATGGGCATGATCTCCCGAAGGCGCATGTCTTCCTCTTCGGTCAACGGTGCACCGGCATCGCCGGCGATGCAGCATTCGCCGAGACAGGAATCGAGATCGCATTCAAAATAGCGTTCGACGAGATCAAGCGAAACGAGCGTATCCTTTATCTGAAACACTGTAAAGCGGTTATCTGAAAGAGATCAATCAGCGGTTTGCGCGTTTGCGTTCGGTTTCGTCAAGGATTATCTTGCGCAGACGGATATGGTTCGGTGTCACTTCGACATATTCATCTTCCTTGATATATTCGAGAGCCTCTTCAAGCGAGAAGACAACCGGGGGGACAATCTTCGCTTTGTCGTCGGCTCCGGATGCTCGCATGTTTGTCAGCTTCTTCGATTTGGTGACATTGACGACAATGTCGTTCTCCTTGGCATTCTCACCGACAACCTGGCCGGCATATACCTCCT
>CAYMTQ010000024.1:0-22757 GCA_964393395.1 uncultured Sangeribacter sp.
ATCATGGATCGGTTCTGACGCATGTGACCAAAAGCCCGCAGATAATGATATTTGGATTTTATTGAATCGCCTTTGAGATATGACGGGTCGATGTTATCCAAAATCGTCATCGCGCTGTCGACATCTGTTTGCATCAACAGTTCGGCTTCATTGACCTGCGTTTGGTATCTTGAAGAATTGGAGCAAGATGCGAAGCACAATGCTATAACCGCGATAAAAGTATGTAGGATTCTCTGCATATTAAAGAAGTGACCCGTCAGCAGTTCTGCGGGATGCTAACGGGTTCGGTTATCTTTGACTCGGTTGAAACCGATAGTCGCCTTATTTTTTGATGAGCAAAAATACTCTTATTTTTTTATGCGGGCAAATCAACAGGGAAGAAATGACTTGGATTTTAACATTTATTAATAAGCCTCGGTCGAGTCGGGCCTAAGCCCTTCCCAACCGAGGCCTATAAGTTTACGGGTGCGGTTACCTGATTACGACTTTCTTGCCTCCGATGATGTACATTCCGGGGTCGAGAGCCTCGATGTCTTCAGCGGTTGCGTTGTGCTTGATGCAGATTCCCTGCATTGTGAAGATGTCGCGCAGCTTGTCACCGGCATTCGGGATTGAGCCGACACCGTTCAGATCGCTGACAGTCACTTCGCATGTTGCAGTGACTCCGGGTGTTGAAGTGCTTGCCGTGATAATGGCAGTTCCATTGCTCAGGGCAGTCACAACACCGTCTGCATTGACTGTCACAATGCTCTCATCGCTTGAGGTCCATGTTACAGTCTTGTCAGAGGCATCTTCCGGAAGAACTGTCGCGGTCAGTGTAAAGGTATCGCCGACCATGAGTGAGAGTGTCTCCTGACCAAGTATTACTTTCTCGGCTTCTACAGAACCGATGATCCGTGTGATATCGACTTCGGCGACCGGTCCGTCGGCATAAAGCGTGCGGGCTATGATCTTACAGGAACTGAAATCGTCTTCATCATCTGCGGCAAGCATCATCGTTCTGCTTACGGGAGAAAGGATAGTTACGAGACCATCATTATCAACGATCGCGATCTCCGGATTTGTCGAATACCAGAAAAGCTGAGGCAGAGTTGCATTTGACGGCTGAATTGATGCCGTGAGTTTGAATTTCGCTCCCGGTTTACCTGAAATCGGTTTCCTGTCCATCGAAATATCATCGGCTTCGATCATGGCGTAGCCGTTGAAACGGTCCCAGCAGGTGTAAGCGTCATAATAGGCATCGATAGCCTCTTCACCCTGAAGGTAGAGTTTTCCGCTATAGTTGCTGAAGGTATTGTTTGAAGCAGTCGGAGGGGTCTGGGCGGTGATATATACATTGGTGGCCGGACATCCGTCGAAAGCTTTCTCACCTATAGTCTTCACATTACATCCCATGATGATGTTTTCAAGTTTGCTGCAACCGGCAAAAGCTGACGCACCGATATTCTCGACAGCCGGCGGAAGAACCACCTCAGAAATTAGCGAGCAGTTACTGAATGCATTGTCACCGATTTCTGTCAATCCACTGCCGAGAGTGAGCGATGTGAGATTAGGACTCTCAGAGAAAAAACCACTGGCAATTTTCTCAACGGAGTTTCCGACAGTAAGATCTGTCAAGCTTGTAAAATGCACTTCCTCCGGTTCCGGTTCTGGATCAAGATTTTTTGATACAGGACGAATTGTATTGAAATTCTTCAAGATACCGGTCGAAGAATAGGCGGAAATCGCTGACTCAGGAACATAAAGGGTAGCAGAAGTTTTCGTAGTTCCCCAAGTGTCAACCGTAGGGGGAACCGGATTCAGAGAGATCACTGTCTCAAGAGAATTGAGACCAGTGAAAATATCTGCTCCAATACTTTTCACGCTACTTCCTAATTGCAACGTTACGAGATCTGAACACAAAGCGAAACTACCGTTTCCGATCTCAGTTACCGAATTGGGAATTACAAGTTTGGTAAGTTTTGTCTGCAAGAAAGCATTACCTCCGATGCTTTTAATAGTTCCAGGCAACTTAATGGAGGTGATACTCGTTGAGGAGAATGCTTCGGCATATATTTGAGTGACTGTATAGTCATTGCCGTTATAGCTTACCGCGTTCGGAATGACTATATCTCCTGTAGCGGATTTATTAGAGGAAACAGCGACGGTATTGCTTGACGTTACGTCATAATTTATCCCACCGACGGTAAATGCGAACACATCCTGTGGGCACACTGACATTACAAGCAGTGTGAATGTCGCGATTAATGATTTGATATATGTTTTCATTACAGTAAGATCAAAGTTAGGCGGTTACTTTATTTCTATTTCTCGGCCCATATAGAGTTTTTTGACTCTCGAAATCCAGCTTCCTGAAAGGTAGATGGGAGTTGTCCCATCTTCAATCGTGAGATCAGTCAGAGCTGTGCAGTCATTAAACACCGGAGCTTCGATAGCCTCCACACCGTTTCCAAGTGTTATCACTGACACTCCCGAGCATCCGGAGAAAGCACCCGTGCCTATAGAATTTGTTGACAACGAGATGGACTTTAAGTTGCTACAACCGTAGAAAGCATAGTTTCCGATGGATGAAATAGACTCAGGAATGATCAGATTGGTGATCTTCTCTCCGTTTACATACAAATTATGAGAATAAGCCAGGGGATTGGCTAAGGCATTGCTGAAATCAATGGAGCAGAGGGATTCAAGACTTGCAAATTCAGCCTGATTAAGATTAAAGCACCATATGAAAGCACTTTCACCGATAGAGGAAACATTCTCTCCGATCTGGATAGAAGCCAGAGCGGAATCATGCATGAACGCCCTGGCGCCAATTGTCAAAACTGAATTAGGAATTACGACTTCAGGAAGACTTGAACATCCTTCGAAAGCACTCTCACCGATAGCGGAAACATTCTCTCCGAATGTGATTTTAGACAGGTTGCTATTATTCCTGAATGTTTTGGCACTAATGGTCGAAACTGAGTTGGGAATTACTACTTCAGAAAGGCTTGAACATCCTTCAAAAGCACTTTCTCCGATAGAGGAAACCTTCTCTCCGATCGTGATAGAAGACAGTCCCTTATCATACGCGAACGCAGAGTCACCAATTGTCGAAACAGAGTTAGGAATAACGACTTCAGAAAGGCTTGAACATCCTTCAAAAGCGCCTTTACCGATTGAAGAAACAGCCTCTCCGATCGTGATAGAAGACAGTCCGTTATCATACGCGAACGCATAGTCACCAATGGTCGAAACTGAGTTGGGAATAACGACTTCAGAAAGGCTTGAACATCCTTCAAAAGCGCCTTTAGCGATTGAAGAAACAGCCTCTCCGATATTTATAGAATTCAGACCGTCGCAACTGTCGAATGCCTGTTCATCAATGGTTGTGACTGTGTTCGGAATGTCAATTGAAGAAAGCTCTTTACACTGATAGAAGGCTTTCTGACCGATTGCTTTAAGTTGGATACGTGAGTTAAAATCTATTTTACTGATTGAGCTCTCAGCAAATGCTTCATAACCAATCGCGTCAATGTAATATCTGGTATTTTCACCTTGCTCATTGGTATATGTGAAACGCTCAGGGACAGTTATTTCGCCAGTGTAATTACCGTTAATAACGATAGCTTTGTTGTTCTCATCAGTACTTGAAGCAGGAATTAACCGATAATTGAGAACGCCATCGGAATAGGTAAGAACCGGCGTCTCCGAATTGGACATCCGGATATTCTTAAAATTCGACCAAGGGGTGAGGAGATAGTCAGGAACGTAGGCGTCATCGATCACAAGTTCTGCCGTATCGTATTGTCCCGAGAAAGAGTCGTATGTGATTGAAGCAGGTTTTGGACTAAGTGATTTTACCGTAATTAGAGTGCAACCATCGAAAGCTCCTATGCCGATCGTTTCAACTGAATCACCGATTGTCAAAGAGGTAAGGCCCTCGCATCTCGAGAAAGCATATTCTCCAATTGAAGAAACGGATGCCGGAATTTCGTATTCACCTTCCAGGGTAATAGGAGCGAAATAGATTGCGGACTTATTAGGTCCCCAAACATATCCATCTTCGATTTCAGCTTCTTCTGCCGGATACTGAACAGACGTTCCATTAGAAAAAGGATTCGATGCCAATGAAGAGGGATACGCACTCTTAATAAGACCGGTGCAATTCTCGAAAGCCTGATAACCAACAGATTCAACATGATTCGGAAGTATAACCGAAGTAAGGCTTGTACAATTAGAGAAAGCGGAAAGACCGATTGTTTCTACTGAATCACCGATTGATAAAGAGGTAAGGCCCGTACACTTATAGAAAGCCAAATAATCGATTGATTTAACGGAGTTCCCAATTATTACCGAAGTAAGGCCCTCGCATCTCGAGAAAGCATATTCTCCAATTGAAGAAACGGATGCCGGAATTTCGTATTCACCTTCCAGGGTAATAGGAGCGAAATAGATTGCTGACTTATTAGGTCCCCAAATATATCCTTCTTCGAATTCAGCTCCTTCTGCCGGATACTCAACAGACGTTGGTCCTATATAAAAAGGATTTGATGTTAATATAGAGGGATACGCACACTTAATCAGACCTTCACAACTCGCGAAAGCGTTATAAGCAACAGATTCAACATGATTCGGAAGTATAACCGAAGTAAGGCCCGTACAATTAAGGAAAGCGTAAAGACCGATTGATTCTACTGAATTACCGATTGATAAAGAGGTAAGGCCCGTACAATTATAGAAAGCTCTATCACCGATTGATATGACGGAATCTGAAATTATTACTGAATTCAGGCTGTTGCAGTCATTGAAAGCGGAAGACCCAATTTTTTTAACGGTATACTCCTCGTCATTATAAGTTACAACGGAAGGGATTATTAGATCTCCAGAGATTTTCTGACCGCTTGAGACCTCGACCTCCTTGGATTGAGCATCGGTAATGGTATAGCCTAGAGTTTGCCCTTCGTAGGGAAACTCAAAGTAGGCTAATGCCGGGAGGACCATCAGCACTCCGAGCATCAGCATAAGAAATTTCTTCATTTATTTGATGTTTTGGTTAGTTATCGCGGATCGTTGTAGTATCTCACAGGATTTGCCTCTCCCTTTTGGGGAGCCGGGAGATAACGGTTGACGTATTTATTCCACTCCCGGGGCTCACAAGGTTCGGCAAGGAAGATGAAGCGGTGGTCTTCATCGGATTCAATAAATTGATCCAGTTTCTTGACTTCGTGAGTCAAGCCTTCATCGCCATTCACGACATCTTCGATGAGTTTGCGTCCGGATGTGAAGACTCCGATTATTTTTCTGCGGTTATCTTCGGTATGATAGCACGCGAAGATAAGTTGCGCTTTGCTTGCTCTAATTTTGTTCAGTCTCCAGGCACGCTGGATGAAACCCATGATATTGGCTGCTGTCAATGCAGCTTCACCATTTTGCTTGACGAATCCATCAACAGATTTGGTAATATTCAAGCCCAAAACAACTCCGTTGACACCGGATAAGTCCACTGCGCCATGATCTAACGAAGGACTGATATATGAATCAGACATTTAAAAATAGTATGCCTCGGTCATCCTCTCGTCGGCGTTTAGGTTAGTATACGGAAAAAGCGCAGGAATCTGTATCGGTTGCCGTCCTACAGTCAGAGGCTTCTCGCATTGCCCATCAATAGTCGGACGGCAACGCGCAGAAGCCCACGCTCGTATATGCAACAATAGCCTTCGGTGATACCTTTCTCAAGGTATCAAACCGAATGCACGATATTACATATCCACGGGCATCTACCGTTGCTCAATCCTTGACTATCGATTGAAATTTTGCGAGAATTTCTGACTGTCAAGAATCAGCGCTGATAAACGCTTTTAAATTAGTATTTTAAATACATCCCGCTCCACTTTACCCCAGACCGGGGCTTCTGCAAGGCGGTCTGCAACTGCAAAGATAATGATTATTTCGGAATGATAGCGTGTCGAAGATGGGAAAGTTATGAAGTGAGGGAGGGAGATAAATTAAACGTGTAATGAATTATTGCTATCTTTGCAGACGTAATGAAATACACAATAGAATACGTTTCTTGAAAATCTGAAATATCATGAAAAAGATAGCAATGGTTACCGGAGCAACGAGCGGTATCGGCGAGGCCTGCGCCCGCCGTTTTCTCGGAGCCGGATACAGAGTGATCGCAACAGGACGTAATGTCGACAAGCTGAACCGCCTCAAGGATGAATTCGGGGCAGACTTGCTGCCTCTCGTTTTTGATGTGCGTGACCGTGAGATAGCCGAAGCGAGCGTCGCATCGCTTCCGGAGGAATGGAAAGAGATTGATGTCCTTGTCAATAATGCAGGTCTCGCTTTAGGGCTCGAACCGGAATATCAGGGTGACTATGCCGACTGGGACACAATGATCGATACCAACATCAAAGGGCTGCTGACGATGACACGCTGTGTCGTTCCGGGAATGGTGGAGAGAAACCGAGGCCATGTGATCAATATTGGTTCAGTCGCCGGAGATGCGGCCTATGCCAACGGGAATGTTTATTGCGCGACAAAGGCGGCCGTGAAGTCAATCACCGACGGTCTTCGGATAGATGTCGCCCACACCGAGGTGCGCGTCACACTTTTGAAGCCCGGTCTTGTCGAGACCAACTTCAGCAACGTCCGTTTTCATGGTGACAATGAGCGTGCCGATAACGTTTACAAGGGGATTGTTCCGTTGACAGGAGACGACATAGCCGATGCCGCCATTTACGCAGTTGAAGCGCCGAAGCATGTTCAGATCGCAGAGATGCTGATTCTCGCCACACATCAGGCCAACGGCAGCACGATTGTCCGCAAGAGCTGACATCAACGCTCTCCAACCTATCATTCTGATCAAAAAAATGGGATCCGCCCCGTTCTTCTTGCGATGCGGTAAGAACGGGGCGGAGTTATTTAAAGTACTGGAATCGTCAGATTATCTTATCGACAGAAAATATTAACGTCAGATAAGGTTACGTCAGATAAGGTTGCGTCAGATTATTTTAGCGTCAGAGTATCTTAAAGTCAAATGATACAACTGGTGTCAGATGACGGGGACGATGATCACGTCGGCATGACCCTTTGACTGGTGGGATCCGGTTTCGCGAAGATATGCGCGATAACGGCCCGGAGCAACATGGTTTCCTGCACTGTCCGTACCATCCCAGACGACTTCGTCGCCGGAGTTGTAGGGCAGTTCTGCTATAGTGGTGCCGTCGGGAGAGGTGACGTAAATTATTGCGGACTGAGGAGCGTTTCCGTCAACATAGAATGTCGCGAAGTCAGCCAGACCGGCTTCTTTCATCAGCAGACGGTAGATTCCGGAATCGGGAGCGATCAGGAATGTAATCTCAGATTCAGTTTCGTTTCCGGCGGCATCGCGGACCATAACACGTGCGGAGTGCTGTCCGGCAGGAAGATCACCGATAAAGAACTCGCGAGTATATTTGCGGGGGCTTCCGTCGAGAATCGGCTGAGAAGCTGAGCCTTCGGGAGAATGCTTACCGTCGACATAGGCCTGGAAGCCGCTGACGAGCATCGCGCGTGAAAGATCAAGAGCTACATCGTCCGAGGCGACAACACGCAGCATGTTGGTCGTATTGTCATAGACCAGTTCCTCGATTACGGGCGGAACTTTGTCTTCAGCAGGCTGTGAGGAGCCGGACTGAGAATTGACGGTGCATGCTTTCGAAAGAGCCGCGCCCGTTCTTGTCTTCGGGTTGTAGGCGCAGAAGTTGAAGCGCATCTTGCGACCGGCATGTTCCTTCATCTGAGCCGGGACAAAGGCTTCGATCTCAAATTTGCCGTTGACAACCTTAGCGACGTTCATTGACATCTGTTCGTCACCGTAGGGAACTTTGAGCACGGCTTCATTAGACTTCGTCACGAGATCGTCGGAAATCAGAGTGAATTCCGGTTCAAGGACGCGGACAACGATTTCTCCGTTATATTCGGTATCGACTGCTGTCGAGCCGGCCTTGAGGATAGTTCCCGTGAATTTAACTGTCTCGCCGGGAGTGATCGCATCCGGAGAAACAATGCTGACCTTCTGAAGGACAACGGGGAAAATGATTCCGGGGTCTGCGAGGAGCTGATAGGCCAGCTCATTGAGGAAAACAGAGAAGTTCTTTGATTTGGCGTAGATCTGACCGAGGGTCATCGGAGTCTTCACCGGAGTCGAGGAAACCTCGTTGGGGTTGGTGACATAGAAAGAGCCCTGGAAGAGCTTCGCGAAGTCCATGTTCTGGCCCGACCATGTGCTTCGGGTGGCCACGAGGGCGCCGATCAGGCCGTGGTCCGTATCGAAGACAAGGCTTTCGCCGAGACCGCGGATACCGTGGTCGGTTTCCGAAATCGAACAACCGTAGAAAGACATGAACGGAAGATCGGTGTTCTTGAACTGTGGCACCTGGCCGGAGCTGAAGAACTGTCTTGTCTGGCCGAGCATCGACGGTGCGCCATGTCCAAAATAGGTGGCCGAATGACGTCCATTATTGAAAGCCTCGAACCATTTGTTTCTTGCCTGATCATAACCGTAGGCATCGATAGCAATGACGGTGTTCAGGAGAGCGGGCTGGATCTTTGACAGATGGGAAGAGAGGTCGACAGCCTGTTGGCCGTGGATGTGATTGTCTCCGATACCGCCTATGGCCACATTGGTGTTCAGACGGTATGCGAAGCTCTCGTCATTGACAAATTTCTCGACCTTGCGGACATAACGGCGGAGTTCATCGGCATAATAGACCGGAAGGACACCGATGCCGATATGGAGAGTCTGTTTTTCGAGCGATTTGACGTTGATACGGTCCGTCATCATGCCATAGAAGTCATTGGCATTCATTGACGACGTCTCGAGATTGAGCTCATGGGACTGGAAAGCGATCAGACCGCGTTCGGGATCTTTCGGTACAACCGTGCCGCGGCTGTCGCAATAGAGCGGACCTACGAGCATCAGGTTCTTCAGCTGGCGTCCCGGGGAAGTGTAGAGCATCTTCGCAAAGGCGCGGTAAGCCATCGGATCGGGAAGGCCTCCGGAGAATTCATTGTAGAGTTCAGAAGCGGTAACGACGATTACTTTTGAGTCATAAGCCTTTCTGTGCACCTCGGCCAGTTCCATAGCCGCTTCCTTCAGCCAGGGGAGAGTGATGATCGCCATGTCGGCACCCTCTTCGCGGAGAGCGTGGATATTCTGGTTGGCGATCTTGTTCCATGACTGTTCATATCCTGTGATCTGATTCTGAGCCGTCATGCGGTCGAAAATCGCGATCACCGGTGTGCTTTCCGTTCTTGTGACCGTCACATAGCCCTTGCTGCCGGACATGCTGACGGAGAGCTCGACCGGATTTGCGGGATCGGTGACATCCCATACGCTCTTGGTCATGGGATCCTGAATCTCGAAGCGTGCGGTCCCCGGGAGGATCATTTCGGGGAAGGCGATCAGATCCTGACCGATTCTCTCACCTTTTGCAGAGCGGAGATCGGGAATTGACTTGGGATATGTCAGAACCCAATAGTCGAGGGCGGACAGGTCGAACGAGAGAGTTCTCGGGACCTGATATTCCACGAATACGCGGTCAGCACCAGCGGGGATCGTGAAACCGCTGAGAGAGGGTTCCTGAGGAATATAATCTGTGGTATTGTCCTGGTTCAGGATCGGGAAATGGGCTGCGGGTGTGCCATCCTCAATTCCCGAACCGACACCGTAACCGAGATAAATCTTCTGTGAATCAGCCACGCCCTTGTTGAGGGATTTGGCAGTATAGAAGGCACATTCCATAGCCGCGGGGCTGTTTCCTATCAGTCCGGGAAGATCAACTTCCCATGAATGGCACTTGTCACCGTGGAAATAATCCTCTCCCCAGAAAAGCTGGCCTGTATTGGTGTAGTTCTGGGTCAGATCCTTCTCGTGATATACATATCCTGCACCACGTTCAAGGATAGGATCTTCCTCACCTGCGACATCGGAGGATTTCTCAACTGTCACGGCCGGCGCGCTGTCTGTCAGGAAATAATATCCGTAATCAGAATAGATATTGAGATCATTTTTCATGAAGCTGCCGCCGAGCTCAAGAGAGGTGTTCTCGACGAACCGGATATCCTCGACTCCGAGGCCATAGAAGAACAGTTTGTTATCCTTGTGGAAGACACGCACCGGAGAAATATCCGAATCGATCAGGATATTGCCGGACGTATCAGTGAAGTTCTCCTCCATGCGTCTGCCGCCACGTCCATAGACAGCGACTGATGCAGGGTTTGCAAATCCCATTTCGCGGAGTTGATCATAAGAGATCTCATATACTCCGGTCTGTCGGATACCGACCTTCACCCAGTTTCCGCTTCCGAGTCTTGAGCTCGGAGCGAAGAAATCTGAAGGAAGTGCGGAAGCAGCCAACGGCACCAGAGCCAGAGCTGCCAAAGCAAGTAGATTTTTATGATTCATTTCGTTTTTGATGTTCGATAGTAGGTGAGGTTAGAGAAGCTGTCGTGCTATCTGACTGCAATCGAAACAGAGTCTGTCACTTCATTGCTGACCCGAAGTGAGCATTGAAGACGAGACCCGGTCGAGAGCCTGAGACCCATGGAAGGGAGTCCGCAGAGAATCACATCTCCCATTTTCAGGATATTGCGTCTGCTGACTTCCTCAATAATTTCTGCGATCGGAATCAGAAGATTCTCAGATTTCCAATCGAAAGAACCGATGACTGCCGGAGAATCGTTCTCTTCATCAATCATGTCAAGAATGATGGATGAATTCTCCATTTCCTCCAGAGTCAGTTCCTTCCAGTCCGAAAGGAGAAGAGAACGGTCAAAACCCCAAGCCGGATCGACAGGGAGTCCTGCATTTCTCAGCTCTTCTTCCAGAGTCAGATTCCGGAAATTGACAGCCAGCGCCGCATGGCCTGAATATCTCGGTGCAAATTTAGATGCGATTGATTTTCCCAGACGGTCAATCCTCACTGCCAGCGAGGGGAAGGCCATCACCGAATCATTCTCATCGTCAGGGAAGAAAGGGTTAGGAGCCCGGAAGATGGAGGAGTCGGGAAGATAAATCCACCCCGGTCCTCTGTGCCGTTCTCCATCCCTGAAGTGATGGTAATTGTCGGTTATTGCGAAAATCTTCATCTATCAGTCTGCAAATTTACTAAAAAAATCGATGTGACCGAAGAAACTTATTGTTTCTTAACATATAAGAAGACTTCTTATCGTGCATGAACGGTGATTTCTTATTCAGCCGGAGCGGAAACCGCGAGTTTCTTCGACTTGAATGAAGAGGTGCCTTCGGGAGTGGTCACTCCGGCACGGTAGACATATATTCCACGGGGAACACGACGGCCGGAGTTGTCGCGGAGATCCCAGGTCATGTTGACGACGCTGTCCTGACCGACACCCTGTTCGGATTCGGAGCTCCACATCAGGTTGCCGCCGAGATCGAAGACCTCCACGGATCCTTTGAGACGGGACATCGGTCTGTCGGTCGTGATTGTGAACACGGCAGCTTCGCCTCCTGTCGCGCCCGTGCAGCGGACATCAAAGATAGTCGGATCGATGTTGACTCCGACCTGGAAGTCAATCTGCATCACGCTTGAGTTGTTGGCTGTATCCCAGACGCGGAGATCCAGAGTGTGGCGTCCCGGCTCGAGCCCTTCGAGAGGATAGGCCAGCGAACCGCCGGTGGAATTCTCGATGTCGGGAATATAGTAATTCACAATATCATCGAAGGTCTTCTTTCCGTCGAGGGTCAGAGTGATCTTGTGGCCGATTCCGGCTTCGGAAAGGTTGATTCCCGATTCGTCATTGAACGATGCGAACACAAGCGGAGAAGAGTGGACAGTCTGACCGTTTGTGAACCGCTCATTGTTGAGATAGAACGAGGTGATCTCGGGACCTTCATTGTCCTCGGGTGCATTCTTGTCATATCCGTAGACGTACAGATTCTCGCAGGCGCCGTTTGCCTCGCGACCATTTTCGTCATGCGCATAGACAGAGACAAGAGCGGGGGAGTAGTTGTTCTCGATCTCGCCGGGAACGTGAATGTGGATCGTCCACTCGCCCTTTTCGACCTTGGCGCGTCCGGTGAAGAGGCGGGTCTTGCGGTCGTTGTAGGTAATGACCTTTCCGTCAGTTCCGTTGCCGTAGGTCTCGATCGGTCGTTCGGCATCATAGAGCGAGACGTAGACTGCTCCGTCGAAATCTTCCGCAACTTTCCCTTGTTCATCAAGAATTCGGCCGCTGATGTCGACCTGTGAACGGGCTCCGATCACAATATCGTCAGAATCTGACGAGGAAACATCTTTTCCGGCAATGCTGACGACTTCAGTCTGCATCCCCGGGCTCGAAAGACGAAGGGCAGGGTCACCGATTAGCGCATAGCGCAGTTTGTTGTCGTCGGAAGATCCATAGCCGTTCTTGCCTTCACGCAGGATGTCGCCGAGGCGTTTTGCGTTTCCCTGTTCATCGCGGTCGAAGATAATCCGCGCAGTCGAATTGCTGAGATTACCGTTCTGGGAAATGAACACGGTTCTAGAGGGAACAATAGTGGCGATAACGCCTCCGGCAGGATTGATTACGAGTTCTTCCGCGCCTGAAGCTGTGTCGTCATCGTAGCGTCCGAATTCGCAGGTAGCCGCATAAAGGAACGGCAGATTGGTGTTGGACATGGCCATAATGTCAGTCCAGTTCAGCAGTCCCTCATGGCTCCAGCTTCGGGTGGAGGCGTGGCCGATATAATTGATCATCATCACACCCTCTTTCCATTTGGCGAGCATTCTCTTTTTCGCCTCAGGATAAGAAGGTCCTGTAGCGCTGTATTCCAGCGGATAGGAGTCGAGATAGATGCGTTCGTAAAGGAACTTGTCGCCGTTGCCGGCACCACGCATATAGTTATAGACGCGTTCGGTCTGTTCGAGGTGGATCCCGTTGTCCTGGTCGTCAGCGATGAGCATGACGTTGTTTCTCCATGCTCCCAGGTTGGGAGTCTTCATGTAGTCCGTGAGCTTCTTGACAAGAACATCGGCCTCCGCAACGCTCTTGGCGGGCATTCGGCCCACGCCGACATGAATCTTGGCCGAGGAGATCTGGAAGTTATCCGTATCGGCGAGCATTCCGATATAATCGTCGGTAGAATATGATGTAGTTCCGGAGTTACCGGTTTCAGACTGCCATATCGGAAGACGAGGATATCCTGCGCTCTTCACAGTCTCGGTCTTGATCTTGTTGTCGTAGGTCGGACGTGAGAAGAGCATGCAATATCTGGGATATGACAGGGAGGTATCTTCGAGAGAGCGGTCATACCACATCTTGAGCATCCGGCGGAAAGCAGTGACGTCCGGGTTGCCGGATGAAAACTCGTTGTATATTGTCTGGGGATCGAGCACGAGCACGTTCATTCCCTCGAGATCACGGTGGAGCGCCGCCACCTGCTCTGCCTGAGTCCTGAACTCAGCCGGAGTGATGATGACATAATCCGGAGCCTCGAGCGAGTGGATGTCCTGATTCTGTACTTCCCCGGCCATCACGGGGCGAGCGCTGAACTCCCCCGGGTTAAAGGCCACGAACTGCTTCATTCCGTAACCGTCAACAGTAAAGACTGCACGGCCGTTGCTGATTGAGAAATCAACGACGGCGGGATTGGCCTGATCCGAAATATCCCATATCACGGTCTTGGAATCGCAGCCTCCGATGCTGAAAGTTGCCGGTCCGTTGACCATGTCATAGAAGTAGAGCTGTCTGTCGCGCAGCGTCAGATTCCGTTCATATTCCACTTCGACATAGTCCAGACGTGTCATAGAGCTTGAACCTGTCAGAGAGTGGCGGATTCCGAGGTTAAGTGTCTCGCCGACACCGGAGGTGACTTCGCGCACGATTTCACCGAGCCTCATATATTGGGACTCGAGAGTGAGTGCGTTGATGCGGTCGCCCGCCTGGGCCGGGAGTGCATTGCCGTTGACTGTGAATGTGAAAGTCGATGATCCATTGGTCACGGCAGTTCCGGCAGCGACCTTGAAACGCAAAGTCGAGCCGGTGTTGTCCGGAAGCTTGAACGAGAAATTCTGTGACGGCTGGGAACGGAAGTCCTCACCGAGCAGTATGCGGCCGGTGGTGGACGGTGCGAACACATCCTGTTCGTGAACTGCCAGAGAGTGGAATGTCGTTCTTGGAGCCGCGATTGCAATCGGCTGTCCGGTCTTCGGAAGTTCATACTTGGCCGAAGCGCTGTCCGAGAGAAAGTAATAGCTGGCCTCGCTATAAGGGTTCATCACATGTCTCCATGTCATACCGGATCTGTTCGAGGAGGGAAGGATATCGAAATAATCCGTTCCGAAAAACACGAGCCCGTCAGCTGTTCTTGCGGAGGGCTGGAGCGGAAGATCGTCCGGATCGGAGCTGCCGATATTCTCGGAAAGCATGCGGCCGCCATATCCATATACGCGTACGTCGGACGGATTCTGGAAACCCATCTGGCGGAGAGTGGCATCAGAAATATACTGCATGCCGGTCTCCGAAACGGAAACGCGCACCCATTTTCCGTCGGCAAGACGGGAGGAACGGGCGTAATGATCAGCAGGAGAGGCAAATGCAGACACGCAGACAGACAACATCATGACGAGCGCCATGATGAAGGAGGCCGGTGAAGACTGTCGTTTCTCCGGGCAGAAAATGGACTTTATATATTTAGAAAGGGGATATTTCACTTGAATCAGGAAAGTTACAAAATGATATGTGCTATCTGACACTCATTTATGTAACGTCAATAATGGTCCGATATTGTCTTAGACCCCGTCCCGCAGAAAATGTTAAATTCCGGTCTACCTTTCCCGAATTTTAAAGTTGACTATCCCGAAAGGGGGGTCTCAGCGGGGGTCATAACGTTGTTCGAGAATAAACTTTTCCCATTGTTCCTTATTTCCGTTGAAGACGTTCATGTCCACATCCCCCTTTATTCCCGGAAGATGGCCGTGGTGATTATATTGCCAGAATGTCCATTCGGCCGCGATCGGCGGATCTGTAAACGAGCATATCCAGAGCACGCACCCCGGGAGAGTCTCTTCGATGAAATCGGAATATCCGCGGGTGTTGGTATATATTATAGGCCTCAGTCCCTTAAGGTTAAGATATTCCACCATTGCCGTAAGACGTCTGGCGATGATCTCACGGCTGACATCCTTTGCATTTCCGTGCTCCTCGACATCAATGGCGATCCCGAGGTCGAGTGGGTGGTCGCCGATCACCTCAAGGAGGTTTCTCGCCTGAGGGACACCGTCAACATCAAACCTGAAGTAATGGTATGCCCCAGTCTTCAGACCTGCGTGAACCGCCTTGTCATAGTTGAGCCGGAAATTCGGATCCTTGACTGTTTCACCCTCGGAGGCCTTCATGAAAATGAAATCAATCCCTTCGGAGGCGACAGATTCGAGATTCATCATTCCCTGATGGCGGGAGACATCGATTCCGGTGATAGGATAGCGGACAGGGTCGACATAAGGAGGGGTTTCCTTGTAATAGGCCCAGGCTTTCAGACCGGCAAAAACCGCCAGAGCCGCCGCGAGCATGAAGCAAGCGGCGGCGAGTATATCTTTCCTTCGGGTTTTTGGGTCTCTCAGAAACACTGATTAACTTTATTTTCAGTCTTTTAGAATTGCGATCCCGTTTAATCGCTTTCTTCGTCTTTTATTCTCTTCAGTCAACAGGTGACTTTATTGTCCGACGATCCGCACCGCGTCGATTATCGCGTTGTTGGTCTCGATATTCATGTTCTCATTCTCGGGACGGAAATCTATCAAGAGCTCGTGCTCTCCGGCAGAAAGGGGAATTTTTACGCTGTTTGTCCAGCCGTATTCGTCCCAGTTGTCGCGTCCGCGCTGAGGGAGCACAAGCAGTCCCGCGCGGTCACCGTCTATGGAGAGGGTCCTGATTGTGCATTTGTTTTCGGTGTTCACCGGGCCGTTTCCGTTGGCATAGCGCAGTGAAATGAAATAATCACCGGACCGGTCGATGTTGACGGGAACCTTTAGAACCGTGTTCTTGTCATTGAGCTTGCGGGGAAGGTCGATGATTGTTACCGGGCGTGTTGAACGAGGTTCGGAAGCGAAGCCCTCCACTCCTTCGGCCGACACTCCGATCACCTGATATTCACCGGGGACGGAGGCATCAAAGACTGTCGCATTTGTTTCTGCTATTCTCTGTCCGTCGCGAAGGACTATGTATTTGCCGATATATTCAATCGGGTTCCAGACGAGTGTGGTTCCCTCAAGCCACGCAACCGGGGTCAGGGGTGCCTTGACGTTTGCTGTCCTGTTGATTCCGACCGGCTCGATCTCATTGTCGGCCATGACAATGTCAACCTTTATCCTACCTTTGGCCTTCTTTTCCGGGATGAAGGCATCTTTCTGTTCCTTTCCGTTGACCATGAAAGATTTGATCCGATCGCCATAGCCGCTTACGGTGATGTCAAGAAGGGCATCCCTGTAACGGAAGTTCTCGAGAGTGCGGGTGCCTCCGAGTGCCTTGGGTACGAACGGACGGAATTCCAGACCATCCTTCTTGAAGTCAATGCCGAACAGAATCTTGTGGGTCAGAGCGATGTTTCCGCTCAGACACCAGAGCATGTTGGAGGAATTGAGTTCAGTGGCTATGTCACCGTTGTCGAGATTGAAGTTCTCCTTGTTTGTCGCAAAGAGAGCTGCGGGACGTATTATGGAGCCTATGGCTTCGAGAACGCCCTCCTCATTGCCTGCTTTTGCATTTGCTATTGCCCACCATGCACCGACCCAGGGCCAAAGGGCATTGTTGTGGTAAGCCGGAATGTCGGCGATCTGAGGAAAGAATATTGCGGTGCCGAAGGGTGTTGTCGGATTCGATGCGGTGATTTTACGGGCTCTTTCCGGGTCCGCGATGTCCCATGCTATGGCGAGCGACTCACCGAGAGTTTCGGCCCGGGGGTTGGCTATCAGGTTGTCGCGGCCATACAGGTACATTGCATAATAGCCCTTGTCGTCGAGCCAGAGATATTCATTGATCGCATTGGCAATCTTATCGGACTGTGCGTAGGCATCTTTCGCGACATCCTTGTGTCCGAGAAGCGATGCTATTTCGCCGAGAACGTGCCATGCCTGCGCATGAACTACCGATGTGGAGAGGGTCTCGCTGTTGTATATGTCGGCGGTCTGCATCCATCTGGGATGGCTCTGCTCACGCCAGTCAATGAAAGACGTCTCACCTTTCACGAGGCCTGTCTCCGTATCATAGAATGACTTGCGGTCAGTTTCGAGAGAACGTTTGATGATTGGGTAGATGTATTTCAGCCACTCCTTATCGCCGGTGACTTTATAGACTTCCCATGCTGCGATAGCCCATATCTCCCTGTCGGTCGAGACAGGCCACGCACCGCCGGAGCCGGTATCCTGAATTATGCGCCCGAGCGGATCGACTTTCTTCATCAGTGATATTCTCGAAGCCTCAGGTTGCATGTAGGCCATCGAGAGAAGGATAGAATAGCTGACATCCCGTGTCCAGACTCCGGCCCACTCCTTGCCGGTCCGCAGAGTCGTGTCCGGTTCGACGGCATTCACCATTTCGTCAAGTCCCATGTTGTAGACGGCTTCATGCATCATGTTGGGAGTTGTCAGCTTCGGATATGAGGAAATGTCGTTCTTCAGTTTCCATTGTTTGTCAATTCCCATATAATATCCCGGCTGGGCGGAATAATCCGAGACAATCTCGAATGGAGAGACTGCGACAGCGGTGAAAGGACCTTGAGTCACAGAGTCCCCTTTCCAAGAGTATGCCTCGGTCTCCACTACCACTTCGGCCGATGCGCTGACCGTCGCGAGACCTAAAATGACGGCGAATGCTGTTTTTCTCATTTGTGCTAATTCCTGACGAGTTACTGAAATTGCTTCCTAAGAACCCGAGCAATCTCAATCATTTATGAGCGAGTTCTATTTTAAGTAACGTAAAACAACACCAAAGTTATATCATTTGATGGTGTTTTAGACCCCATCTCAAATAATTTCAGAGTCACTGGGGCGGTTTTGATGTGGGTTGTTGATTTTAAAGTCAATTTTTCTGTTTCCAATATAATAAAAGCAGACTAAAATATGTTTTGATGTAAAACGGGTTTCATGAAAATCGTCCGGATACATTCTCCACATTTGTTTGCTGTCAGATATGACAGCGACAGGTTGAATGTATTATTTAAGGTCTACTCTCGTTTGACAGACGAAAAGTATATCAGAGGTTTTCTTGAATCTTTTGCCGGACGTATAAGTGACCATATAGTGGATCATCTCGGGTTTGATAGAGAAGAAACGGAAGAATACATCGCTGAAATCAATAACCGGATGATTGACATATATGATGAGATCCGTCAGACATGTCTTCATATCAGTGAAGGAAAGGTCGCAGACTTCGGAAATTTTTTCGAACCCCACAGTACAAGGGACCGCCGGGAATCCAGCCGAGGCGGTGGAAAAAGTACAAAATATAATGTTCCGCACCTGCCAGTGAAGTGCTGGGGGTCAGGCTACAAGCCATCTTTGGTTAGAATTTATGCCATTGAGCTGGCCCGGGATTGTTATATCATAATTTATGGTGGAATTAAGATTGATCTCGATACCGCAGACTGTCCCGCATTTGATGAAGACGGAAAAGAAACAACCTTAGAAGAAGAAATCCGCAAGAGAGTACTTGCCGTAAGTGATTTTCTTGTCGAAAAGGGAATCGTAGACAAGGAAGGATTGCTTCAATACATGGAAGAAGATGAAAATTGATAGAGAACTTTTGAATCATATAGCCAGCGACCTCAACAGGGAGGAACGCCGTATGGAAGTCGACATGCGCATCAACAGGGGGCTTTACAAAGCCTCAATGAGGATCGCGATGAAGATTAAGAGGGCTATGCGCTTGAGGAATATATCGCAAGTTGAGCTTTCACGATCTATGGATATGGATCCGGCGATGCTCAGCCGTTACCTCAGCGGAAAGTTCAATATGGAACTCCGCACAATGGTCAAATTTGAGGAAGAACTGGGTATCTCCATTATCAACAGGAATATTTCTGATGAAAACCCGGAGCAGGCAAAGAGCAGGCCAACCGAAAGATTTAAAGTCATGGTATTCCACGACTTCGGATCATTTTCTCCAAAGAATCCAACAAAGTTCTCGAAGTTCCCGGTTGTTTCACACAGCAAGGGTTATAAATTCTCTGACTTACCGGTTGCGGAAGTAAGAGAACCCCAGGTCACACTTTCATCAAACGACTCAGCCAAATGAAAACTATTGAATTCAGAATAAAGGAACTGGAAACAACGCAGTTTGCGGTCTTCGAAATTCCTGAAGATTCGACGCTCTCAAATTTCTCACTTAAGATGGACTGTGCATTTGGTGCGGACCACGAGAAGCATGAGCTGGGATGTCGCCTTGCCATCACGATTTCATCTGAGAATGTCCCGGCGATAAAAATCGAGACGTCCGTGATCTATGAGCTTAGCGAGAAAACTTTCAGTGACTTTATTTCCGGCAATAAGTTGCTTATTCCGAAGGAGATTGCGGCATTTTTTGTAGCCAAACTATTCGATACGATAAGGGGGCAGCTGTTCGAAAGACTCTCCCAGACACGCTACAGTAAATTCATTCTCCCATCAATCAATATTAGGGAATTTGTAAACGCACCTCTTGAAATAAGTCTTGACGCTGCGACTCTTGCGGAAGCCTGACTTAGAGCCCATTTCATAAAATGTTAAACATTTTATGAAATGGGCTCTAAATATTGAGGATGGTAAAACTCCTTCAGAGTTTTATTTTTTTGCGGGAGGTTCGGGGGCGAAGCGGTTGGGGAAGGTCCAATGCTGGCGGGGGCGGACAAGAGAGTATATGATGAGGCCAATGCCGAGGATTATGAAGGGAATGCTCAGAATCTGACCCAGATCCATTCCGTATTGCTCCCGCATCGCAAGCTCAGAGGCCACCTGAACGTTCTTGACGTATTCGATCAGGAATCTGCCTCCGAAAGTGACGAGGAAGAAGATTCCGGTCAGAAGCCAGGGCCTCTCTTCGGCATTCCGTTTCCAATACATCCACATCAGGAACGCGAAGAGCGCGAAATAAAGGAAAGCTTCATAAAGCTGTGTTGGGTGTGCCGGCTGAATCTCACCGTTGCGGACAAATACCATTCCCCATGGAAGATCAGTGTAACTTCCGTAAATTTCTGAATTGAAGAGATTTCCGAGACGAATCAGACCGGCAACAAGGGCAACAGCCACGACTATTTTGTCGAATACCCAGGAGGCCGGTTTCTTAGATACGCACCACGAGAAGATGAAAAGTGCGATTATATTGGCGATAGTACCCCCATGGCTGGCAAGTCCGCCTTCCCATATCTTCAGAATCTCAACGGGATGCTGAGAATAATAGTCCCATTCGTAGAAGAGGCAATGGCCGAGCCGGGCACCGACGACGGTTCCGACTACAAGATAGATCAGCAAGGTGCCGAGCCAGCTTTCCGGTGCACCTTCGTGCTTGAACATCTTTGCGACAATCTGATAGCCAATGAAAAATCCGATGGCGAACATCAGTCCGTACCAACGGACGGCGAGGGGGCCGAGGCGAAATAATACAGGATCAGCGTTCCAGACTATAAAATCCAGCATAGAATGATAATTGGATAAAGAGATACTTGGATAAATAGTATCATAGTCGCCGGAGGCTTCAAAACCTTCGGCGACTATGTTTATAACGGATTAAAGTGATTTATTATATGTGTGGCGTGATTTTATTTGCCACCTACGATTTCTGCTGTATCCGTGGCGATCATCAGTTCTTCGTCGGTCGGAATTACGACAACTTTCACTTTTGATGAGGGAGTTGTGATCTCAACTTCCTTGCCGCGGCAGTCGTTCGCTTTGGCGTCGAAGTCGATGCCGAGGAAAGCGAGCTTCTTGCAGAGGTTTTCGCGAGTGATGATCTGGTTTTCACCGACACCGCCTGTGAAGACGATGATGTCGACACCACCGAGAACTGCGGTGTATGCACCGATGTATTTCAGAATACGGTACTCATACATGTCGAGGACCATTTTCGCACGTTTGTTGCCGGCTGCGATTGCATCCTCGAGATCGCGCATGTCGCTTGAACCTTCCATGACGCCTGCGACGCCACTCTGCTTGTTGATAAGCTTCAAGAGGCCATCGGCATCAAGATTCATCTCTTTCATCAGGTAAACCAAAGCACCGGGATCGACATCGCCGACACGTGTTCCCATCATGAGACCTTCGGTCGGAGTCAGACCCATAGAGGTGTCAACACTCTTTCCGTCACGGATGGCTGTAATCGAGCCGCCGTTGCCGATATGGCAGGTAATGATGCGCTGTTTTTCATAAGGAACGCCGAGGAACTCGCATGCACGGCGAGACACGTAGCGGTGGCTGGTGCCGTGGAAGCCGTAACGGCGGACTCCATATTTCTCGTATGCTTCCCAGGGAAGGGCATACATGTATGCCTCCTCGGGCATTGTCTGGTGGAATGCTGTGTCAAAGACAGCTACCTGGGGAGCTTCGGGGATCAGCTCCTCGATAGCTTCGATACCGGTTATGTTGGCCGGATTGTGGAGCGGAGCGACGGTGTAGCATTCTTTGACTTTCTCGATTACTTCGGGAGTGATGAGAACGGACTTGTTGAACTTGTCCATTCCGTGGACTACACGGTGACCTACGGCATCGATTTCCTTGAGATCCTTGATCACGCCCTCCTTGGGGTCTGTCAGGATATCGAGAACGTTCTTCACGGCAGACTTTGCGTCGGGCATGGGAGTGACGATAGTCTCTTTTGAACCGTCGGGACGTTTGAATTTCAGGAAAGAATCGGGAAGGCCGATTTTCTCCACTCCGCCTTCGGCGAGAACAGCCTTGGACTCGGAATCGATGAGTTTGTATTTCACACTGCTTGAGCCGCAGTTGAGAACGAGAATTTTCATTGTATTATTCAGGAGGTTGGATTATTTACTTTTTGAGCCGGACTCTTGCTTTTAAGAGTCTCTTCCGCTTTAAGCGTCGGACCCTTTAAGCGTCGGACCCTTTAAGCGTCGGACCCTCAGAGACCTTTGTCGCCGATAGCCTGGTTGCAGGTAACGATGATTGTGTTGATGATGTCCTCGACTGTGGCACCGCGGGAAAGGTCGTTCACCGGGGCTCCGAGACCCTGGAGGATAGGACCTACGGCACCGGCACCGGCGAGACGCTGAACGAGCTTATAGGCAATGTTGCCGGTTTCGAGCGAGGGGAAGATAAGAGTGTTGGCGTGGCCTGCGACTTTGCTGTCCGGAGCTTTCTGCGCGGCGACAGAGGGAACGATGGCTGCGTCGCTCTGCATTTCGCCGTCAACCAGAAGTGTCGGATCGAGAGAACGGACGATGTCAACTGCGTTGCGGACTTTGTCGACACGCTCGTGGCTGGCTGAGCCACGGGTAGAGAAGCTGAGCATTGCGACGACGGGATCGAGGCCGGCAATATCGCGTGTGGTCTTGGCTGTTGAGATGGCGATCTGAGCAAGTTCTTCCGATGTCGGATCCGGAACAACGGCACAATCGGCAAAGATCAGCATGCCGTTTTCGCCGAACTGGCATCCTTCGGGGAGCAACATGATGAAAGCACCGCTGACAACGGAGATTCCGGGACGTGTCTTGAGGACCTGGAAAGCAGCGCGCAGAACGTGGGATGTGGGGCTCAGCGCTCCGGCTACCATGCAGTCAGCATCGCCGGCCTTGATCA
>CAYMTQ010000025.1:0-22542 GCA_964393395.1 uncultured Sangeribacter sp.
GATGTGGGGCTCAGCGCTCCGGCTACCATGCAGTCAGCATCGCCGGCCTTGATCAGGAGACAGCCGAGATACAGAGTATTCTTCACGGTTTCGCGGGCCTGTTCGATAGTCATGCCTTTCTTCTTGCGGAGCTCGCAGAAAAGTTCGGCATATTTTTCGGTGAAATCGGCATTGTCAGCATCGAAGATTGATGCTTTCGCGATGTTTGCAAGTCCGAGTTCTTCAGCTTTTGCAAGAATCTCTTCTTTCTTTCCGAGGAAGATGACTTCAGCGAGGCCTTCGGCGATTATGTGATCAGCGGCCTTCAGAGTGCGCGGTTCGGTAGACTCCGGAAGCACGAGGCGCTGGGGATGCTCCTTGGCTTTCTGTGTCAGACGTTCAAAAAGTGTCATTTTCAGAGTGTTTTTATGGTGTTTTTGCAAAGTTACGAAAAGTTCGTGAATCTGACTCCGAAGATTCCGAAAAGTTAGGCCACATTTCTTGTGAAATGTGGCCTTAAGGTTCGTCTCATAAAATCATTCGGTCAGCAGAGTCGGACGCGGTCCCGGCTCCCCATATTCGGTTTCTGAGGCGTCGTTGCCGTTGTCTGTTGTTTTTGCAGGTATCGGAAGAGGTTTTACGGTGGTTGAATGTGAGCCCGGCAGCCTATAGGTGATCACCGCATTCCTCAGACCTTCGGCAACCAGACGGCGAACAGCCTCGGGATTGCTTGATGCATCGGAGGCTGTCATCGGGAGAGTCAGGATTTCAGTTACTCTTGCACCGGGTATTATATTGGCCAAAATTTCGGTGGGTGAGGGCACCTCCTTCAGTGCGGCATATTCAGCGTATGTCCATTTCGTGAAGGCTGTGTTCCGGTTTATTCCCCGGCGGTCAAGCCACAGACCGTCACCGACGCTGACCGGGGTCTGAAGGTCCGTGACATCACTGGGAGAAGGGAATGAAATGAGTGACTGTCCGTCCGGCGAAAGAGTCACCGGAACATATTGGGACCAATCTCCGTTCATCGAATACAAAACCGCTTTGGGGAGTTGAGAACCAATCCTGTGGATGTCCGGTACGGGCATTCCTATGACCTTTTCCTTATCAGGTGCCTCGGAGGGAACGGGTTTTGTCCGGGCGTTGAGTCCGGCGATCGAGAGTATTGAAATCAGGGTCAGCAAAAACGTCTTTTTCATAAGTGATAATCTTTATCGGATGCCAAGCAACCTGTGTGACTGGATCGAGAGAGTCCAGCGCGGATCGTTCATCACGCGGTTGACGGTGCGTTCCGTGTTGCGTCTGCATTCTTCTGCGTCAGCGACGAAACATGGCTGGAGGTACATTAATGTAGACACGTCCCTGCAACCAAGTTTAAAATACTGTTCGAGATCCTGTCCGACATCCACCACTTTGATCTCATCGGCATGACTGATCCGGACTTGATCGACCGGCAGACCGTCCGCAGCCAGCGTATCGCATCCTGAGATCCCGAATTTGGGAGACAAAGTGATCCAGTCGAGATTATCGGGGAGGGGGACTGTGCCGTTGGTCTCGACAGCAACCTTTTTCCCGGTCTGATGCAGAAGATCGATAAAGTGGGGATCTATCCGGAGGCCCGGTTCTCCTCCGGTCAGGATAATCCATCGGGCAGGATAGCGGTTGATCTCGTTGACAATCTCCTCATCCGACATCATTGTCCCTTCCTGATGAAGTGTGTCACAGAACGGACATTTCAGATTGCAACCGGAGAACCTGACAAAGACAGAACTGACGCCGGCATGCCGTCCTTCACCTTGAAGGGAGTGAAAAATCTCGTTGATTTTCTTCATTTGGGCTACCGTTCAGTCAATTTCGTATGCGGCGGTGTTCCCCTCGCTTTCCTGAACTTCACAACGGAAACAGTTCGGAACAGTGTCCACGACCCAACGGGCAAGGTTCTCTGCCGTCGGATTGACAGGCAGAACATCGTTCAGGACAGCATGGTCGAGGACTTCATTGATCAGTTGCTTGATGTGTGTGAAATCGACAACCATTCCGTCCTGGTTGAGCTCTCTTGACCTACATTCTATCGTGATTATCCAATTGTGACCGTGGAGTACGGTGCACTTGCTTTCGTAAGACAGATTGAGTCTGTGGGCAGCCGATATTTCGAGACGTTTCTTTACGTAATACATAATCGTCGTAATTGATTTTATGTGAGAGGGGATCTGTATCCCTCATCCATTCTTTACCTTCTACAAATTAATCACAGTCCGAAATCAGGATCCTCATATTCAGTGGGGTCATCTATTCCGGCGTCGCGCATTGCCTCCTTGCGTTCGACGCACGTTCCGCAACGGCCGCAGTGTTTCTCGCCCCCTTTGTAGCAGGAATAGGTCAGGCCATAGTCGACACCGATCCGTTTGCCTATCGCCGCAATATCGGATTTGGTTATCTGAGTATAAGGCGCCAGAAGGGTTATTCCGTCAAACGTCCCTTCCTCGATCGCACTGCTCATTGCTTCAACGAAGCCCGGGCGGCAGTCCGGATATATAGTGTGGTCTCCGCCATGATTGGCGAGCAGCACATGCTTGAGGCCACGCGATTCTGCCAGACCGGCAGCCACAGAGAGCATGATCCCGTTGCGGAAGGGGACAACCGTGGATTTCATATTGTCGGCCGCGTAATGGCCTTCGGGGATAGCCTGCGCTCCTTCGAGAAGCGAAGACTTGAAATATTGGCCCATGAAGGAAAGTGGAATGACCAGATGTTCGATGCCGAGCAGACTGCATTGTCTGCGTGCGCACTCAATCTCTCTCGCATTGTGGTTTGAACCGTAATCGAAAGTAACGGCGAGAGCGATTCTGGACTTCATGTCATGAAGAAGAGTCGTGGAGTCCATTCCTCCCGAAAGGACGAGCACGGAGTCTTTTATGCGCTCCTCCTTCGGAGAGCGGGAATTGCAATTTTCTTGTTGTGTCATTTCTTTTTGTCTTTATCGGGTGAGAGAACCGGATTCAGGTCTGTGCGACTCTCTGTTTAAAGTCTGGGCCTGAGGATATATAGCAGGATGTTATCAGCGAACGCGGTCGAAACTCTGTTCGCGTCTGCGCTCGACAAGATCACGGTGATCATCATCACCCCGGTTTGCGAAGGGATAGATGCTGATTCCGCCGCGGGGCATGAAGTCCCCCTTGACCTCGATATATTTCGGATCCATAAGGTTCCACAGGTCGTTCAGGATGATGTTGACGACATCTTCGTGGAAATCACCGTGATTGCGGAAGGAAAACAGATAGAGTTTCAGGCTCTTCGATTCAACCATCTTCTCACGGGGGATATATGATATGTAGATATGTCCGAAATCCGGCTGGCCGGTCTTCGGGCACAGCGTCGTGAACTCGGGACAGTCGAACGTTACGACATATTCACGCTCGGGGTGTTTGTTTCCGAAAGTCTCGAGCATCTCCGGTGCATAGTCAACGGGATATTTCACCCCCTGATTGCCCAGCAGGGAAACGCCTTCGAGTTCAGATTCTGTTCTCATTAGTAATATTTAAGTTAAAATTTATTAATGCGGAATTAAGATTTTAAAAATCAGACTGTTCCGTAATTTAACGTACGTTAAAAACGGGAAATCCGAAACAATAGTCTTGTGGGTCTTGTTCCACTAATGAAAGAAGATAGATTTTTGTTCATTTGTAAAAAATGACGTGGTGGCGTTGTTCGTGAGAACAGCGCCTCTTTGTTATGTCCCGGTCTCCGGCGGGTCGAGGCGGGCGATGACGGCTTGAGCCACGACACTGATTCGGACCATTTCAGCTTTGAATGCCTTCTGGAAGGAGGTTCCGAGAATATAACCTGTCAGGCCGATGGGGAAGAGGATGATCATTGTCCAACCGATCCATTTATTAGTCGTCGGGCGCAGCATCCAGACATTGCGGATGATCGGGAAATCGCTCAGAAGCATGATCACCCGCTTGTCCCGGCAGTCGGTCAGGGAATCGATAGTCGATTCAAGATCTTCGGAAAGCTCCGTGATCTTATGCCGGTCGAAACCCTTCAGCCAATATGAAGTATATTTCTGGGGCCATTTCCAACCGGCATATTCGTCGGCCCGGGCTGCAATGTCGCGTAATGAGGTGACAGCGCGTTCCGTATCGAGATCATTGATGATGACCTCCTTGAAATATGCTCCGCGCTTCTGCCGCAAGCCGAGAAGCCGGATGAAGAACATCCTGTAACGATCCTTGTCAAAGACTGCCGAATCGTTCATTGCCTTGACAGTCACGTATGCTCCCAGGGGGGCCAGGATGAAGGTCGAGAGCCACATTCCGAGCTCGACAGGCCAGCGGCCATCACGGGCCATCTTATATCCGGTGTTGTCGATGATGTAATAGAACAGGAAGAGGAAGACAGAGATCACGAGAGGTGTTCCGAGGCCACCCTTCCGGATGATCGCACCGAGCGGCGCGCCGATAAAGAAGAATATCAGACATGCAACCGAGAGGGTGTACTTCTTGATCAGCTCGATCTCGTGGCGCCTGATGGTCTTTTTCTCGTCTGCAATGACGATAGTTTCGAACTCCATATCGCGCTGACGGCGTTCCGAGATCCTCAGGGCTTCGCTTAAAACCGTGTTGGCTGTCCGCGGAGCGAGCGAGGAGATGAGCGAATCGACATTGAGGCTCCTCAGTGCTGTCTGTTTCACATTTTCATGTTTTGCGTCCCGATTCCTCAAAATGGGTTCCGAGAGGATTATCCTTTCGGCATATTCGCTGCCGATCGAGTCCACACGGTGCGAGACAGAGTCGATTGTCTGATGAAGCTGTTCGATATTCTTCCCGACATATTGTTTTCTCATTCCCTCCTCGTCGAGGCGGTTGAAGTTGGCGTCGAAGCTGATCATCACCTCCTTGTCGAGGAATGATTCCCGCCGGAAAGGCACATTGCGCGCCTGTATTCCCTGGTCCCTCAGATTCTCGAATTGCTCGCCTTCGAAAAGGTGAAGATAGAGGTGCGACATCTTGCCGACCATTGCCAGTTTAGCCGAATCGGCGACTATAATAGTCGCGTTTTCAGCACCGTTGCTGACATCATAGATCATCACTTCGCGGAGCATACCCGTCTCCTGATCCTTATCTCCGACAAAGATATTGAAACCCGGAATCTGATCATAGAAGACACCTTCGGGGATTTCGAGTTCAGGTGATTTCTGTTTCATCGAAAACAGAAGCGTCCACATCTTGACCTGAGCCTTCGGGAGCACATAATTCTGGTAAAAGAATGCGGCGACGGCAATCCCGAGCATGAGCACTATCAGAGGCTTCATCACCCGGAAGAGTGATATTCCGGCAGCTTTCATGGCCGTAAGCTCGAACTTTTCTCCCAGATTGCCGAATGTCATGAGCGATGCGAGAAGAATGGCGAGCGGGAGGGCCATAGGTACCATCGAGACAGCGGCATAGAAGAACAGCTCGAACATGACGGAGAGGGCGAGACCCTTTCCGACCATATCGTCGATATACCGCCACAGGAACTGCATGAGCACGATGAACAGCACGATGAAGAAGGTCATCGCGAAAAGCGGCAGGAAAGTCTGCAGCATGAAGCGGTTCAATCGTTTGACAACTGCCATGAGGATACCACAAAATTACAAAAAGTTTATGAGGTAACAAATATAACAGAACCGGCCGGTCCCGCATCATACGGAACCGGCCGGTAAATTGTTTTCGCTGTGTTTACTTCAGCAGACCGAGTGCATAGTCATAGTCGGGTTCGTTCGTGATTTCATCACAGAGCGATGTGCCGATAACTTTGCCGTTCTCATCAAGGATCACGAGACCGCGTGCATAGAGTCCGCGGAAGGGACCGTCTGCTATTTCGAAACCGTAAGTGCGGCCGAAGTCAGAACGGAAGCCGGAAGCTGTCTTAACGTTTTCGATTCCGTTGGCCGAACAGAAACGCGTCGCGGCGAAGGGGAGGTCCATAGAGACGCAGAGAACTACAGTGTTCTTCATCTCCGAGGCCATCTTGTTGAAACGTCGCACTGATGCCGCGCACACTTCTGTGTCGAGACTGGGGAAAACGTTGAGTACGACACGTTTTCCACGAAGGTCGTGAAGTGAGATATCTGAAAGATCCTGTGCGGTGAGCGCAAATTCAGGAGCCTCTGTTCCCTGAACAGGAAGCTCGCCTACGGTAAGCACCGGGTTACCCTGAAATTTTACAATTGCCATATTGATATTTTATTAATAATCTATATCTAAAACACCTTCATGGGGCGAAATGTTGAGGCTACATCTCACAAGAAATGTTGCGGCTACATCTCACAAGAAATGTTAAGGCCAGGTTAAGGATCAACGGCCCGGGGGTCAGAATTTGACTTTTCTTGATCCGGCCGGGGTCACTACGATGTAGATACGTCCGCTGACGGGAGTCTGGACGCGGATTCCGTCGAGAGTGTAGTAGACGGCCTCCTCGAGAGAGAAGTCGGCGCCGACGAGATCCACAACGGTGGCCAGACCGACATAATCAGGCAGAGCGGCTGCGGGAGTAGTGTCACGTGCAGGTTCATCCACGGGAGCCATAGCCGTATAGTCTCCGAACTGAGACTTCAACCAACCGGTTTTCGTGTTCAGGTGCCAGAGAGCATCGTTTTTGCGGCGGTTCATGTCGCTGTTGTCGACGACAGACATGGGATACTCGTAGTTGCTGGGGGCCGGTGCATTTTTCCAACGTTCGCGGTCGCGGAGAGCGGCATAGCGGATGGACTCGACATATTCGTTGATGTCATCTTCAAGACCGGGATAGCGGCTCTGCATGAACCATGCCCATGTCTCTTTCAGCCGTTCATTGAATTTATTGTTCTGTCTGATTGACTCGATCCATGTATTTCCGTAGGGATCACACTGATAGAAGAAACAGTCGGTACGGCCATTGAAGGCGTTTCCACAGTCCCAGAGAGGGGAGAAGTGCCATTTCTGGTCTGCTCCGTAATCCCGGAAGAGATATGTCGATCCGTGATATGATTCTGTGTGAGAAAGGATTTCCTCAACAATATAATAGCGGACGGCATCGTCGAGGTCAAGATAAGACCAGAGGAGGTCATTGTTCGAACCGACATAATTGTTCATGGCAGTAAACTGGTCTGTCACGAATTGACGCTGGATGTCGGAATAGACCTCGGGAGTGTCCATTGTGATGCGTAGAACATCGGTATATCCCCCGACAAAAGTTTTCTCGGCCATCCTGATCTGGTTTTCCTCGTCATAGTTGTCAAGTTCCACAAGATAGCCTCCGGAGATCAGAGTGTTGTCCGTTTCGCCGTCGGCAAGTCCGGTGATGTCAATGCGGCCTTCCTCAATCCGGATTGATTCGGTCAGGAAGTAAAGGCCACGGTAGTCTCCGTTAATATATACTTCGACGGGCTGTTGTGACGGCGTCCAGGGGAGGCCGATTCTCTTGCCGAGGTTGAATCCGGTGAAGTTGCGGAGATAACCGTAATTGTCATCGGCATGAGCAAGAATCGCGTAGTGTTTGCTCTTGGACATTCCGAGCAGCGACTGCTTTTTTCCGAGTTTGAGCTTGAAAGGCTTTTTGGCGAAGGCGATACGGGTGAAGTTCCCGCGTGCCTTGATTTCGAGGGGTAGGGGTTCCTCCTCGCTGCCTATGTCTGAAGCGCCGAGTTCTTCGGCCCATTCGCAACCGTTGAGATCGAGCCAGTACTCACCGGAAAAATAATTCTTATGGTCAAGATTGCGGCTGATCACCTCATTGTCAAACTCGCGGGTACCCTCACGGTAAACGTTGATGTGGAGCACGGGGAGCGGACCGTCCTGATTTTGCTGGCCGAGTGCCGGAGCCTCATGGCCGTTTGCCGAAATGTAGATCGGAGTCAGAGGTGTGCCTGAATTCTTGGCATATTTGAATGTTATGGTGACATCCTTGAGATTGCTGGCCACAAGATTCTGGCCGTCGGGCGTGCCGTAGAACGTTGCGGCATCGTTGATTGTCAGTTTGCCGCCGGCATCTATGGGTGAACCGAAATTGATCTGCCATTCCGTTCCAGAGATCTTGAACTCACCGTCGAGCGAAGCGAGCGAGAGTGTGAAGGTGTCGCCGTTACGAGTGAAATGGAAATCGTTCTGCACGCTCCAGGACTGCGTCATTACCCCCCTGACATAAAATTCCGGATAACCTTCGGAATCAAGCTTGTCGGGTTGGGCGAAAGCTGCGAAAGCTATCAGAAGAAATGAGATAGTTGAGAGAAACTTGTTCATGAAATGTTTGGAAAGTTAGCTTATGTGAAAACGTTGCTTTTAAGAGAAGTAATCTTAAATAAATAACTTCTTTATTCGAAGTTATCATATATTGAACCGGGTCTTTCATCCTTACCGGACGATACTTGTCCGTGAATCTACCCGCGCAGGATAGCGAGGGCGCGTTTCAGGGCTTCAATGAATGCGTCGGCTTCGGCTTCGGTGTTATAGGCCGCGAAACTTGCCCTTACGGTACCGGGGATTCCGAGGCGTTCCATCAGAGGCTGGGCGCAATGGTGGCCCGTGCGGACAGCCACTCCGAGTTTGTCGAGAAGCATTCCGACATCGTATGGGTGGATATCGTCAACAAGGAACGAGAGGACGGCGCTCTTTTCGGGTGCTTCGCCGAAAATCCGCACTCCAGGAATTTCCTGAAGCTTGCATGTCGCGTGGCGCAGAAGATGTTCTTCGTGAGCCTCGATCTTGTCGAGCCCGGTTTCCTGAATGAAGTCAAGTGCTTCGGCGAAGGCCGCGATACCGACAAAGTCTGGTGTTCCAGCCTCAAACTTGAAGGGAAGATCCGCAAATGTCGTTCCGTCGAAGCTGACATGCTTGATCATCTCGCCGCCTCCCTGATAGGGGGGCATCTTCTCGAGAAGTGACCGCCGACCGTAAAGAATTCCGACACCGGCGGGTCCATACATCTTGTGGGATGAGAAGACATAGAAATCGCAATTTATGTCGCGGACGTCAATCTTCAGATGGGGAGAGGCCTGGGCTCCGTCGATGAGCACGGGGACCTCATGCTTTCTGGCGATAGCCGTCATCTCCTTCACCGGGTTGATGGTTCCGAGCACATTGCTGACATGACAGAATGCTGCCAGACATGTCCGTTCGTTGAAAAGCGAACGGTACTGATTCTGATTCAGGACCCCGTCATTGTCAATATCGACGACCTTAATGGTGAGCCCGCGCTTCCGGGCAAGCAACTGCCAGGGAACGATATTGGCATGATGCTCCATTACGGTCAGGATTATCTCCCCACCTTCGGGAAGCAGTGAGCCTAAGGATGATGCGACCAGATTGATTCCCTCGGTCGTTCCGCGGGTGAATATTATCTCTTCTTCTGACTCAGCATTAATATAGTCGCGCACACGCCTGCGTGTATTCTCCTGACGGTCGGTAGCTTCCTGAGACAAGGTGTGAACGCCCCTGTGGACATTGGCCTTGTGGTTCTCATACATATCTCCGATCGCTTTGATTACCCGGAGCGGTGTCTGTGATGTCGCCGTGTTGTCAAGATAGATCAGCGGACGGCCGTTGACGGATCTCTCAAGACCGGGGAATTCACTGCGAATTTTTTCCAAGTTGAGCATAAGCGTCAGAATCAATGAGGATGACAATTGCCCGAGCAAGACTCACATGACATCTGTTCTCCGGCAAACCGTCGTTCAACAAGAGTATGGAGACGTTCCCTGAGTTCCGGAAGACGGACTCCGTCGATCACGTCGGCCATAAAGGCCTGTTTGAGAAGAAGCTTCGCTTCGTCCTCTCCGATACCTCTCGAACGAAGATAGAAAATCTGCATTTCATCGAGCTGGCCGACGGCGCATCCATGGCTGCACTTCACGTCATCGTTATAGATCTCGAGCTGGGGTTTCGAGTACATCCGGGCCTTTTCGGAACCGACGATATTGCGGTTTGCCTGATATGCTTCGGTTCCCGAGGCGCCATGAGCGACATAGATTCGTCCGGTAAAGGAGCCTGTCGCTTCATCTTCAACCACATATTTGAAAAGTTCGTCAGTATGGCAGTCCGGAGAACCGTGATTGATATAGCTATAGGTCTCAAGACGACGTGTCTCGTCTTCAATACCCATTCCGTAGAGACTCAGATGGGCATTTCTTCCGGCGAATGAGGCATAATATTCGTTGCGTGTCGTTCCGTTGAAAAGCGTGATCCCGTCAATCAGCACATTGCTCTCGTCTTCAAGCCGGACATAGATAGAATTGAGGCGGTTGGTGCGACGGGTTGATTCCTCGAGGTCGTACCAGTCGAAACGGCTCCTTTTGCCCGAAAAGATCTCAACTGTTCCCAGGGCACAGAAATCCAGTTCGGGGTTCTGGGTGTGGTCACAGACAAGTACGCGTGCTTCGGCTTCCTCTTCAAGAATCACGAGCACACGGCGCACAGCCATCAGAGGCAGACCGTTGTTGATTACGTTGACGAGCTGTATAGGTCGTTCAACCTTAATACCCTTCGGAACATAAAGGGCGACACCATCCTGTGCGAGCATCGTGTCGAGAGCGACAAGAGGGTTGTCGTTATGGGCGAGTCGGCCATAATGTTTTTCCGCAATATCGGGATGACGCCGGCAGAAGTCTGCCAGAGAACACATCTCAACCCCTTCCGGCAGAGATTCCCTACCCTGTCTCGTAGCCGCGAAAGAATCGTTCAGAAGCATGAACAGAGATGTTGAAAGGGATGGTATCCCACACCTGAACGCTTCGAGCGGATTGACCGAGATCGGGATTCGGGCGAGGTTCAAGCCATAGTCCGGGCCGAGAATGGCCTCAAGGTCGGTATGCTCATAATTCTCGGATCCCTTCTTCGGAAGCACCGTGTCTTTCAAAGCCGCGCATGCCGCCTCCCTGCGGTCATTCATCACAGGGGCCGAGTGGGAGTTTATGAGGGCGGAATGCTCCTCATATATTTCGATATATTGAGTCAGGGCGTTCCGTGTCATGCTTTCTCCTCCCCGTTCTTTTCTTGGGCGTCGACTTTTTCCTTGATCCAGTCATAACCGCGCTCTTCGAGCTCAAGGGCCAGCTCCGGACCACCGGTCATGACGATACGTCCTTTGTAAAGGATGTGAATGAACTGAGGCTTGATATAGTCAAGAAGGCGCTGGTAATGGGTAATGACGATCGTCGCGTTGCGGTCGGTCTTCAGTTTGTTGACACCTTCGGCGACAATGCGCAGGGCATCGATGTCAAGGCCTGAATCAGTCTCGTCAAGAATGGAGAGCTTCGGTTCGAGCACGGCCATCTGGAATATCTCGTTCCGCTTCTTCTCTCCACCGGAGAACCCTTCGTTGACCGAGCGGGAGGCCAGCTTGTTGTCAAGTTCGACGACAGCGCGCTTTTCCCGCATCAGCTTGAGGAAATCGCTTGCCGACATCGGCGGTTCGCCGAGGAATTTACGCTTGGCGTTGACTGCCGCGCGCATGAAGTTTACCATCGAAACTCCCGGTATCTCGACCGGATACTGAAAGCCGAGGAACAGGCCCTCGTGGCTCCTCGTTTCCGGATTCATCTCGAGAAGATCCTTACCCATGAACTCAGCGGTTCCGTGTGTGACCGTATAGGCCGGATTGCCGGCAAGCACCATGGAGAGGGTTGACTTTCCGGCGCCGTTGGGGCCCATGATGGCGTGAACTTCGCCCGGTTTGATCTCGAGATTGAGACCTCTGAGGATCTCCTTGCCGTCTATTTCAGCGTGGAGGTCATTGACTTTAAGAAGAGTTTCCATATATCGGTTCAATTTTTTTGAGACAGTGTCTGAGAGCGGAATGTCTTCAGGTCAGGAGATTGTCCTGGCATCCTGAAGCTGAATCTGGTGATGCAGGTCGTCACAATCGAGACAACCCATCACTCCCGGTCCCAGAAGCATAACAATCTGAACAAGGTTTCCGTCGTCGGCGTGGGCATATTTCATCAATCTTGAATGAGGAAACAGGCCGCCTGCGACATTGTAGACGAGCGACAGGAAAAAGAGATACTTGAAGGCGCAGAAGATGGCTCCGGCCGCTGAGTTCAGGACATCGACATAGAAGAGTTTCATCAGGGAACGCAACAATGTTCCGAGAAGAGCGAAGAGTCCGTATGCGATACCGAAGACGATCGCGTAGCCAAAGAGGCTCGCAAGGAAAGAACCTGCCGCCATTTCGTTCAGTGCCGGCCAGAACTCAGGGAGCGAGTCGGCGACACTGTTGCCGAAAGCGTGGGCCGCGACCGCGCCGAAAGCGAAGCCGAGGATAGAGGCCACCTGACCGGTGAACCCGGACCTGTAGCCTTTATAGAATCCCCATACTGCCGTCACGAGGACAATGAGATGAAGCAGGGCGTCAAACATCAGATTTCCTTTCTTCGTCCGGACCCCGCATTTGCTTTACGGGGTCTAATCTGCAAAGTTAGCGAATCTTCGCGAGTTGACAAAAGCCAATATTCCACGCCATTTCATACACCATGTATCCACTCCGGCCATTCAGGCTCCGTTCCCCAAAAAATGTTAACGCAGGGGCGGTGAATTTTTTGGGGAACGGAGCCTCGGTCTCCATGTCTCACTTTCAGACTCCGGGAGGAAGGTTCGTGTCGTCGAACGAGGTGGCGTCGGCCGGTGTCTCGCCCTGGCCCGGGGCGGTTGTTGCCGGTGCGTTGTCAGATCCTGATGTGTCCGGGATGCTGACGGTGTCAGCACGGGCCATAGCCGCGGCGGCCGCTTTGGGATCCTTCGGTTTCTGGGGCGGGAAAAGCTTGTCAAGATACTTCTCGCGCAAGGTCTGCATCACTTCCCAGAAGTTCGGTACAAAGAGTGTGCCGATCAAGGCGTTGACCGCCATACCGAAGACTACGGCCGTTCCTAATTCGATTCGGCTGTTTGCACCGGCGCCCGTGGCGAACATCATCGGCATGACACCGAAAACGAATGCGCAGGCTGTCATCATGATAGGACGGAACCTGATGACCCCGGCATCATGGGCCGCTTTGCGGATCGGAACGCCGGCCTTGCGGAAGTCCATCGCATACTCCACAATCAGGATGGCGTTCTTGGCTGACATTCCCAATAGCAAAATCAGACCGATCTGTGAATAGATCGATATGGACTGGTTCATCAGCATGACTCCGAGAACAGTTCCTAAAACTGCCGTAGGCATGGCAAGAACAACGGCTATCGGGTCAGTCCAGCTTTCATATTGTGCGGCCAGCACAAGAATCGTCATGACGATTGCGAAAATGAAGATCACCGAAGTCTGTGAATGTGCCTCATTCTCCTGATAGGCGATTCCGGTCCAGGCATAGGAATAGCTCTTACCCAAAGCTTTCCCGACTATCTCCTCCATTGCCTGTATTCCCTGGGCTGAGGATACGTTTTTAGCCGGTGTCGCAGTCACGGAGGCCGTGGTGTACATGTTGTAGCGGGAAACAGAGGGCTGGCCCATCACCTGTTTCAACGTCGCCACGGAACTGAGAGGCACCATGTTCCCCTCGGCGTTCCTGACGCTGAGTTTGAGGACATCGGCGGCTTTCTCGCGCGACCTGCCGTCAGCCATTATGTTGACCTGGAAATCTCTGTCGAAATCGACAAAGTCATTTACATATTCACCGCCCATATAGGAGGATACCGCTCCGAAGATGTCATCTATGTTGAGGCCCATTGTTTCAGCCTTGTCACGGTTGACATCAAGCTCGAACTGGGGAACAGTACCCTCATACATCGAGGTAATCTCCTTTATCCTTGGATCGGCCGCTGCCGCGATACGGATCTCTTCGATTGCCTTCTGCATCTGTTCCGGGCCGAGAGAATTGATGTCAAGCAGCTGCATCTGAAGGCCTGAAGTCAGGCCGAGGCCCGGAATAGCGGGTGGATTGATCGAGAAGACCATGGCCTCCTGAATGTCGGCTGTCTTCCTGTCGACCTCATCGATGATGTTGTTTATATTCTCCTTGCGGCCCCGGTCTTTCCATGGCTCAAGCATGACCATGATTATTCCGACATTGGAGCCGGATCCTCCGATAAATGATGTCCCGGAAAGACTCATCACATCCTTCACGCCATCGATCTTCATGATGCGTGAGGAAATTTCGTCGACAACCTTTTCCGTACGTTCAACGGATGCGCCGGTCGGAAGTTCGACAGAAGTCATGAAGTAACCCATGTCTTCTTCAGGAATATAGCTTGACGGCCATTCTTCGAGTCCATAGAAGGCCGCTCCGGCGAGCACGACGAAGATTCCGAGCATCAGACGTGGATGACCGAGCATTTTCGTAATCGTCCGGTCATAGAAGTGAAGCACCTTGTCATAACCTTTGTTGAAGCCGTTGTATATGAAATTCGAGGATTTTTTGCGCGGCTTGAGGAAGAGGGCGCACAGAGCCGGAGTCAGGGTCAAGGCATTGAAGCCGGAGAAAGCCGTCGATACGGCGATTGTCAATGCGAACTGTTTATAGAGCTTGCCTGTGATTCCGGAGATGAAGGCAGTCGGTATGAATACTGAGAGGAGGACAAGAACTTCACCGACGATCGGTCCCTGAAGCTCCTTCATGGCCTTCTCGGCCGCCATGCGTGGAGTGAGGATTCCTTTATCTACAAGGCGTGAGCAATCTTCGACCACGACAATGGCATCGTCAACCACGATGGCGATCGCAAGAACAAGTCCGAAGAGGGAAAGGGTATTCAGGGAGAACCCGAGCAGCTTCATGACCGCGAACGTGGCGATCAGGGAGACCGGAATCGTGATCATCGGAATTATGACAGCTCGCCAGCTTTGAAGGAAGATCAGGATGACGGCCATCACGATCAAAGATGTCAGGACAAAGGTCGTGAACACGTCGTCAATTGACGAACGGACGAAATCTGTCGAGTTCTCGACAACCGTATAGTGCACGCCCTCAGGGAAGTATTTGCTGAGGTTCTCCATCTCGGCGATACAGCCGTCCGCAACGTCAATAGCGTTCGCTCCCGGGAGCTGATTGATTCCGATAAGCGCACATGGCTTTCCGTTCAGTTTCGTGACGACGGAATAAGACTCTGAACCGAGTTCAATGCCCGCAACGTCTTTCAGACGCAGTTTTCCGGTTTTGTCAGAACGCAGAATTATGTCTCCAAACTCTTCCGCCGTTTTCAAACGCCCCTTTCCGACAAGTGTATATTCAAATTCAGAGCCTCCGGTATAAGGGGGTTGACCGACGGCTCCTGCCGATACCTCGACATTCTGACTTCTGATCGCAGCGGCCACATCAGCCGGAGTCAGCTTTCGTGCCCGCAGTTTTTCAGGCTTCAGCCAAATCCTCATGCTGTACTCTCCGGCACCGAACGCGCCGACATTGCCGACTCCGCTGACGCGCGAGAGAGGATCGGTGATGTTGAGCTGGGCATAATTGGTCAGATACAGGGCATCATATCGTTTCGGATTGTCTGCCTGGAGAGCGAGAAAAAGAACCTGATTGCTTGATTGTTTCGTCACGCTGACACCGGTCTGGGTGACAGAAGTCGGAAGCTGACCCTCGACGAGGGCAATTCTGTTCTGTACCTCAACGGCGGCTTCGTCGAGATTAGTACCGTTCTTGAATGTGATGGTGAGGCTGTAGTTGCCGTCGGAGCCGGATGTTGAGCTCATATACAGCATACCCTCGACTCCGTTCACCTGTTGCTCGATGGGAACGCCGACTGTGGTTGCGACTGTTTCCGCACTTGCGCCGGGATAGTTTGCCGATACCATCACCGTCGGGGGCGTGATGTCAGGATATTGTGCGACCGGAAGAGTGAACACCGTGATCGCTCCGGCAATAACCATCAATATCGCAATCACTGTTGCGAATATAGGTCTGTCAATAAAGAATTTAGAGAACATCTTTGCGAATATTAACGGTTATTTCGTGAGTCTGGGGTTGACCTTCATTCCGTCGCGGGCCGACAGGAGGGCTTTGGTGACATAGCGGTCCTTTGCCGTTATGCCGTCTGTCACGATGCGGAGAGAATCCTGATAAAGTCCTCCGGTCTTGATGGGTGTGTAGACGATCTTGTCCGAGTCGTTTACCACATAGAGATAATCGCCGAGCTGATCGGTTCCTATCGAGGCATCCTTCACAAGGATAGCCTTGGGATTTGTTCCGTAAGGAAGCGAGACCGTGACATACATTCCGTCTTTCAGTTCGTTGTCAATATTGGTCACATTACCCCTGAGCTGGAGAGTTCCGGTCGAGGAATTGACTGTCGGTGACTGATAGAAAAGATCTGCCGAATATCTGTGGGGGAGATCTTCGGAGAAGGTCAGCGGTACGCTGCGGTAAAGAGCGCCGTCCGTTCCGCCGTTGGCCCCGACCATAGATTCATATTCCGAATCTGAAATGTCGAACGAGGCGATCAGATAGGAATTGTCGTAGATCGTGCAGAGCTTGACCGGCGAACCCTCGCCACCGACGAAGCCACCGACACCGACCGATGCGGGCGATATGTAACCGGATATAGGAGCTGTCACCGTGCAGTAGCTGAGGTTCATGCGAGCCTGAGAAAGACTGGCTTTTGCGCTGGCAATGGCAGCTTCGGCCTGTTCCATGCTCGATTTGGCCGAAAGAACATCCATCTGAGAGACGGCATTGGTCTGGAGGGCTTTCTTCCTCGCCTCGTATTGTTCCGAATAGAGCTTATACTGACTCTGGGCAGTAGCGAGCTGAGCCTCAGCCTGACGGACAAGGTCGCGATACTTTTCAGATTCGATCGTAAAGAGAAGCTGGCCTTTATTGACATACTGGCCGGAAGTGTAATTTTTCGTCAGCAGTATTCCGCTTACGCGGCCGACAACCTCCACATCGTCGCCGGCCGACAGTAGTCCCGGAAATGTCTTGTGGAGGACAACGGAATCGACTGTCGGGTAAGCAACGTCGACCAACGGTGCGGCCTGTTCGGCTTTTTCATTTTTTTTGCATCCTCCTGCAATAACGGAAATTGTCAGGGCAAGGAGCATTATCTTGTGGCTTTTCATAATATCGAATATTGAGAGCTGTATATAAAATTCTTCTTTCTTGCTTGTCAGTCATCAGTATCCACCGCCGAGGGCTTCATAAATGGAAACTGCTGTCGTCAGCGCTTTTGCTTTTGCCGTCAGAAGATCATTGACATTGGCGAGATAACTCATCTGTGCATCGGCTACATCCGAGAACGGATTCAACCCCTGTTTGTAAAGGTCGATGGAGAGATCGAGCGCACGCTTGCATTGATCGACTACCTCACGGTCGAGATCGACAGTCTTAAGTGATGCTGCATATTGATTGGTGTATGTGTCGACTTCCTGAACAGCAGTCAGAACTGCGAGATTGTAGCTGTCTATCGCGCTTTCCATCTGGAGACGCGCCTCAGCTGTCTTGTAGTTGCGTGCCAGACCGTCAAATATTGTCCAGCTCAGGGTCGGAGCGATTTCATAATTGAAGCTGTCTCCGGTAAACAGATCCTTTATATTGTGGGCTGAGGTTCCGATTGAGCCTGACAGCGACAGAGTCGGAAGAAAATCTTTCCTGGCTACTCCGAGCAATGCGGCACAGCGTGCGACCTCGGTTTCAGCTTCAACTATGTCCGGACGTCTTCTGAGAAGGTCGGCTGGTTTTCCCATTGCGATTGAGTAATCCGATTCCGGAAGGGGAGCTGGTGTGGCGAGCAAGGGATGGAGGGTTCCGGGCATCTCGCCGGTCAGAAGTGCGAGTGAGTTGATTGAGGATTCGATCAGGGCTTCAAGAGCCGGAATGGTCGATTTAGTCGAGGCTACCGAAATCCGAGCCTGAGTGACATCGAGCATTGAGGCCAGACCGCAGTTGAATCGCGTCTCGGTCATCTCCTCGACCTTCTGCTGCTGTGCGAGGTGATCATTGGCGACAATAAGTTCCTGCTGATATAGCCTCAGATTGATATATCCTTTCGCAACGTTAGCTGCAAGTGCTACCATTGTCGCGTCATAGTCGACCCGGCTCGCGTCGTAAGCGGCCTTTTGAGCCTTTGAGTTTGCAGTGACTCTTCCGAAGACATCGATCTCCCAATTCATTGAGACGCCGAGATTGAAATAATCATATCCCGAAGCTTTGGAAACGGGAGTTGAGGTCGCTCCTGACGATTGTCCCTTTGCCCATGAAGCGGATAGGGAAAAATCGGGGAAATATTGTGATTTCGCCTGATTCCATGACTGACGGGCCATTCCGATGCGTTTGACGGCAATGGCTACATTATAATTGTTGCGTTCCGCAAGATTTATCAGAGAATCGAGAGTCGTGTCGCCGAAGGATTTCCACCACTTGTCTTCGGAGGGTAGGGGCTGGGTGTATTCGGGAATATATTCCCAGCGTGAGGGCAGCGAATCACGCAACATCTCCTCCGGAGAGGGCGCAGAAGCGGCCATGGCTCCTAACGAGGAGAATAAGAAAGATAGAATAAAAAAAGTGTTTTTCATTTTAACTGCAATGAGATGGTCGTGGATCTGCCGGAATCGTATCGGCACATGAGCCCGTGCTACTTTAATTTAATAAGAGAAGGCACGGAATCATCCAACTTTATTAACGCGTGAAAATGACAAATGGTTGGCTTCAACAGTCGTATCTGATGTACGAAACAATATGTTAGTATGTCCGTACTCACATGCCTTATATAGGCTTTGTGGATGCGGACATACAAACGTGATGAAGAGGAATATTAGCTTTAGATATATAGAACGCTGATTCTAATTATAGCCCATAACAGTTTTTGTGTTAGGGGCTTATCTTTAAATTTTAATGAGGAATGTTCAAGGATTTCGTCCTGTTGCCTGCAGATAGGTGAGTTTCTTTATCTGGAACTGACTGTAGGCATCCACAAATTTATCTTGTGACTGCTGATAAAGTGTCTGCGCATTCAGGAGATCGGTTATCGTCGTTGTCCCTGCATTATAGAAATTTTGATTGAGTCTGAGATTTTCCTCGGATTGTGCGATGGATTCCCGGGCAATCTCCATTCCTGTGTAGGCGGTACGCAGATCGTTCCAGGCATTTGTCATAGCTATCACAAGCAATTGAGAATTGTCTTCAAGCTGAGTCTTTGCTATTTGTGTCTCAAGTTTTTTCTTCTTCATGTTGTGGGAACCGCCCCACCAGCCGGTCAGCGGAATGCTTGCCGTCACGTAAACATTGGCGAAGGTATGGGTCTGGTCGAGGAGGTGTTCATAATTGTAGCTTGCCCCCGCGGCAATTGTCGGCAGATTGCTTCCCAAGGCTATCTTTTGCTCAAGTTCCTTCGCTTTTACATTACTGCGAAGCAGGCCATAGGCCGCGGTATGCTCAAGACTCTCTTCCGGATTCATGAATATTTCCTCAGGGAATGGAGGTATTGATCCCGGTTCCGGAACTGACTCCACGACATCCACATTTCCGGAAGTCCCCTGGCCGATATACTGTGAAAGAAGCATTCGAAGCACCAGAATTCCATTGTTAAGTTCACTTTCGGACATGAGCATTTCGTTTCTCCGGAGCTTCACTTCAAGCAGGTCGTTGGTGGTCGTCAATCCGGCATCGACATATTTCTGAACCTGATTTGTGAGGGTATCAAGCATGTTGATTACCTTATCCAGAGTTTTGTGTTTGGAATGAAGTGAAACAAGCTGCCAGTAATATTGCTCGACTTCCTTGCGGACCTCGTCGGCAGACTGTCTGAGTTGCAGACGGCTGACCTCCTCACCTATATGAGCGAGTTTATTGCCGTTGACGATCTGTCCGCCGAGAAACACCGGTTGGATAAGATTGATGCCTGCGACTGATCCTTTTTTCAGAAGACTCAGGTTATAATCCATGTCGGGAAGCCCGAGGCCGAGCATGGAAAGTGGAAGTTCGAAACTGTGCTGCAGCATTCCGTGATTGGCGGTGAATGCTGCTCCGCTTGCGCTGACCGAAGGAAAATATTTTGTGAAAATCTCCCGTGAAGTCTCTTTGGAGGCCTTCACATTAAATTCGGCTGTCTGCATCCGTGCATTGTTCCGGAGTGCCATGTCCACACATTCCTCCAGTGTCAGATGTTGGACATCGGACTCAATCCCTTGAGCATCTGCCGGAGTGGCACAGAGAAGTGAGAGAACTGTCGTTATACAGAGTATCTTTTTCATTTTGTGTCGTTTTTGAGAGCGGGACTTGCTGTTTTCTTCGCCATTACTTTCCAATAGAGCACAGGAATCACGGTGATGATGAAGAAGAAAGTAATCAACGTACCCCAGAAAATAACCGTACCCATAGGTTTCCAGAGCGGAGTGCCTGTGAGGACCATAGGGAGCACACCCATGGATGCAGCCGCTGAAGTCAGGAAAATCGGCCTCATCCTGCGCTTCGCACTCTGGAAAATGGCCTCCTTGACATCCATTCCCTCTGACCGCTGGAGTTCTTCGGCGTAGTCAATCATTATTATGACATTCCTGATAAGAATACCCATGAGGGAGATGAAACCGAGAGTACATGTCAGAGAAAGCACTTCGTCTTGGATCGCCAGTCCGATTCCGGCTCCCGGGATACAGAGAATGATGCAAAGGAGCAACAGAGCGGATGTGGCTACGTCCTTATAATGAGACAGCAAGATGAAGAATATGATTATGACGGACATGATGAGGGCTGTTATAATAGGTGGCCACATTTCCTCAGATTGGCTGTAGTCTCCTCCATATTCCAGCTTGACACCGTCAGGAAGTGGCATCTTGTCCAGTTTTTCTTTCAACTTGTCGGTAACCTTCAGGGCGAGAGCGTCTCTTTCAACTTCTGAAGTTATGGTCACGCACGGAATACCGTTCCTGTGGGAAAGCTGGCCGAAGTTCCAGGCCGGAACCACATCGGCGAACTGTCGCAACGGAGCCGATGCGACACCCATCACCGGTAGCACTTCATTCCGGAGAGCGTTCACATCCGAGTGGGTAGAGGTCGGTGTCTTGAACACTATAGGTGTTGCGTAGGTGCCGTCCCATAAAGTCGCTGCAGGAACTCCGGAGTTGGTATATCTCATGGCGAGATTAGCCTCGAGCATCAGATCGCTCATTCCGAGACGTGACATGGTGGTGAAATCGGGTGACACCTGGGCCGATACAAGCGGTGAATTCAGACTTGAACTTTCAAGGTTCATTTCCGGAATAGTGCGCATGATGGCGAGTACGGAGTCGGAAACGGCATGCAGAACGTCATAATCTTTTCCAAGAATCCTGACTTCAATAGGATATGCGGCGTTCGAATATGACAGCTGTTTGAAACGTATTTTAGCCTCAGGGAAATAGTCGCGATATTTTGCCGTGTATTCATCCAGTATTTCAACTGTCGCATCATTGCCCGTCGTGTTCACGATAAATTGCGCGAAATTCGGACCTCCGACCTGGGGAGCATAGGTTGTCTGGAAACGGGGAGATGAACATCCGTGGAAGTTGGCAACAGAGACAACACGTTTGTCCCTCCTGAGGATGCCGGCAAGAGAGTCGGCAACAACATCTGTACGGCTGAGCGGCGTTCCGGTCGGAAGATAGATCTCGACAGCAAACTGATTGCGTTCTGCAATCGGCATCAGCTGCATGGGACGGGTCAAAAGAAGGACTCCGCCTCCGACTGTCAGAATCAACGCGATAACAAGAACTGTCCAAGGATGAGCGAAACATTTAGTGATGATCTTATCATAAACTTCCTGCATCCAGCGCAACAGTGAAAAATGCTTTTGGGGTTTTCCGGATTCCTCACTGAGACCTGAGACTTTCGCCGGTTTGATGAATTTATACTGAAGATAGGGAACCAGCAATTCGGCAATAATCAACGACCCCGTCAGGATTATCGTGATCGCCCATGGGAAATCGGTCAGGAAGTCCCGGAACATTCCGGTCATTGTGATCAGGAAGGGGAAGAAAGTGATCGAGATAGCCAGCGTAGCTGAGAATATAGATTTCAAGAATTCGGAAGCCGAACGAATGGTCGCTTCCTTCCTGTCCATTCCTTCGCCGATCAGTTCAACATAATCATCAATGATGACGACCGAATTGTCAACGATCATGCCGAGCGAAACGATCAGACACGCAAATGTGACGGTGTTGAGCTCAATTCCGAACAGATAGAAAAGTCCGAGTGAAATAAAGATAGTGATCGGTATTGTCGCGGCGGCAATGAGTGCTACCCTTATCGGCAGGAGTAACACAATGACAATTATGACAGCTATCACGGCAATCAGCAGTTCTTTCAGAAAATCCAGAACGCTGCTGTTGACGACATCGGGCTGATCGGTTATCTTGAAGAGCGTGATGTCTTCAGGAAGATCCGATTGAAATTCCTCAATCTGTTTGTCAATAAGACGGCCCATTTCGACAATGTTGTTCCCTTTCTTCATTTCGACCGAGAGCAGGATACATTTCCGTCCGTTGTTGGTGATGTATGATGTAGGCTCGGGATACTCCCTTTTGACCTCGGCGATATCCTTGAGTCTGACCACATTTCCATCCGGGGTTGACAACACGATCTGGTCAGCGATATCAGCAACCGAGTTCATCGGGTTGTCAACATAGATCGGTGAAGTGTAATCT
>CAYMTQ010000026.1:0-1724 GCA_964393395.1 uncultured Sangeribacter sp.
CGGTCTCGCCCATCTCCCAGAAGTTGTCCTTGCGGTTGCCGTTGATGATGTGCGATTTCGGAAGATGACTTTCCCAGATTCCGGCCGCTTCGTTGTCACGTTCGAGACCTTCGGGCGCGTAGCCTTCGAAGACGGTGGCGTAAAGACGGTCCGGATCAATTTTCAGACGGTCCACGAGAAATTCCCATGCCCAGTCTATCGCTTCCTTCTTGAAATAATCGCCGAACGACCAGTTTCCGAGCATCTCGAACATCGTGTGATGATAGGTGTCGTGGCCGACTTCCTCGAGGTCGTTGTGCTTGCCCGAGACGCGGAGACATTTCTGCGAGTCCGCGACACGCGGATCGGTGATCGGGCGATTTCCGAGAATGACATCCTTGAACTGATTCATTCCGGCATTGGTGAACATCAGAGTCGGGTCATCTTTAATGACCATCGGAGCGGAGGGAACGATCTTGTGTCCCTTTTCTTTGAAAAAGGCCTTGAAAGCCTCTCTGATTTCTTTTGAAGAAAGCATATTATAGTGTGTAAAATTTTAATCGTCATTGATGTTCCTTCGCAGAACATCGGCAGGAGAGAGAACGACATACTAATCCGGATGCAAAGATAACGAAAATCTGTGGATTCTACGGGCAGGCAGACACTTCTTTCGTATCGCCCGATAGCCGGATACGCAATTTTTTTGTAACTTCGCATCTACGGACCGATAAACAGGGAGTCCGTATTGATCAAGATCACGCATCATAATGCCCAGAAAGGTTTTCTACAGATATAATCCGGAGACAGACAATTTCGAGCGTCACTACCCCACCATACGTGAAAGGCTTGTGGCTCTGGGACGCTATCTGCTTGCCGGTGCGGTGCTTGGTGCGTTGTTCGCTCTGATATTCTTTCACATTACGGGTGGTCCGACCGAAAATGCCCTTAGGCATGAGAACTCGGAGCTCCGGTCCAAGTACAATGTATTGTCGCGCCGCCTTGATAACTCCCTGAAGGTGATGGACAACATCAAGAACCGTGACGACAATTTCTATCGGGTGATGATGCAGATGGAGCCGATGGCCCGTTCGCGCAGGTACGCAGGCCTTGACAATTCATCGCGATATGCAGATCTTGCCTCGTTGTCGGATGCTGCGCTTGTGACGCGGGTGACGAAACAGATGGATCTCCTCGACCGCCAACTTTACGCACAGTCTCTCTCCTTCGACCAGCTGAAGGCCGGCGCCGCAAGCCAGAAGGACAAGCTGGCACATATCCCGTCCGTACTTCCTATCAACATCAAGGACTTCACGATGAGTTCCGGCTATGGTTATCGCCGCGATCCGGTCTATGGCGCACAGAGGTTCCATGAGGGTCTCGATTTCGCCGCTCCGACAGGAACGGAAGTCTATGCGACTGCAGACGGAACAGTCACGGAGGCTGACCGAAAGGGTGGATACGGTAACATGATCGACATATCGCACGGTTATAACTATGTCACGCGCTATGCCCATCTCTCGCGGATCCTTGTGATGGATGGTGAGGAAGTGAAGCGCGGTCAGCTGATCGGATATGTCGGTTCGACAGGTAAGTCAACAGGTCCGCATCTGCACTATGAGGTCAGATTCAAGGATGAGCCCCAGAATCCAGTGAACTATTATTTCATGGATCTTTCACCCGAAGAATATGCCGCAATGATCCAGCTTGCCGAAGATGCCGGCCACGTGATGGACTGACAACATGAT
>CAYMTQ010000026.1:1824-15570 GCA_964393395.1 uncultured Sangeribacter sp.
TTAAAGGAAATGGCCGAAGAAATCGAACACAAATATATTGTCTGCTCCGACGAGTTCAGATCGCTCGCGGAGAGGACGGAACATATTGCCCAGGGTTATCTGTCAAAAGATCCCGAACGGACGGTGCGTGTGCGTATCAGAGGGCCGAGGGCATTTCTTACCATAAAGAGCCGTAATCATGGTGACAGGCGTCTCGAATTTGAGTACGAAATACCGCTTCATGATGCCGAATCACTTCTTCTGCTCTGCATCCCCCCCGTGCTGGATAAAGTGCGCTATTCCGTGCCTTTCGGCGACCATGTCTGGGAGATAGATGAGTTTCACGGGAATCTTTCGGGAATTGTCACGGCCGAGATTGAACTCAGTTCATCGGACGAATCATACGCGCTTCCCCCGTTTGTCGGGAAAAATGTCACAGGGGATCCGCGCTGGTATAATTCCTGCATCTCCGACCATGCCGAAACCCTGAAACGCGAATTTCATGGATAAGAACGACAATCTCACTAAAAGCTTCTACAAGATAAACGACGTGTCCGACATGCTCGACGTCTCCCCGTCCACGCTCCGGTACTGGGAACGCGAATTCCCGGAATGTGCGCCGACCCGATCGTCGACCAATATCCGGTATTACACCCCCGAGAATATCGAGAAACTCCGGCTGATCCACTATCTTCTGAAAACTAAAGGAATGAAGATCGAGGCCGCAAGACGCCAGCTTCAGGCAAACAAGGCCAACATCTCGCGACGCCTCGACATTATCGACAAACTGACCGAAGTGCGCGATGAACTCTCCGAAATGCTCGCTGCCCTCACAAAACGTCGCTAATTCGTGAACTTTTAATTATCTGAATACTAACAGCTTGACAAATTGTCAAAAAAATTTTTCAAAAAATTTAGATTTTTTTGCCATTTCCCGGAACAATTTGGACACTTCCGCGGTTTATAAAATATCTTACTTACTTAAAAACTTTCAGATATGAAAACCAAAGAATCTTTCAAATCGCGCCTCTTAGGTCTCCAGGGTAACCTTCTGAGCTTCGCATACCAGCTCACATCAAACCGTGAAGAAGCACAGGATCTGCTTCAGGACACGACCCTCAAGGCTCTCAGCAATGAAGAGAAGTTCGTTGACAATGTCAATTTCAAGGGATGGATCTTCACTATCATGCGCAACATCTTCATAAACAACTACCGCCAGCAGGTCCGCCAGGCAACAGTTGTGGACAAGACAGAGGATCTGTATCACCTGAACATCTCTCAGGATTCAGGTCTTGACACTCCGGAAGGTTCTGTAGCAGTTCAGGAAATCACAACTGCAATTTCTGAGTTCAGCGACGAATTCCGCGTTCCTTTCAACATGTACGTTTCAGGATACAAATACAGCGAAATTGCCGAGAAACTCGATCTTCCCCTCGGAACTGTGAAGAGCCGTATCTTCTTCGCCCGCAAGCGTCTCCGCGAGCAGCTTTCAGCCTACGCAAAATAACATTTCAAGATATACCGTAATTCTGACATCGGATAATGTCAGAGATCACCTCTAAGTAAGTAAAGATCCAACAGGTCTCCGGGCATGCGTGCCGCGGGGACCTGTAAGGTTTATAGAACTTCACGCTCTGCGTGAAAGATGTTTTCCATGAAGACTATTACCGAAAAAGTGAAACCGTCAGAATCTAAACGTATCGAATATATCGACGCATTGCGCGGCCTCAGCATGGTGCTCGTCGTGCTTGCCCATGTTTTCCTTTTCATGAGTCCCCGGAACTGGGACGGCTCCCCCGTAGCCTCTATCTTCATGTCGTTCCGAATGCCGCTCTTCTTCTTCGTCAGCGGTTTCTTCGCATACAGGGCCGTTGAAAAATGGACTGCATCTCTGACACGAAGCCTGATTGTCAGGAAAGCACGCGCCCAGATCCTCTGCGCCCTCGTCTTTTTCTCCCTTTATCAATGGATGAAGGATCTCCCCTTCTCGATGCTCTGGGAAAAAGGTTTCGGTTTCTTCTGGTTCACGATCGCTCTTTTCCAGATGTGGGCGATTTATGTCGCACTCTCTCTAATTTCACGAAAGACGCGGAAAAATTTCATTGACATTCCGCTCGCGGTACTTATCGTCTGTTCTGCATTCTTCGGAATGGAGCAGTTCGGATTCATTGCATGGAAGATGCTTTCGTGGCATCAGGTCATCCTCAATTTCCAGTTCTTTGCCGTCGGTCTGCTCGCGAGACGCCATTCGGCCACCTTTGAGAAGGTGGTGGACAATGATTTTTTCAGGGCTGTTATGATCGTCCTTTTCTTTGTCGGCTGTTTTCATTTCTACAACGGCAACTATCATTATCCCGACAACATCGGAGGTTATCTGCTGCAGGAGGTGGTCCACCGCTTCACCGGCCTGTTCTCTGTCCTGATACTCTTCCGCTCGTGCGCGGATTATTTCGCCGGTGACGCATTGCCGTCACGTTTCCTGAAGTACACCGGTAAAAGGACACTCGATGTCTATATGCTTCATATCTTCTTTGTGCCGCACCTGACGAGATATGCCACGATTTTCGCACCGACATCAATGGCAGTGCCGAAACTTGTCTTCTGTCTTTTCTTTGCGTTGTGCGTCGTCCTTATCTGTCTTTTGGTCAGCCGCGTTCTCCGCTCCTCCCACTTCCTCGCCGTATGGCTCTTCGGCGTCCGTCCATGATCGGCACTCCGGCATCCACCCCTGTTTTATGGGACGTCCCATAAGAATCAGGGTAACACGATAACTATTTCTTGAGGTTTGTCTGGGCTGTGATCCGGTAGTATTCGAGGCTGTCGTATGGCATCTTGATCAGCGATATGGAGTCGAGTACGACATTGTGGGTCAATTCGTGGACGGGACGGAGATAGCCGAAAAGACGGCGGACGTTCCGTGAGGAATCGGTCTGCACCCTTACCTTTATCTGCTGGAAACCAGATGATGAACGTCCGGTATAAGTCATGGATCCGTCTTCATATTCTACTCCGAGAAGGATCGCCATGTTCGTATTGACGTCATTGATATTTGCTTTCAGCTCGGTGTATCCTCCCTTTTCAATGTGAGGATCTCCTATCGACAGCGTCAGTCCGTCTGAGGATGAAATCGGAGTAAACATGATGTGATCCGCATAAGGCCAAATGTTGTTATCGCCGTCGACAAGGCCTGCCGCATTGGGATCTGTTTCCTTAAGTTTGCCGGCAATTCTTTTGTTGACCTCTTGATTCACCTTGTCATATTTGTCCAGGTTCGCTCCATACCATTCAAGGGTTTTCCTGTATTTCTCCGGTGTGACTCCGTGTGATCGGAGTACTGCCATTTCGGCTTCTTCCTTATTTTTGAATCCGGTCTTCTGTCCCTGGCCTGTGTCGAACATGGCCTGCGTGATCCGGAGATCCGTCAGTAAAGATACGGCCTCCTTTTTATCAAGCACTTCTTCCTGCTTTCCGGAGCATCCGCAGATTGCCGGAACAAGAAGTGAAAACAGTATCAGAAGATTCTTCAGGTTCATTATCGATCGGACCGGTTTTTCAAATTTCGGACTGAGTTTTCATCTATCGGAAACGCTTGTCAGTTATCGGACGGACTCTTCAGTTCCGGGTTCTTGCCGGTGAATGCTATTGCAGCTTCGTCTGAATAGAAGAAGATAAGGAGCGCTACTCCTACGCAGATTGATGAGTCAGCTAAATTGAAGATATACTGGAAGAACTCAAATTCAGTTCCGCCGATTCCGGGAACCCATCCCGGCCATGTCCAGGTGCATATCGGGAAATAGAGCATATCGACAACCCTACCTTCAAACCATGTCGAGTAACCACCGCCGTCGGGGAGGAACGTGGCCGTCTCGGGAGGAAGCGGATCATTGAATATCACGCCGTAAAAGACGCAATCGAAGATGTTTCCTGCCGCGCCGGCAATGATAAGGGCCATCGCCACAAAAAAGCCTGTCCGCATCTTCAACATTCCGGCCCGACAGTTCCGGAGCCAGCGTACAACAAGCCACACGAGAACGATGACCACGGCAATTCTTCCGAAGGTCAGGAAGAGCTTGCTCCACAACTGCATCCCGAAGGCCATTCCGTTGTTCTCGATGAACTTGAATTCGAACCAGGGGAATACTGAGAGAGATTCGCCGAGATAGAATGATGTCTTCACCCAGAACTTCAGGGCCTGGTCGGCTATGATGACGCAGCAGATTATGATTGTGACGAGCCACCCGGTCGGAATGACCGGACGGCCCGTCAGCTTTTCTGATGATTCCTGAATCATAATTTACACTTTGACGACGCTGCACTCTACATGCAGACCGTCTATGTCGAGATCTGTTCCGTTGTCAACCTTGTCGCTCAGGATAATTGATTTCGCAAGCACCTGACCGGAGATGTAGTCACCGAACATCCCGACTGCCTCGCGCACTTCGGGAACGTCCTGAAGCGTGACGTTGATGCGGTCGGTAATATCGAAGTTCTGTGCCTTGCGGATATTCTGAATACGGTTGACAAGTTCACGGGCCATTCCTTCGCAACGCAACTCGGGAGTCAGCGTGACGTCGATCGCAACGGTTACATAACCGTCCGAAGCCGTCGCCCATCCGGGAACATCCTCCGGAATGATCTCGACATCTTCTGTCGTGACTACAGGTGAACCGGGAAGTGCCCCGAAAGTGAAGCTGTGATCACGCTCAAGCTGTGCGATTTCTTCATGGGTCATCGCGGTGATCGCCTTTCCGAGATCCTTCATGATCTTTCCGTATTTCGGACCGAGTTTCTTGAAGTCGGCCTTGACACGTTTAGTTACACCGGATTCTTCGTTCGATACGATCTTGACATCCTTGATGTTGACCTCATTGGCGATCAGATTCTTGACAGCCTCGAGAGCTTCCATCTGGGCCTTGTCTGCCGCGGGAACAAGAAGAGTCGCGAGCGGCTGACGAACCTTGAGGTTCACCTTGCGGCGGAGTGCGAGCACATTCGATGTTACGGCCTGAGCGAGACGCTGACGTTCTTCCAGTTCTTTGGAAATGAGAGTTTCGTCTGCTTCGGGGAAGCGGGCGAGATGAACCGATTCGTAGGTCTCACCCTCCAGTGTCGGTGCAATGAGGTCACCGTAGAGCAGGTCACTGTAGAACGGAGCGATGGGTGCCATCAGTTTTGCCAGGGTAACCAGACATGTGTAGAGTGTCTGATATGCGGCGAGCTTGTCCCGGGTCATCGTTCCGCCCCAGAAACGCTTGCGGTTCAGGCGCACATACCAGTTAGACAGATTCTCGTCGACGAACTCTTCGATCGCGCGTGCGGCTTTCGTCGGTTCATAGTCGTCAAGCGCTGCTTCAACATCCTTAATCAGGGAATTGAGCAACGAAAGAATCCATCTGTCGATCTCGGGTCGCTCCGACACCGGAACCTGAGGTTCGGTTCCGTTGAAGCCATCGAGATTGGCATACTGAGCGAAGAACTTATATGTGTTGGCTATGGTAGAGAAGAACTTTCTGCTCATCTCGGCGACACCTTTCTCGTCATATTTGAGGTTATCCCAGGGAGAAGAGTTGGAGATCATGTACCAGCGCACGGGATCTGATCCGAATTTCTCGATATTGTTGAACGGATCGATTGCATTTCCGAGGCGCTTAGACATCTTCATTCCGTTTTTGTCAAGAACGAGACCGTTCGAGATCACAGCCTTGTAGGCCACGGACCCGAAGATCATGGATGCGATCGCGTGAAGCGTATAGAACCAGCCGCGTGTCTGGTCAACACCTTCGGCGATGAAGTCGGCGGGATAGATCTCTTTGGAATCGAGCGCCTCTTTATTCTCGAAGGGATAATGCGCCTGTGCGTATGGCATCGCTCCGGAATCGAACCAGACATCGATCAGGTCTGTCTCGCGCTTCATGGGTTTGCCCGTCTTGGAGACAAGCACGATCTCGTCAACGTATGGTCTGTGGACGTCAATGTTCCCGTAGTTTTCTTTCGAGAGATCTCCGGGTACGAAACCTTTGGCCTTGATCGGATTCTCTTTCATGACACCGGCTTCTACAGCCTTGTCGATTTCAGAAGAGAGCTCTTCGTATGAGCCGATGCAGATTTCCTCGCGGCCATCTTCAGTGCGCCATATCGGGAGCGGCGTGCCCCAGTAGCGTGAGCGGGAGAGGTTCCAGTCCTGGATATTCTCGAGCCATTTGCCGAAGCGGCCTGTGCCGGTCGAGGCAGGTTTCCACTTGATCGTGTTATTCAGCCCGATCATGGTGTCGCGTGCCGCTGTCGAGCGGATGAACCATGAGTCGAGAGGATAGTAGAGCACGGGCTTGTCGGTTCTCCAGCAATGGGGATAGTTGTGGACGTGCTTCTCAATGCGGAATGCTTCGCCGGCGGCCTTCATCTCCATGCAGAGAACGATGTTGAGGTCTTCTGCTTTGTTGGCGGCCTCCTCGTCATATTTTCCGTTCTCGTTGAATTTCGGATCGTATGCGTTCTTCACATAGTCGCCTGCATGTCGGGAATAAAGCTCTGTGTTGACACATTTCTCGACAAAGACCGGAGCCAGCTCATCAATGGGATAATATTTGCCCTGAAGATCGACCATCGGTCTCAGCTCACCTTTGAGCGACACGAGATAGAGGCCTGGGATTTCGGCCGCTTTCGCAACCTTGGCGTCATCGGCACCGAATGTCGGGGCGATATGCACGATTCCGGTTCCGTCTTCGGTAGTCACATAATCGCCGGGGATCACGCGGAAGGCTTTGTCGGCCATCTCGACGAAGGAATCAGTGCCGACTGCGAAGACCTTGGCGGGATTTTCTGTGGCGTAACCTTTCACCCATTCAGGTGCGTAGTCATCGATCTTTTCGCAGGGCTTGACCCAAGGCATCAGCTGGGAATAACGCATTCCGACAAGATCCGAGCCTTTCCACGAACCGACTTTCTGCCAGGGAATGATCTTGTCCCCTTTCTGATAATCCCCGAGGGGCATATTCTCACCCTCTTTCTTGAAGTAAGCGGGAACGAGGACATCGGCGAGCACGCATGTGATCGGCTCACCGGTGTAGGGATTGAAGGTGCGGACGGCGACATAATCGAATTTTGGGCCGACGCAAAGCGCGGTGTTCGAGGGAAGGGTCCACGGAGTAGTTGTCCAGGCCATGAACATCGGTGTGCCCCACCCTTTCATCTCTTCCTTAGGATCTTCGATTTTGAAAAGAGCAGTCGCCGTGGTGTCCTTGACATCGCGGTAACATCCGGGCTGATTCAGCTCGTGAGAGCTCAATCCTGTGCCGGCGGCAGGAGAATAGGGCTGGATTGTGAAGCCTTTATACAGGTAGCCTTTGTCATAAAGCTGTCTGAGGAGCCACCAAACGGATTCGATATATTTGCTGTCGTATGTGATATAGGGGTTCTCGAGGTCTACCCAATATCCCATCTTGTGTGTGAGGTCTGTCCATTCCTTGGTGTATTTCATGACCTCGCGGCGGCAGGCTGCGTTATATTCGCCGACGGAGATTTTCGAGCCGATGTCCTCTTTGGTGATTCCGAGGCTTTTCTCGACACCTAATTCGACGGGAAGTCCGTGGGTGTCCCAGCCGGCCTTGCGCTTCACGTGGAAGCCCTTCATCGTCTTGTATCGGCAGAAAATATCCTTGATCGTGCGCGCCATGACGTGGTGGATTCCCGGCATTCCGTTTGCCGACGGGGGGCCTTCATAGAATACGAATGTCGGACATCCCTCGCGCTCTTTCATCGAGGATTCGAACAGAGAGTGGGCATCCCACTGGCTGAGAATCTCCTTGTTCACTTCGGAGAGATTCAGCGGTGCAGAATATTCCTTAAACTGCTTTTTCATTATATCGTGTTATTTGATAGCTATTTGTAAACTATTCGCCTGAATGACTAATTTATTCCTTAAACGGATCTTCTTGACGGCTGATCTTAAGTAGATCAATCGTCTGCAAGATTATTTTGCAGGAGCTTTTGCCCCTTTCAGGCCCCCTTTGACACCTTTTGTGCCGCCGGATAGGGCAAAGATATTCCGGTCGTATGAGAATTGCTTGCGGTCCTGTTCGCGACGACGGCGAAGGGCGAGCTCGACGAGCTTGTCCATCAGCTGATCAAAACGGATTCCGGTCGCCTCCCAGAGGTAATAGGACAGGGAACCGGGAATCGTGTTGATCTCGTTGACATAGACGTTTCCGTTCTTGCCATCTCTCATGAGGTCAATACGCGAAACACCATGGCAGTGGAGTACCCGGAAGGTATCGCGCGCCATTCCGCGCATCTTCTCCGTAACATCTTCGGGCAGGGCGGCGGGAATCCGCTTGTCTGACGACTGCATTCCGGCGTTGGTTTTTGTTCCCCCGCAATATTTGTCTTCGTATGAAAGGATGTCCCCGGTCTTGATCGGCTCCTCGAGGACCGAGGCCTGATTGTCATCGGCATCTCCGAGGACGGAACAGTTGATCTCCTGAAGCTCTTCGATCATGTGCTCGACGATTATGCGGCTCGAGAAGCGGCATGCGTTGTCGATCTTGGAGATGAGTTCGGCGCGGTCGGCGGCTTTGCCGATGCCGACGCTCGAACCGAGGTTTGCCGGTTTGACGATCACGGGATAGCCGAGCTCTGTCTCAACTTTTTCAATCAATGCATCGCGTTCCGAAAGCCATCTCTTGTCGGTGAACCAGACATAATCGACTACGGGAATACCCTCGCTCCGAAGGATCATCTTCATCGTGATCTTGTCCATTCCGTTGGCCGACGAGAGAGTGTTGCATCCTGCGAAAGGAAGTCCGACTGTCTCGAGAAAACCTTCGAAGATTCCGTCTTCACCGTTTGTGCCGTGAAGGACCGGAATGGCGACGTCTATAGTCGCGGCTATTGGATTGCCCTTCTTGAACAGTCCCCCGCCGGGATTCATTCGATAGAGGTTGAAATCGCCATACACGGGCCGCATATATACCTGCTCGGCCTTCGCAGTCAGTGCGTTGAGGTCACGGTAATTCCTGAGGTCAAGAAGTTCCGGGCCGGTGTACCAGTGGCCTTGCTTAGATATATATATAGGAATGATATTGTATTTTTCGGTATTGAAGGCGTTGATTGCCTGAATTGCCGAGATTACGGAAATCTCATGTTCCACGGAGCGTCCTCCGAAAAAGACTGCGACGTTGGTTTTCATTTCAGCGGATGGTACTTATTTATAAATCGGGGAATTCGTGTTTATAAATCCGGGAGAGCGAGTTTATAAATCCGGGAAGCGGGAAACCGGTTCCCGACAGCGTTCATTATTGAACGGTGCTGACTGTCAGGGGTTCCTCTCCCAAAATGCAAAGTTACAAAATTTTTTCGACACTGCCTTGTTATCATTTAACCGTTATTATTTTTCTTGAATTTTTTGCCCTGTTTCGTTCGGTAATTCTCGGAAAATATGATTACCTTTGTATCCCGTTATGAAATACGGATTCGATAATGAAAAGTATCTGACGACCCAGTCAGAACACATCAGGGAGCGTATCGCTCAGTTCGGCAACAAGTTATATCTGGAGCTCGGTGGCAAGCTGTTTGACGACCATCATGCCAGCCGCGTTCTTCCGGGTTTCGAACCGGACAGCAAGCTGAGAATGTTCGCTCAGCTTAAGGATCAGGCGGAGATCATCATCGTCATCAGCGCGGAAGACATCGAAAGAAACAAAATCCGCCAGGACCTCGGAATCACATACGATATGGACGTGCTCAGGCTCCGCGAGGAGTTCATGAAGCGCGGTTTTATGGTCGGTTCAGTCGTCGTTACCCATTATAACGGCCAGAAGAGCGCCGATGCCTACCGCCAGAAACTTGAACACCTCGGGATTCCGGTCTATTTCCACTATATGATCGACGGATATCCGACAAACGTATCGCTGATCGCCTCGGACGAGGGCTTCGGCAAGAATGAGTATGTGAAGACTTCACGTCCGCTCGTGATCGTGACTGCCCCGGGACCCGGAAGCGGCAAGATGGCTGTCTGTCTCAGCCAGCTCTACAATGAGCACAGCCGTGGAGTCACTGCCGGTTATGCCAAGTTCGAGACTTTCCCGGTCTGGAGCCTCCCGCTGAAGCATGCCGTGAACATCGCTTACGAGGCTGCGACTGCCGACCTGAATGACATCAACATGATCGATCCGTTTCATCTTGAAGCCTACGGAAAGACTGCGATCAATTATAACCGCGACATCGAGATCTTCCCCGTGCTCAATGCACTCTTCGAGGGTATATATGGTGAGAATCCATATAAGTCGCCGACAGACATGGGTGTCAACATGGTCGGCTTCTGCATCAGCGACGACAGCGTCTGCACCGAGGCTTCGCGCCAGGAGATCATCCGTCGCTATTTCACCGCTCTCGGACATTTCGCTGACGGAGCTGACAATGAATCCGAGGTCAACAAGATCAAACTGCTGATGAAACAGGCCGGTATTTCACCGGAATACAGGAAGGCGGTCGTCGCTTCGCGCGAACGCCAGAAAGAATCGGGAAACGCATGTTCGGCCATTGAACTGAATGACGGAACGATCGTAACTGCTGAATCGGGCGATCTGCTCGGATCGAGCTCGGCACTTCTGCTCAATGCCCTGAAGCACCTTGCCGGAATCGATCATGACAGGAAGCTGATTCCGCAGTCTCTGATAGAGCCTATCCAGCACACGAAGACGGACTATCTCAGAAGCCGCAATCCGCGCCTGCACACCGACGAAGTGCTTGTCGCCCTTTCCGTTCTGAGCCCAAACGATGAGTGTAGCCGCAAGGCGCTCGAGAAGCTTCCGGAGCTTCGCGGTTGTCAGATGCATTCGACCGAGATGCTCGGCGAAGTAGATCATAAGATCTTCAAGAAACTGGGCGTCGGCCTCACCTGCGACCCGACCAAGAAGCGCCCCTCCGGATTCGTAACCCCCAAGCACGATTCGCGCGACTGACCCCCATACCTCCGAAAATCAAACGAAACCTTCCGAAGCTGTTTCTCCTGAAATACTTCGGGAGGTTTTTTGAAATACTTGGGATACGTGTTCTTTCAGTACTTCGGGATCTGTTTTTTGAAATACTTTTGTGGGCATGATTTATCGCACTCTTACAACAGATTTATTTCAATGACTTGTAGGGACGCGATACATAGCGCCCACAGATAAATTTCTCCATTAACTTAGGTTTGAGCGCGAACATATATGTTTTTATAATATTTAGTTGCATGGCTTGATTATTTTGTGTAGCTTTGTGCCGATAGATCAGCAAATTGTGCTAATCGGTGCATTTGCCTGTTTTTTTTAATCCTTCAAAAACCTACTAAATGAAGATCTTTAATCTATGTAAGTATGCTGTGGCAGCGCTTGCTGTTTCAGCCGCAACGAATGTGTTCGCGGTTGAGACAGTATCGTTGACGGCTACTCTCACTCCTAACCCTATTCCGAAAGGTTACACGGGTGAGATCCGGTTAATCCCGATGATGGACGGCGAGTTTGCCGAACAAAACGACAACTATGGCAAAACCCTCTCTGTCCTCAATGCGTCAACTAATGTCGTTTTGGGCTACGCTCACCTGACACCGAAATCAGACGGCGTGACCATGGACCCTTATTATTCCATAGTAATCACCAATAAATCCGGTAAGGATCTTATCCTTCAGGAAGGAGTTGATTATGCTATCGGTGTCTCAAAGGGTTATTTCTACAAAGTGAACGAAGAGGGGGAGAGAACAATTGAAAACGTTTATACCAGAATTCCTTTCACGATTGGCGAAGCGCTTCCCGAAGTTCCGGATACAGGATTCCAGCCGACAAGTATTCTGCCGACTTCTATCGATCCGTCGGAATCTGACTGGACCATCAATCTGAACTTCAGTGAGAAGATCACGCTTAACCCTGATAAGATTGCTTATCTGGAATGTGGCAGTGAGAAATATGAAGCCGACACATATGTTCTGAATACTTTCACGTCTTCTACTCCCAAGTCTATCATCATCGGATTTGACGGAATGAAGATGCGTCCCAACGGCACATATACTTTGGTTCTGCCTGAAGGTGCCGTTTCTTATGCTGACGGACGGACGAATGACCGCTATACATATAAATACTCATGGACCGGATATAATCCCGGAACAGTCGGTCCTATCGACGAGCTGAAGATCGTTTCTGCTAAGATCGGTGACATCGACATCATGCAACCCGGTCAAGTGGTTCCCAACATCGCTCCCGAGGGTTGCTATTTCACGGCAGATGTGTTCCCGGCTGCTATTCAGGCTGTTGATGTCAGAATTCTTGATGTAACGGATCTTGAGGAATCAGATTATGCTAACGGAGTGGCTGTATGGTCCAATGCAATTGAATCAAAAAACAGCGAGGGTCTTTTCACTAAAGAAATCTACTCTATCGAAGGTATCAAGCTTTATGAAGGCCATACTTATACAGCCGAACTGAAGCTTTATGATCTGTATCAGTTGCCGGACACAAGTGTCGCAGGTACTCTCTACACTGACACATTCACCGGCACAACAGAGACTTTCAAATACAGCCCTGTTGAAATCGTATCTATCGAACCCGCTCCCGGCTCGGTATTTGAGATTGGACAGAAGATGGTCGTGACTTTCTCGGCCGGTGTAAATCTTGTAGCCGGTGAAGGAAAGAGCGGTTTCGGCAAAGGTAATGCCGGATGGGCCAATTTCTCAAGCATTTCGTCAAACGCAGACAAGACCGTCTGGACAATAGGATTCCCGAACTCGGAAATTAACGCTGCCGCTGGCCCCGGCCAGATCTGTCCGCGTCTCTGGGGTACAGACGAACAAGGCCTCCAGCTCCGTCCCTCGGAGTATGATATTCCTGAAGGCGAATCTGAGGAAGGATATAATGTATTCAATGGTGGTACTGAAGAAAGCTCTTATACTCAGGTAAATTACGCAGGCTATGCCAAGTGTCCGAAGGTAGTCGTTGCTCCTCTCATGACTGAGGAACTTTCTTATATCGACTTCTCTATTGCAGGCGATAAGGAACTTAATCCCTCATATCTTGTTGCTTTCCCCGAATTGAAGGATGCCAATGGTGAAACAGTGGCTAAGCTTCTCGGAGATGATTTTGAAGTTACAAGCTCGACAGGAACAGAAGAAGACATGAAAGTCACCGGCATCAGAGTACCGCTCGACAATGTCATCACTACTCCCGGCATCTATACACTTGAGCTCGAATGGAATCTTTTTGTCGTAGGTAGCCAGTTTGACTCTTTTGCAAGTGCCCCCGGCACATACGAAATCGTAGTGGAAAAGGAAACTACCATTCCCGAAGATATTCAGTTCTCCAGTGATCTGGCTGACAATATCAATGCCGAGTTCTTCCCTGCCGATGAAGAAGAGGGTACTCCCGCGACATACCTCGTGACATTTGAGTCAGCTGCCGAGACAGTCAACATTACTCTCGCAATTCCCGAAGGATATGACGCAATGTATTACGTCGAGATGGTCAACGTGTACGGCCTTAAGAAAATCAAAGGTGAGGAAGCAGAGGACGAAGGTTGGACCAAAGGAAATGTGCTCACTGTCAAGACCGACGGCCAGAGCTACAAATACGCCGTAGCACTTTCAAAAGATAACGAGGTAGACGTGGATAACGCGTTCGTCGTTTCCCTGAAGGCTGACACAACTGTAGGTGTTGAAGTTCTCGATGCAGAGTCTGCAGCTGAATACTACACAGTTGAAGGTATCAAAGTTGCTAATCCTGAAAAGGGTCTCTATATCAAGGTTAC
>CAYMTQ010000026.1:15670-16750 GCA_964393395.1 uncultured Sangeribacter sp.
TGAATGCGCTTATGTGCGTGGGATTCCGACGAGTCTCAGGAACTCTTCGCGCAGTGCTGGGTCGGACGCAAAACGACCGTTATAGTCGTAGGTCGTCGTAGCCGAATCCTGTTTCTCGACTCCTCTCATCTTCATGCAGAGATGCCCGGCGGTACTCATGACGATCACTCCCTCGGTCGGCATCGCTTCAGAAAGAAGTTCGCAGACCTGAGACGTCAGACGTTCCTGAACCTGAAGCCTGCGCGCGAATGATTCGACGATTCTTGCGACCTTGGAAAGACCGATCATCTTTCCTTTCGGGATATATCCGACGGAAATCCGGCCGAAAAAAGGCAGGATGTGATGCTCGCACATGCTGTAATACTCAATGTCGCGGACTATCACCATTTTCGAGCCCTCATATTCGAAGATAGCTTTTTGTGCAATCTCCAGAGGGTTCTCCCGGTAACCCCGGGTGATGTCCACAAGAGCCTTGGCGGCGCGCATCGGTGTCTTGACGAGACCCTCTCTGTCGGGGTCTTCACCAAGAAGAAGAAGTATTTCGCGGTAGTGACCGGCAATTTGCTCGGCACGTTCCTGATCGGTCATTTCTTGTAGAATGGGATCTTAAGGATTTATCTTGCTTTTGACCACTCTCATTTCCGACGCAAACTGCGGAAACGCCTGCTTAAGCTCGGCCAGAGCATGGCTGGCTTCCGCCTGCGTCTTGAAGTTCCCGACTCGCGTATACCAGTTCGGTGAACTTGAGAAGCTGTAGACCTGTCCACGGTATTTCGGGAAGCGGGACGAGATCGCAGCTCCCCTCGCCTTCGCACGGCTCTCGAGCGAATGCTGGTTCCGGCCGTCACTGAAGACCTGGATCCTGTAGCCGGTTGTCTGATATGATTTCTTTCCGGGCTGCTGATTCTTCTTGGCTTCGGGATTTGCGAGAAGCTGACGAAGAAGATCTTCAGGCGCATCTATAAGGATGAGGCCTTCGGATTCAGATTCGATGTTCTCCACAATGTTTTGTGGAGTTTCAGCGGTCTGAGTCGCCGATTGGGCGAAGACAGGAACCGCAACAGCGGCCGACACGACAAC
>CAYMTQ010000026.1:16850-22343 GCA_964393395.1 uncultured Sangeribacter sp.
TTTGCGGAGAAGGATCATTAGCTTAAGTTTTGAGGCTGACTCGAATGAGTTATCTTCTTTTAGGACTTATTCACTGAACAGTAACGTCTTACAGGAATGTCCGAAGAATAGAAACATCCTATAGGACTTTTAGTGCTTATTCAAAGAACTGAAACGTCCGAATTCGAAATAACACTCAATCAGTCGAATGCCTTCACAATCCCCATGAACGAGTCTGCCTTCAGGGCTGCGCCGCCGATCAGACCTCCGTCAACATCGGGTTTTGAGAAAAGCTCGACTGCATTATCAGGCTTGCAGCTTCCGCCATAAAGGATCGATGTGTTGTCGGCAATCTCCTTGCCATACTTCTCTTCGATCACCTTGCGGATGTGAGCGTGCATGTCCTCTGCCTGATCTGCAGTGGCAGTCTTGCCGGTTCCGATGGCCCATACGGGTTCGTAAGCCACGATGATCTTTGAGAAATCCTCGGGAGAAAGCTCGAACAGAGCCTCGATCTGAGAAGCGACTACATCATTGTATGTGCCGTTTTCGCGCTCCTCGAGCACCTCACCTACACAGAAGATCGGTGTCAGACCGTTTGCGAGAGCCTGACGTGTTTTTGCGAGAAGCTGCTCATTGTTTTCGCCGAAATACTGGCGGCGTTCGCTGTGACCGAGAATAACGTGGGTCGCACCTGTAGATTTCACCATAGCGGCAGAAACCTCGCCGGTGTAAGCGCCCTTCTCATGCTCGCTGCAGTTCTCGGCACCGAGACCAAGAATTTCAGGATCGATCACGGCATGAACCGAAGTGAGATGTGTGAACGGCACACAGATTACAACTTCACAGTTGTGGGGAGTCTCCTTCAGGAGATTATTGACCTCGTTGGCAAGTTCTACACCCTCCTCGAGAGTGGTGTTCATTTTCCAGTTGCCTGCTACGATATTCTTTCTCATATCCAAATAGATTTAAACTCCGGACTATTGCGTCTCCCTATACGGAGGCCGTCCGTTCCGAATTAATGTGCAAATTTAGCAAATCCGATCCAATCCTGCAACCCCTCCACAATTCTATCTCATCCCCCACGGTCTTAGTTGCTATGAGAAAACCAAAATTAAAAGGGGCGTCAAAATCTCACTTTTCCGGTTTTAGCGTTTTTTAAGGGAAGGAGGGGGCGAAAATTTGGAATTTGGGGCGCGATGTGTTATTTTTGCATGTTATGGACTTTAAGTTGACTTCTGATTATTATCCGACAGGCGATCAGCCGGAGGCTATCGCGGAACTCGCGGACGGTGTGGAACAGGGCGTTCCTCACCAGACGCTTCTCGGCGTCACGGGTTCCGGTAAGACTTTCACCATGGCGAATGTGATTCAGCAGGTGAAGCGCCCGACGCTTATCCTTTCTCACAATAAGACACTCGCCGCTCAGCTCTATGGGGAGATGAAAACTTTCTTCCCGGAGAATTCGGTGCAGTATTTCGTCAGCTATTATGATTATTATCAGCCGGAAGCGTATATTCCGACAAGTGACAAGTATATCGAAAAGGATCTGTCGATAAATGAGCAGATCGAGAAATTGCGTCTCTCGACCGTTGCGTCTCTGTTGTCAGGTCGGCGCGACATAATCGTCGTGTCGTCCGTCTCGTGCATCTACGGTATGGGCAATCCTGACGATTTCTCCCAGAGCGTGATCCAGATAAAACTCGGTCAGAAGATTCAGCGCAACGCTTTCCTCAGACGACTCGTTGACTCGCTTTATAACCGGACAGAAGTCGAGCTCGGAAGCGGTCAGTTCCGGGTCAAGGGTGACACAGTAGACATCAAGCTGAGTTTCGAGGATATCCAGCTGAGAGTAATGTTCTGGGGTGACGAGATTGAGAAGATCCAGACAATCGATCCGCAGACCGGAATAGTCCTTTCGGAACTGGAGCAGTTCAACATTTATCCCGCAAACATTTTCGTGACGACTAAAGAGCGGGCCAAAACAGCTATTGACAAAATCGCCGTCGATCTCGGTAATCAGATCGAGTTTTTCCGCAATGACGGAAAGATCCTGGAGGCTGAACGCCTCCGGGAGCGTGTGACGTATGATCTGGAAATGATCAAGGAAGTAGGCCACTGCAACGGAATCGAAAACTATTCGCGTTATTTTGACGGACGCGAACCCGGCGCCCGGCCTTTCTGTCTCTTGGACTATTTCCCGAAAGATTTCCTTACGATTATTGACGAGAGCCATGTCACGCTGCCTCAGCTAAGGGGCATGAATGCCGGTGACCTTGCGCGAAAGCTCAATCTCGTGGAATACGGTTTCCGTCTTCCGGCCGCTATTGACAACCGTCCGCTGAAGTTCGATGAATTCGAGAGACTGACACCCCAGACTATTTACGTATCGGCCACTCCTGGCGATTATGAACTCCAGCAGTGCGAAGGTGTTTTCACTGAACAGGTGATCAGACCAACAGGCCTCCTTGATCCCGAGATCGAGGTTCGCCCGACGATGAACCAGATCGATGACCTGATGGAGGAGATTCAGAAGCGCATAGAAGCCGGCGAAAGGACGCTCGTCACTACCCTGACCAAGAGAATGGCCGAGGAATTGAATGCCCATCTGATCAAATGGGGCGTCTCTTCGGCTTACATCCACAGTGATGTGGACACGCTGGAGAGAATCCGAATCCTCGAGGATCTTCGCGAAGGACGTTATGATGTTCTGATCGGTGTCAACCTTCTGCGTGAGGGTCTTGATCTTCCGCAGGTCAGCCTCGTGGCAATCCTCGATGCAGACAAGGAGGGCTTCCTTCGCAATCACCGTTCCCTGACACAGACGGCAGGCCGTGCGGCAAGAAACGTCAACGGAAAGGTCATCATGTATGCGGATAAGATCACCGACTCGATGCAGATGACCATTGACGAGACTGAAAGACGACGCACCAAACAGCAGCTCTATAACGAGAAGCACGGAATTACCCCTCAGCAGATCGTCAAGAAGGGAGGAATCGACCTTATCGATATTTACGAGAAGGGGAAGGAAGAAGCTCCGCGTCGTCCGCTTCCGAAGAGACTGGCAGACAAGGTCAATGTGCCCCCTGCACCTCAGAAGGCAAAACCGAGACCGTATATCGAACAGGAAGCTGTTCCGGCATACGCTGCCGACCCAGTTATTTCGTACATGAGCGACAGCGAGCTCAAACGGCGTATCGAGTCGGTTTCGGGCGAAATGAACGAAGCCGCACGCAAGACGGATTTCATCGAGGCTGCCCGTCTGCGCGACGAGCTCGTCGGCCTTCTGGAACTCCAGAAGTCACGTCAAAATTGACAGCCTGCAGACTTAAATAACTCAAGTCAGAATTAGTGAACTATGCGACTGCTGAAAACTGATTTTCTCCCCACCACAAAAGATGAGATCGAGGCACTCGGCTGGGATCGTCCGGACATCATCCTCTTTTCCGGCGATGCGTATGTCGATCATCCCTCTTTCGGAGCTGCGGTCATCGGAAGAACCCTTCAGGCCGCGGGATATAAGGTCGCGATAGTTCCACAGCCGAACTGGCGCGACGATCTGAGAGACTTCAAGAAACTCGGAAAACCGAGGCTGTTTTTCGGAGTCTCGGCCGGTGCAATGGATTCTATGGTCAATCACTACACCGCGAACAGACGTCTCCGCCATGATGATGCCTACACTCCCGGCGGACGCCACGGAATGCGCCCGGATTACCCCACTATCGTCTACACCAACATCCTGAAGGAGCTTTATCCCGATGTGCCGGTGATAGCAGGAGGAATCGAGGCGTCATTGCGCCGTGTCTCACATTATGACTATTGGGCCGATTCGCTGAAGCCCTCCATTCTGGCGGATTCAAAGGCCGACATGATCGTCTACGGAATGGGAGAGAAAGCGGTCAGGACGATAGCCGACAGATTGGATAAAGGTGAGAAAATAAGCGAAATAACGGATGTTCCGCAGACTGTCTTCTTTTCAGATGAACAACCGGGGGAAGAAGATATAGTCCTCTCATCATACGAAGAATGCCGCAAGGACAAGATCAAGCAGTCGGAAAATTTCCGGATTGTCGAGACCGAGTCCAACAAAAAGCATGGCAAAACCATCTGGCAGAAGACACGAGGAAAAATGATCCGGCTCAATCCCATGTATCCTCCGATGGAACATGGAGAGCTTGATTCGTCTTATGATCTGCCATACACACGCGTTCCCCATCCCCGGTATAAAGGAAAGACTATCCCGGCATACGAGATGATACGCCATTCATTGACGATGCATAGAGGATGTTTCGGCGGTTGCGCTTTCTGCACCATTTCCGCCCACCAGGGAAAATTCATCTCCTCCCGCTCGGAAGCGTCGATCGTGCGCGAAGCCAAGACCATCACGAAGATGGACGATTTCAAGGGCTACATTTCGGACTTGGGCGGACCGTCGGCCAACATGTACTCGATGAGGGGCAAGAACCCTGAGATATGTGACAAATGCTTGCGGCCGAGCTGTCTGCACCCCTCTCCCTGCCGCAATCTCAACACCGACCACTCCCCTCTTCTCAAGGTCTATAATGCTGTCGATTCGATTCCCGAAGTCAAAAAATCATTTATCGGAAGCGGTGTCAGATATGACCTCGCGATGGCACCTTCCGACGATCCAAAGATTTTGTCCGCAAACCGGAAATATCTCGAGGAACTGATTGCACATCATGTCAGCGGACGGCTCAAGGTTGCTCCTGAGCATACGTCCGACCGTGTACTCAACTGCATGAGAAAACCTTCGTTCACGCTGTTCCGCGAGTTCACGAAGATTTTCGACAATGTGAACAGAAAACATGGGCTCAATCAACAGCTGATCCCTTATTTCATCAGCTCTCATCCGGCATGCACGGAAGAGGATATGGCCGAACTTGCATGTATCACCCGCGACTTGAATTTCCGTCTCGAGCAGGTTCAGGATTTCACACCGACACCGATGACCTTGGCAACTGAAATATATTACAGCGGTTGGAATCCATATACGAAAGAGAAAATCTACACGGCGAGGACTGAGAAGGAGAAACTGGCCCAGAGGCAGTTCTTCTTCTGGTACAAGCCTGAATCCCGGAATCAGATAGTGCGCGAGCTCGAGCGTATCCACAGACCCGATCTGATCAACAGGTTATTCGGAGGAAAAGGTCGTGCATGGTCAGTAACTCACGTGGATAAAAAAGGGGGACAGAGGGTCAAGAGGGATCATGAGACGGGGTCTAAACACAAAACCCCCGGAAGAACAGGAAAAAAATGAGAAAAATTATCTCGTCTCAGATCCAGTCCGTCACGACGGGGCCACGCCAGACCAACATGGAGGTTCTGCGTCTTGTCGCGATGGCCATCACACTCCTGCTTCATGCAAATTTCTATGCTCTCGGTGAGCCGACGGCGTCAGAAATACATCAGGCTCCGGTAACAAACGCGGTGCGCTATCTACTTGAAGCCTTCGGAATGACCGGAGTCAATTGCTTCATCCTAATCTCCGGATGG
>CAYMTQ010000027.1:0-22147 GCA_964393395.1 uncultured Sangeribacter sp.
ATCGATTCATCGTTAAAGAAATAAAAACTTTCGTCATGTCCCAGCCATTCTGGAATAGATAAAGTGGTCCTGAACGGGGCTAAAAATTACTGCTTCCCGGTGCCTTTTCGGTGAATTTTGCCCATCTCTCCGGTCACAATGCTCGCATTGCTCCCTTCGGGATAGACAAAATTCCCTCGAAAATTCACCGCCCCTGCGTTAACATTTTTTGGGGAACGGAGCCTTAGCCCGTGTGTCACGATCGGCACTGATTGAGCGTCTCTATAATAAGAGACCGTTCGATCTTTTTTATGAAACGGACTCTAAAGGTCATTTCTATATGAAAATCGCGTCCATATACTTTCCGGCTCTCTTCATCTGTTTCTGTCTGCAGGCAGGTATGACAGAAGCTTCGGCAGAAGAAACTGCCGATTCCATTCAGGTCCTTACCCCCGAAACGATCGGGGTTCCGGCCGATTCGATAGCCGAGGAGGATTTCTCAGAGCTCGAGGAGCTTGTAGTTGTTCAGCGTCAGAAACTTGTCCAGAGTGATGGAGCTAAACTGACCTATAATGTGACTGAAGACCCCCAGGCCGGAAGCTCGAACATTATGGAAATACTCAAGAAAGTTCCGGGAGTGACAGTCGACGCGGAGGACAATGTGAAGGTCAACGGCCAGTCGAATTTCAAGATCCTGATGAACGGTCATGAAGACCCGATGCTGAAAGGAGATCTGAAAACCATCCTCAAGTCCCTGCCGGCTTCGACTATAAAGAAAATTGAAGTCATCTCGGAACCCGGAGCGAAATATGAGGCCGAAGGTGTCGGGGGTGTTCTCAATATAGTGACGGACCGCTCGAAAAGTCTCGAGGGATTAATGACGCAACTCGGAGCGTGGGCGAATGCTTATCAGGCCGGAGGTTACCTGAACGGACGAATGAAGCTCAACAAGGTGATGCTCGACCTGAACGCATCCTATAATAACGGAAATGTATGGCCCCGCGGCTCAACTTCAGAAAGGACTATGGAGAACCTGACCGATTCACAGAACCATCTGATGACGAGCCGTCAGAAAGCCAAAAGCGGTTGGGATTACACAGGCATCTCGATGAGTATGTCATGGGAGCCCGACACACTCAACCTCTTTACACTCAATGCTACTTTCGGTGACAATGGATGGAAGACCAAGGGAAACGAGAAACGGAAGATGGAGGGCCCGGACGAGTCGATACTGTGGAACATGCACCGAGATTTCAACAGTTCCGGCAAGTATAACGGCGTTGGATTGCTCGCTTCCTATCAGCATAATTTCCGCCGGGATGACAATACGCTTGTCTTCTCATACGAATTTGACTATTCGCATATCCGGAACTCAGCCACTTATGAACTTGGGTCTCTCCAGGGTTCCGTTCCCGAGACCCCTTTCAGCTCGGTGCGTACGCGCGGAGATGGTTATTCACACATCTTCCAGCTTGACTATTCGAACCGTTTCAGCCCGAAACATCTTCTCGAGGCCGGGGCGAAGGCCAATCTGAATGATAGCGGAAACGATAACCGGCCATATTACGGCCTTTCAGAAGAAGAGGCAGTGGAGGATGTTTCACAAGCCATAAAGCTCAATCAGCTGAAAGATATCTATGCCCTCTATGCATCATATACCGGCACGTTCGGGAAATGGGGTGTCCGGGGTGGTGTGCGCTATGAGCACACGCGGATGGGGATACGCTATCACAAAGGTGATTATCTCGATTTCACAAAACGCCTGGACGATATTGTGCCGAACGCCTCGGTGAGCTATAATATCTCCACAGCATCGAGTCTGCGTCTGGCCTATCAGATGAGGATCTCGCGTCCGGGAATCGATGTTGTGAACCCATATATCAACACTCTGACACCCGGAAAGATCTCCTATGGCAATCCGGACCTGAAAAGCGAGAGCATACATTCTTTCTCGCTTGGATATTCGAACTATGAGGGCAAATTCACCGGAAGTGCGAAACTCGGCTACTCATATCTCGACAACGGCGTGACCGACATAATCTTCATGCGCGACGGGATAATGAACTCAACTTACGCGAATGTCGGGCTGACCCACCGTGCATCGATGGATCTCACCGGCGACTGGAACATCACCAACGCTCTCCGCTGGTCGCTCTATCTGTCGGGGTATTATTCCTATATCAAGGCGGATTCCGAGATGCTGAAAGGGAAAAACGCCGGATGGCAGACTTATGTCAGCACCAGCATCAACTACACGTTGCCGTCTAACTACCGACTGAGTGCCAACGGCGGATTCTATACGCCATGGATCGACCTTCAGGGCCGCGGAACGACCAACGGCTATTATTACGGAATCGGGGCTTCGAAGTCATGGCTCAAGGATGATGCGCTCACAGTCCAGATATCAGCCAACAATTTCCTTCCTGCCTACACAAGGAACTCATACCGTCAGGATGACGCGACAGTCCGCACAACCTACAGTGGCCGGTATGCCCAGTGGAATGTGGGAATAGGAATATATTATACGTTTGGCGGCCTGAAAGCCTCCGTAAAGAAGACAGCGGCCAACATTGAGAAAGAAGCATCTGCATCGGGCAGTTCAAAGGACAAATGAGGTGTTCTGAAAAAGAACTGTAAACGATTGTTTTCAAGGACTGTCTATGCAAGAAAAAGAGTTCCGAGAAAGGGTGATGCCTCTTCAGCGCCGGATGTTTGCCAAGGCATTGAAGACGGGACTCTGCGCAGCCGACGCGGCAGATGCCGTCCAGGAGGCACAGCTCAGGCTTTGGCGGGGAAGGGAGGGGTTGCCGGACGAGGAGGGGGCGCTCAGCGCCTACTGTCTGACGACACTCCGCAATGAATGTATCGCGATCCTCAGGCGCAGGCGCGAAACAGCCACTATCGACGGACCGGAAACCGCCGCAATGACAGGAGGGGAAGAGACAGCCGAGGCGCAGGATACATGCCGCCACGTCGAGCAGATGATCGACACCCTTCCGGAAAACCAGAAGAGGGTGATCAGGATGAGCGGCTTCGGCGGATTTGAGGTCAGAGAGATTTCGGAGGCAACGGGTTTCACCCAGGCCAATGTCCGGCAGTTGCTCTCACGGGCGAGAAAGAGGCTCAGGATTCTGCTTGAGACATGAAACAATTGAAGTCCGGATTACTTCATCCATCGGAAAGGAATTTTTTTAATGACAACAGATAAAGAAATAAAGGAAATAAGGGCACTGCTCCAACGGTGGTATGCCGGCGAAACGTCGGCAGGTGAGGAGGAGCATGTGGGCCATCTTCTTTGCTCGCGAAATGATCTTCCCGAGGATCTGGAAGCGGAGAAGCGGCTTTTCTCGACATTCCGCGATGACGGGGAAGTGCCTGAAATTCCTGCCGAATACTCTCAACGGATAAACGAAGCTCTCGAGAGGGAAATATCCCTGGGGAGAAGAGCTCCGGGAAGGGTCGCGTCCATCAGACGCCGTCACTCCGGGTGGGTGGCTGCCGTCGCCGCCGCCATCGCCGGCATCACGGCCCTCGTTTTTGTTTTCCGTGACAGCGGTTCATCGCTGAATTCCGGCCATCAGGATCTGACTGCCCGTGAAGAATCAATCCACGAATGTTCCGAAAACAGCAACTCCGAAGGTTTGTCTACGGTCGCGAAAGCCACGGATGAAAGTCGGGTTGCAACGGCTAAACCTGCTGTCGCACGGAATTCAATTGTGAAAAAGAACAGGGCTCCTGAAAGGGTCGGCAACGCCGGAGCAACATCGGTCTACATGCATGATGCCGGAGAAAATCTCCGGATTCCTGAGAATTATAATGTAATAGCCGATGTCGAGGATGCCGATTCAATCATGAATACCATTTTCTCGCGTTTCGAATCAAAACTCGCGATGGAATCGAGCAAACTTTCCAATCTCGAGCTTGATTATGAATTTGAGGTGATAAAGGCACAGAACATCAATAATCTACAATACTTAGACACATCGTCAAATGAAGAGTCTGCTATATAAAATATTAAAAAGCCGGCTGAGTCCGGTGATAATCGGGTTGATCATGGCGATTGCCTTTCCGTCAACAGTCAATGCCAAGGAGATATTCGGGGAGCTGGCGGGAATGTCCGGTGTGGAGAGCACTTATATCTCCGGACGGTTCGCCCACAACATGAAACAATGGCGGAGCATCACGGGAAGTCATGCGATCAACCTTGATAAAGGTTTTTCAGCTCTTTACATATATCAGTGCTATTCCCAGGAGGCAGTTCAAAAGGCGGCCAAGATACTGACGGAGTATAAAAGGTCGAATCCGGATCTGGAAGAGGTGCTCCGTACCCGCGAATCGCAGGGAGTATATCAGATTTTTGAACGCTTCGATTCCGAAGACAGGCTCATGCAGATGATAATATGGAACAACGAGGCTCCGAACGTGTGTGAGATCGTGGTGATCGAATGGAAAGATGGACTCAAGCGGGAGGTATCATTTTCGGAAGATGAGATTATGGATGATCTTCCGTTCCAGATACTGTCATATATCATAGAGCCGTCCGGAATGTATATCTTGACCAACTGAGCTTATGAAGAAGATATTTGTCGCAATAATTACGGTTGCTCTTGCCTCTGTAGGCTGCGGTTCAACGCTGACAGGAAGCTGCGGAAAAAACGAGCATGGAATCGGACATGTCGTGCGCAATGCGGAGAAAGACCTCAAAGGAGAGTCAGCGGGTCCGAAGACAGAACGTAAGGTTTTGATCAAAGGGGACATCCGTGCGTTGACGAACATGACTAAAGCCGATGTCGAATATAGTTCGGGCGAGCCAGGAATAACGATAACCGGAAAGAAGAAAGATCTGGACCGGATACAGATCAAGGAAAAGGGGAATACGGTCGAGATCGGGATGAAGGACAATGCCGCATGCAGCTTTTCGGACGTTATAGTGCGTGTCACGTCGCCGGAACTCACTTCAGTCACCGTCAACGGCTCGGGAGATATGAGGATAACCGAAATGAGTGGCGAGTCTGTCAACATTAAATCTGCCGGATCGGGCGACATCACGGTCTGCCGGATAGAGAGTCCGACGGTGAGGATCACCTCTGCCGGATCGGGCGACATATCTGTCGGGAATGCCGAAACTTCGTCATTTCAGTATCTGTCACAAGGATCCGGTGATTTCAGTCTTGACGACGGGGTTATTGTCGCCATGAAGACAACTATCCAGGGTTCCGGGGATTTCACGGTCCGGAAACTGACCGGAACTCTGTGTGAGATAACGCTTCAGGGCTCCGGAGACGGCAAGCTGAGCGGACTCGACATCACCACGCTCAGAGGTGTCACTCAAGGGAGCGGCGATATTACCGTCTCGGGCGAGGCCGCAACCGCCACTCTCGTATCCCAGGGCTCGGGGGACATAAACGCACGCCGGCTGAAAGCCGACACGAGAGTCTCCACCCAAGGCTCCGGCTCCATCTACCGCTGATTCCACTTATCTTTTGTGTTTTTGACCTATACGCCGTGTTTTTTAGGACAATCCCGGCGGCGTTGATTTTGTGAAAAATTGTTGGGACAGAGGGTTGTTCAGGATTATTTTGTATTTTTGTATTACACTTCGCCTTCACGTACCGTGAAGCGAAGCCAGGTATTCAGTGCCCGTTTCATGAACGATTAAGTTAGACGGGCAATCAATAACGACATCTATGAAACTGCGTTTAGCTTTTCTTCTTTTACTCGGCATTGCTGTTTTCGGAAATTGCAATGCCCGGCGCTCCAGCATCGGCAGCTACCGCACTCCGGCGGTCTGTGATTCGGTTGTGCGACAGACTTTAGGCGACAGCATTGGATCGATTCTCCTCAAACCCGGAACGATCAGGGCCTTTGAACTTCATTCGGTGCCGGATTCCATCACGATTGAAAAACGCGTGAAGCTTGTCCGCAATATGAAGGACTTAGCCAAATTCTCGCTCATTAATCCGGAGGATTACAAGATTCTGAAATTCTCTGTCTACGGCAAATTCCTTCCCCAGTTTCAGCTGGAGGTTAAATCCGGAAAGGCCACCGTGTATTGTCAATATGATTTCGGGCTCGGGATATGGCAGATCCTGAACGAGAAAAGCGAGGTCCTCAACACCCTGAAGATAGGTTCAAACGACTGCCTGAGACTCGCCGTCCGTGTCTTTCCGAATGATGATTTCCTCAAGGAACTTCTCCCCGAAGAGGAGGCCGGAGTAGAGACATCTTCCTGTTGCGGAAGTGAAGCCCATCAATAAAATACAACCTGACAGATGATCCGAAGATTTTTAACCATACTCGCGATATTGCTCCCGATGCTTGCGGGAGCGCAGACAATCCATTGGCTGACGTTCATCGACACGACCGACCCGAATGTCGGTCCTCTCGACGTCAAAGGACGTGAGGTCCTTTATGGCCATTTCATCAATCCCATCAATGCCGCTCTTGCCGAAAAGGGATATAAAGCCCAGATCAAAGATATCTACGGCAAGGACCTGACGCCGGCAAAGTGCAGGGATATCATCAATTCTTTCAAGTGCGGACCGGACGACATTGTGATGTTCTATTATATCGGTCACGGTACTCACGGCACTGCAGGTGGTGATGTGTGGCCGATGATGTGGATGGCAGGAAACAGCACAAAGAATCTCATTCCCCTGAAATGGGTGCACGATGAGCTGAAGAAACGCAACCCGCGTCTGCTGGCATCAATCGGCATGTGCTGTAATGTATATCAGGACATTGCCCGCCGTTCCGCGCCTCAGTTTGCTGTCAATTACGGCAATTCCTATCTGACCGATGGCGAGAAGAAAGCCATCCAGAAAATGTTTCTTGAGAGAAAAGGGGACTTCATACTGTCTTCGGCCAAGCCGGGACAGTCTTCCTTAGGGGGCAGGACAGCGCTCGGCGATATGGACATCTTCACCTGCGTGCTGGCCAAGAATTTCGAATATGGAATGGAGAACGGAGATCTCGACTGGGTATCCCTTTTCACGGATGTGAGAGACATCACCAATGAAATCACCGACGGAAACCAGACACCGATTTTCTCATCGAATATCTTCACAGCCTCCCTTCCGCAAAAGGCAGCACCGGCCCCGAAGCCCGTCCAGCCTTCGAAACCGAAAACGACTTCCCCTTCCGTCTCAAAGGCCGAGAGTGAACAGGATTGGATGAACATTATCGGGACTGCTCTCGATAACCTGATCGATACGCGTCAGAACGAGACAAACCGAATCGCACAGGCCGAAAGCCTGGAATCGGTGTTCGCGCCCGGCGCTGTTGTCCGCGTGATGAGCACGGACGGCAATCAGGTGATAGACAAGGATTCGGCCGAAGAATTCATCGGACGCCTCGCCACGAGCCGCATCCTCCTGAAGGTCGTTCCCGTCAGCATCAAAACATCCGGCGACCGGATCACCGAAATGCGTGTCAAAGAGACCTACAGAAAATAAGTGAACGTCAGAAAATAAGATAAATACGATTATATGAACTTTCTCAAGATATTTCCCGGGATCGCGGCTCTGCTCCTTTGTGTGCCCGTCTACGGGGCGACAACCGATGCCCAGAAGATGCAGCTGATGAAGGAGCGCGCGCAGCAGAAGGTAGCGCAGATGACCGACAATATCTCCTTTATGGCTGACAAAGGCAAAAGCGTCGATACACGTCAGTATTTCAGAAAAAAAGCCCTCAACCTCTTCATCGGCCATGGAAATGCCTATGAAGAGCAGGGTCGCCGGAAGGAGGGTGTCAAGATGCAGACGACCTCCATCTATTCGAAAAAGCCCTCGACGAAACTCATCAAGGATTATTTCACGGGTCTGATCAATCTGAAATATTCCAAAGTCGATATTAAATCAACCGATATAGTTGACATCAAGATAAGCGATCTTCAGAAGATAGATGACGACACGTATGTGTGCACCGCTTTCTTCGTTCAGGAATTCCGCGGATTCAGGGACACTAAACCTGTCTATGGCGACCGTACGAGCAAGAAGGTCAAGGTCTACATCAAAGTCGAGGAAGATATCGAGGGAAACAGTGAGTTCATCGTGATGTTGGGAGATGTCACGGCTATGGAAACCGAACGTCTGTGAACGGAATGAGATCAATTACCTTCTGCCTTCTGATGGCCCTGTTCATGCCGGCCATGGCTCAGTTGAGCGAGCTCGACAGGAACGGGTATCTCGCCCGGATCAAGCTGGTTTCAGAATTCATGAACCGCTTCAACGGTCTGGAAAGCCACCCGGACCTGCAGGACAGCGATTCCGTGCGGACCAGGAACTACAGGATGCTGCTCGATCTCTCTTCCGACGTATTCTCAAATCCGGAGGGCCAGAAGTCCGCCATCGAGTTCATTGATTCGATTGACACCTTCCGCCCGAAACTGCTCTTCAACGACGGAGAATGGTTTGCAAGGGCACGGTGTGTCGGTTCGTTGAAAGGGAAGGAGGTGAAGTTCGATGTCTTCCTGTCCGTTGAAGAACGAAAGGCAGATATGTATAAATGGGTGATCTCGAATGTCGATGGAGCGGTCTTCGATCTGGCTCCCTATTCCGAAAAGTCCAGGGTCTTCCTTCTTCCAAACGAGAACGAGATGGATTTCATGGTTCTTCCGGAACTGACGAAAGGTAGAGATGAGGACATTACCCTCTATGCTCCAAAAAACTGGCGCATTTCTCCGCTGACTGCCTTCTTCACGCTGGTTTATTACGGTGATCTTGAGATCGAGTATGTGGAGGAGGTGACCTACACCTTCATGCAGGTTCCGGGATATATCTTCACCATCCGTGAGTTTGTCCGGGACAGCTCGAATTCGGGATGGCTGATTTCCGAATGGTTCAAAGCCGATGCGGTCAGGAAGGAGTTATTGAAGAAGGAAATAATCGGTGGCCTCTAATGACATCGGTGGCCGTTACGGTTTATCCCGCACGCACCGGACCGGGGGTTCAATATAGAGAATATGAATAAACGTATCATACTGACATTTATCGCACTTGCGGTGGTGCTTGTCTCGAGCGCCGCGCCGACAGACGTTGTCGGCCGTTTTACGGATGCGATGACCCAGTGGGTCAATAACGGAAACATTGCCTACGGACTCGAGGGTGTCGAGAGTCAAGTGACGGTCAAACCGGCCTTCAAGGCCGCCGACCAGCTCATGCAGGAGCTCGCTCTGAGGAATGGCCTCATAAGGACAAACGACTATCTTTTCCCGAACTTCATCACCTGCTGGCAGTCTGAGATTGACAAAGGAGCAAAGGTGACTTTCCGCAACATCACCGATATTTCTCCGACGCTTCTCGATCCGAAATACAGAAACCGTGACGACATCAGATTCGTCAGGGCGGAGGTTGCCGTAGAAGGTCCGATTCAATACAGCGGACCTCAGCTTTATTATGTGACCGGCACAAAAATCGCGAAGATCGGTCCCTATGAGGAATATGTCGATGCGAAGACCGGCAAAAGACGCGTACGCCTCGACATGAGCGGAATCGAGATCGACGAAGAGCAGCAGTCTTTAGGACTCACCTATGAATATTCCAAGCATTTCGCATACGGCGGATCGCTCTCGTTTTCATACTGGAAGTTCATGATCAGCGCCGATTTCGGAATCCACAGCCGAAATGATGTCTACACAACCCGGAAGGTAGACTTCACAGATATAATGAACTATAAGGTGACCGAAGGGAAATACAAACCGAAGTATTACCTGACATTCACTCCTGCGTTCTACATGAAGTACTTTTCCATTGGTTGGGGTTTCGGATACCTGAATCTGGATGGAGGAACGACCTCATACGGTGAATCGACAACAGGAAGCGGAAACAATCTGGCTCATGTTACAACTTCCGGAAGTTCTGACGGCGATTCACTGACAAAGTTCATGATGCGTCCCGTCGTCAGAGGATATATTCCCGTGAGTGACAATATTTTCATCACTCTGTCCGTCAGCTACAACTGGGTGCTCGGGTATAAGGAGTGCAACGGCATCGGATTCGGTGCCGGCATAAACTGGTGGCTTGATCTGTAAGGGGTAGTCTCAAAAAAATGCTCTCATGAAAAAAAATCTATATCTTTTATTTGCCGGACTTTTTCTGTCGGTTTTTCTTTTTTCTGCCTGCAAGGATGATCCGCATGACGAACTTCCCGATCTGAGCGGTGACATATCGCAATATGTGCCGGATTACAGCTGCACGTTGAGCGTGAATACTTCCAAATATGACAATAATCTGTCGTTTGTAGCCACCGTAACTCCATTCGCGGATCTGTCGAAGTGGGGACTGAGGATAACAAAGGTTGTCTACCTGCTCGATGGCGGGGAGATAGAGTCCACTTCGATGGCTCCCTATGTGTGCAATTACGGTCCGGAGAAGGTGATTCCGGGGAAGCATATCCTCGAGGCTCTCGTTCACATTTCCGGTGAAAAGTGTGACCCTCTCGTCCTCACCCTGCAACATGATCTTTCAAACGGTTCGGGGGGTGGCGACGATGACGGTGACCGGGCAGCTGCCGATATTAACTGGATCTACAATTATGTCGGCCAGGGAGATACATTCGAGATGGAGATATATCTGAATCAGGACCGTTCATCCAAAGGTCTCAGTATAGAATCGGCGACGGCAAGCCTCGGCCCCGACAATCTCGGAACCCGCTACTCCGCTCCTTATAAGTTCAGCCATTATGTGAATGAAGCTCCCGGAACTGTGCTTCCCGTCTCGGCCGAAGTGAAATATTCATACAAAGGGTCAAGCTACACGACTTCGTATTCTTTCCCGGCTTATCAGGTGATGGCCTCCGATGCGGTCGCCCTGCGATTCCAGCTTCTTTCCTCTTTCCAGGACTACCGGAATGGAGAACGGCTCAAAGGTCTCGCCAATCCTTATATAGGAAGAGATGTCACGAATACGTATCAGCTCACATTATACATAGATGACACACAGATAGCTGAGATCACCTCCTTCCCCGGCGAGTTGGATTATCTCCTTGAAGGTCTCGAGGCCGGAGAGCACGTCCTGACGGTGGAATGGACATGCTATGACGAGGATGGTAACAAGAAGTTCACCTCCGCTCAACCCAGAGAGCTGTATATAAGCGAGTGATTCAGATCAATTTCTCGTGAGAAAGGATCTGACTCTTGTGAGATTGGGTCTGATAGACCGTTTTTGAAACACCACTAAAACGAACACCCCGCCGGGCCTGTGAGGTCGGCGGGGTGGCGTTTATGTTAGAGCAGGGTCTTGTCTGGCCTGCAAGTGATTCTTATTTCTTGGCGTTCTCTTCCGATTTCAGAAGGTCGCGGATCTCGGTCAACAGGACAACCTGAGGATCGGGAGCGGGCTCCTCGGCAGGTGCCTCAGCCTCTTTCTTCTTCAGTTTCATGGCGATGCGGATGGCCACGAAGATACTGATAGCTATGATGAGGAAGTCAACGATGTTCTGAATGAACATTCCGTAATTGATGGCGACCTCTTCGACAGCGGCTATCGCTCCGTCTGCGCTTGCCGGCACACCCTCTTTGATCACATATTTGAGGTTCTTGAAATCTGCGCCTCCCGTGCAGATTGTCATAACCGGCATGATGATGTCGTTCACGAGCGAAGACACGATCTTGCCGAATGCACCGCCGACGATCACACCGACAGCCAGATCAATCACGTTGCCCTTAAGGGCGAATTCTTTGAAATCAGCGAGAAATTTTCCCATTTGCAATACGGTTTTTAGAGAAAGGTGTCTGTAAATCTTCCTGTTGGCGGATTCGCCGGCACCCTCACAGTGGAATCTTTATTTTTATGATTTTATAACCGTGCATAAAGCGAAATGGTTCGCTGCCGGGACGTTTTTTCTCGATTCGGTTCTCCATGAGGTCGTTGCCTCACCTGACAATCTGGTCGATCCGTCTCTGCCAGTGAGCCCGGAGCGACGACCAGAGCGGAAGCATCCCTTCGCCACCTGCCGGTTCAACCCAGCGTCCGTTCAGTCGGACGGCCGCGCGGATGTCGCCACCTGACGGATCCTTCAGAAGCACGAGCATGACATTGGCCGCCATGGGTGTTATTTCGTAATCTTTCCATTCTGTTCCGACAGTAGCCAATTCGGCCGGAAGAACAGCACACCCGGGAAGGTCCATGAGAGCCACAAGGGGCAGAAGCGTCTCGGCATGGCCGAACCAGAAGTTGGCGTTGAGGCCCGGCGCATCATTTCCGGACGACATAAGGTCGGTTGCCTGAGCGATCACGGGGGTCTGTTTTGTGGCCATATCCGTCTTCATCAGGCCTGAATCCCGGAGCGAGGCGTCTGATCTCGCGATCAGTGTCTCGAGCAGAGGGGTCACAGCGCGCATGGCCTCTGTCGAAAGGGGAGTAAGGGAACGAGTGAGGTAGCGTTTCAGATTTGTCGCCTCCCAGCAGGCCTTGTATTCATCCTCGCTCATCCAGCGCGTTGTCGGTGCCGGCAGACCTGTGCAGCGGAACGATTGCAGGACGCCATACATGTCGAGCGTAAGTTTCCGCAATCCCTCTTCGCCATGAATATCGCCGAAGAGCCGGCGGGCAGGCCCGGCAGAGATATTGTCTCTGACGAATCTGTCATACACAGCCGTCCAGTTGCCTGATTTTATGTAGGCCGAATAAGTGGTGTCCGTCTCAAAGAATCTGACAAGCGGGGAGAACTCCGGCCCTTCGTCGGTCGCGATTGTGTTCGCTTCGTCAAGGGCCGCGATGGGGTAAAGGAAATCCCACATCGTCCGGACCACACGGGGAACGCATGAGGATTCGGCCAGACCGGAAACATGGTGGGAAAGCTCCGGCATGGAGCTGCAGAACTCCCGTCCGAGCCGGTCCTGTTCAGCCTCTCCGAGTGGTGAAAGATCGCCCCAGCGCCCCTCAGAGATCCGGCAGACTATGTCTATCAATGAGGCGAAGGCTTCTCCTTCAGAAGTCAATGTGCCGGCATTGCGTGCATGGTCTATGGCTTTGAGGAGCGGTGCCACCTTCTTCTCGGAAGAGAGATAACGGGAGCCGTGACGGCCTACGTATGAAACCGCAACGGGCTCCAGACCGGTACCGGCCCATGGCGTGACGGAATCTGCGGCGGAGAAATTATAAGGCATCATCGTGCCGTCAAGTTCTGCCGGCAGTGTTTCCCATGCCCGGGCTGTGATTCCGGACATAAGGATCAGTATTGCCGTGAGAGAGCGGATAATTGTGTTTTTCATCATTGAAGCGCCCTGAGGAGGGAATTAATCGGTTTATTGTTCTGAGATTGAGTCGGTTGATTGCTCTGATGAAGAATCGAGGAGGCGGAGGGCTTCCGTGACTTCGTCTTCGATTGAGGAGGTATCAAGTGTTTTAAGTGCGTCGGGCAGAAGTCCGGTCAGCTCTTCGATTGCGAGAACCGAGGGTTCGTCGCCGAGCATGGATGCGATATAATAATCGCGGAGTGACTGTTCGTACGAATAGGGAAGACCCGAAGCAAGCGAATAGCCCTCGCCTAAAGTGCGGTAGACTTCGCCGAGCAGAGCTCGGTCTCCGAGCAGGGAGGCCGCACCGGTGACTGTCGGGGCGTTGCGGTTGAGCATCGCCGCGAGCTTTGTCCGCGCATCCGGCAGTCCGTTTCCGGCCGCTTCCATATACAGGCGTGCCGCGAGCGGGAAATCGGCGTCGCCGGCCGTCGGATCGGAAAGTAGGTCAGCCAGCTGGGCCATTGCCGAGGGTAGCCCTGCGTCAGCGGCCCGGCCGAACCAGAAGAGCGCCTTGTCGCGGTCCGGCTCGACAATCTTGCCCTCTGTCAGAAGGGCGCCGAGATTATTGGCCGCCTTCACATCGCCGGCGACAGCGGCTTTCTCAATCCATGACAGGCCCTCGGAGGGATCAGCCGGCACCCCTTCTCCGCGGATCAGCCGGAATCCCAAATAATTCTGGGCCGGAGTATAGCCGGCTTCGGCCGACAGCCTGTAAAGCCTTGTCGATTCGATTGTGTCGACCGGGATGGAATCATAGCCGGTGTCGTGAACGTATGCGAGCCGGTAAAGGGCCTCACCATCTCCGCGCGATGCCTTTTCCGAGAGCTCACGCAGCGCGAGCCTTGCCCGGGACGGACCGGAAGATGGGATTGAGTCCGGAGTCTGTGCCGAGACATTCCCTGAAACAAGGGCCGTGAGAAGGACGATTGTCAGCAGAAGATACCTCATTATTCGTTATTTCGGGGCCAGCGTGACGAGCGGCACAAGCATCTCTTCGAGCGAGATGCCTCCGTGCTGGAAAGTCCCGTCATAATACTGGACATAATAATTATAGTTGTTCGGATAGGAGAAGAAGTCGTTGTTCATCGCATAGATGAATGTGCTCGAAAGATTCGGCGCCGGGAGTCCGAAACGTTTCGGATCCTTCATCTCATATACTTGCTTGGGATTGTAGTTCAGGTTTTTTCCGACTTTGTAGCGCAGATTCGTGTTGGTGTTGCGGTCGCCGACGACCTTGATCGGGTTGTCGACACGGATAGAGCCGTGGTCGGTTGTCAGGATGATCTTGAATTTCATCTCGGCCAGACGCCTGAAGATATCCATGGCCGAAGAGTGGCGGAACCACGACTCGGTCAGCGACCTGTAGGCCGCGTTGTTGTTCGCCAGTTCGCGTATCATCTTCGATTCTGTCCGGGCATGGGAGAGCATGTCGATGAAGTTCATGACGATCACGTTCAGCGGAACGTCGCGCAGGGAGTTGAGTTTCCCGAGGAACTTCTCTCCGGCCGAGGAGTCGTTGAGCTTATTATAGGAGAACCTGTCTTTCCGCCGATAGCGGTCAAGCTGGGTCTGGATCAGTTCTTTTTCGTGGATGTTGAGCCCCTCGTCCTCATCTTCCTCGACCCACAGAGCGGGGAACATCTCGGCTATCTGAAGGGGCATCAGGCCGGCGAAGATCGCGTTCCTTGCATATTGGGTCGAAGTCGGAAGAATCGTCGGATACAGCTCCTCCTGAACATTGAAATATTCGGCCAGCATGGGCTGGATGACCCTCCATTGGTCAAGACGGAAATTGTCGATGATGATCACGCAGACCTTTTCTCCGGAGTCAAGAAGCGGGAAGACCCGTTTCGAGAAAATATCGGGACTGGTCAGCGGACGGTCCTGACCGTCAATCCAGTGCTCGTAGTTATGCCGTACAAACTTGCAGAAGCCTGAGTTGGCCTCTTTCTTCTGCATCAGAAGCAGTTCGGACATAGCCGAATCCTGATCGGCAAGCTTTATTTCCCAGAAGACGATCTGGCGGTAGACCTCCTTCCAGTCGTCGAGAGAGGAGGCGGCGTTGATCATCTGGGCGATGCGGGCGAATTCCTGCTGATAGTCCGATGTCGTCTGTTCGGCTACTATCCGTGCGCTGTGCAGATTCTTCTTGAGGGACAGCAGTATCTGGCTCGGATTGACGGGTTTGATCAGATAATCGGCAATCTGGTTTCCGATGGCCTGATTCATGATGTTCTCCTCTTCCGATTTGGTTATCATGATGACCGGGACCTCCGGATGGGCCTGGTTGATGCGCGAGAGAGTCTCCAGGCCGGAGAGACCCGGCATATTCTCGTCTAAAAGCACGAGCGAGAATGGTTCGCGGTCAAGCGCATCGAGTGCGTCGCGGCCGTTAGAGACGGTTTCGACATCATATCCTTTCGCCTTTAGGAACATTATGTGGGGTTTGAGGAGATCGATCTCATCATCCGCCCAGAGGATCTTGTCCATATATCGGTTATTCTTCAGATTCTGGTTTTATTTCTTCAACGGTCCGGAGGGCTCCGGGGTTCTCCGGAGTCTCCCGGATTGTCTCCGGATTCTCATCCCCGGCCTCTGCCGGAGGTGTTTCCTCTTCCGGATCGACGGGTTCTTCTCCCTCTTCTTCCGGATTTTCCGGATTTTCGAGCTCTATGCCCTCTTCGGCTGCTGTTTCTTCAATTCCTTCAAGCGCCTTCTCTTCGGCGGAAGTGGCGGCTTCGTCGGCCTCGAACCGGAAGTAGTCTTCAAATGAACGGCCCTCGCGGAGAAGCAATTCGAAGTTGGCCTTGCTGATCATCACCGGACGCACACCCTCGGGAAGCGTGAAGTCTTTTGAAGCCATCACCGAGCGGTAGTGTTCGAGCTGACGAAGGTTGGCGAAGCCTTTGACAATCAACAGTCCGATATTCCCGAAGTTCATCTGTTCGAGATCGAAGTCCTGGACCACGAATGAGGAGAAGTTGAACCGGGCGACATCATATAGCAGCTGGTTGGAGCTGACCGAATCACGGTCGAAGGCGAGGACAAGATACTGAGGTTTCTCCGGATCACGCTCGAAAGCCGCGGGCTGACCGTCGGCCGCAACAGGTGTCTCGGAATCAGTCAGCCTCATGTCCCAGATCATTCCGCGTGTGTTTGTCGATCCGGCATTAGGCTGTTTTCCGGCCTGCAGGCCGCGGACGATGCTGCCAGCCATGTCGGTCATGTCGGTGTCGGGCCACTTCTTCAGAAGTTCCGTCAGCCTGTCCTTGAACATGCCGTAATCTTTCTCCGTCAGGTAGGAAAGAGCGTCGATGAAGACGAACTTCGGGAGGATGGGCGAGAGGGGATAGGTGGTCTCCATCTCTTCCACAAGCTTATGGACTTCGCGGTTGCGGTTATCCAGATATGCGTCATACGTCTCCTGATACATCGATTCCTGGCGTATGTGCATCGTCCTGAGATTGTTGAAGTAATCGGGATCGAGCATGGCCTTTCCGTATGGAGAATCGGGGAAATCCTTTATTATCAACTCTTTCCACTTCTCAGCTTCGGCGCGGTTATCGCTCCGGACCGCCATCAGGTAGAGATTGTAATAGACATCGAGACGATAGACATTGTCCGGATAGCGCTCTTCGAGTGTGAGGAATTCATGGCGTGCGGCGGGGAAATCCTCGAGCTTGTCCTTCAGGATGACCCCCATGTTGTACAGGCCCTCCTGAATGACATCATTGGCGGTCTCGATCTGTTCCTCGGTCTTCGGAATCTGGGCCAGATAGAACTCAACGTTATGGGGATCCGAAGCGGCTTCGATTGCCTTGCGCTCTTCTTCAGGAATGGAGTCGTTTGCCTGGGCTGTACCTTCTGAGTCTCCTCCGTCTTCATCTGCCGGATCCTCAAAAGAGAATGAAGTCTTGTTGCGGCGGCGCCAGTCATCCTCGAGCTTACGCGAGCCCCATTTGCGCTGGAACTCCGTCTTTCCCTGGTTCTTGGTCATGGTGTTGTAGAAATACCATGACTTGTCGTTGTTCATGCTGAAGGCCGGGGTCGACGGTGCGTTCTGGTTCATCGGCGAGTTCTGTTCCGCATTTGCGAGCGCCTCTTCGCGTCTGGCTGCCTCCTCGGCCTCTTTTTCCTGTCGCTTGAGCTCGTCCACGATTTTCTGGCAGACAGCCCTCTGTTCCTCTTCCGGAAGTTTGGAGAGGGCGAGAAGCGAATCCTGAAGCTCGACGTTTCCTGCATAAACGACCAGTTCATCAAGCACGTCGCTCCGTTTTTTCAGAGTCTTGTAGTTCGGGAAGGTTTCTGAAAGCTGTGGAATGGCTTCGGAATAACAGGGCTGGGCCTTGATATAGTCATGCTCGTCAAAGTAAATGTTGCCTAATGCGACTCCGGCCAGGGCCTTGTCGATTCCGTTGCGTGTGGATTTCTCGAGAGCCGTCAGATAGTTCTTTTTTGCCTCGGCTGTGTCTCCGCGCGACAGGTAGAGGTTTCCGATCGCATAATAGATCTGGTCGAGAAACTCGTTGTTACGCTGATAGCGCGTCAGGGCGCGGAGCGCTCTGACCTCACCCTCGATATTCTTGCCTGTGAACACCTCGCTCTGCTTGATGCGGGCATTGAATTTCGTCCGGTATGGCGTCGAGAGGCCCGAAGCCGCCTTCTTGAAAGCTTCATAGGCCTCGCGGTTGTTGCCGATTGCGTGGGCCGCCTGGCCGGCGAGGAACCAGAGCCGGTTTTTCTGGGTGCCGGAGGCGGCTGCGGCCGCGAGTTTCAGGAAGGGGAGAGCTTTGCCGAAGTCTTTCGTCCGGACATAATAGTCTCCCATCGTCAGGTTGTATAGATTGCGCAACTGCTTTGAAGTCAGCTCTTTCTCTTTAATCTTTGAGAGAATGTTGTCCGCCTCGTAATCCCAGTCCATCGCGCAGTAGCAGCGGGCCTGCCACAGTTTGGCTTCGGTGACGACCGCCGGAAGCCATGTGAAGTGTTTGGATATATACATGAACGTAGACGACGCTCCGAGGAAGTCGCCGTTCAGGAACTGGCTTTTGGCCATCATCATCCATGCGTTGTGGATGAAGGAGTTGAACTCAGTCCGTGCGCGGAATGCTTTCTCTTTTGCCGATCCTGATTTCTTATTGGGCTTCTTTGAGATGGAGTGCAGCTGGATTGCCTTCTGCATCTTCTCGATTGTGCGGTTGAAATCGCCGGTCGGCTGAGGAAACTTGGGGTCTGCCTTGGCTTCGGCCGGATGGGTCAGCACAAAGCGCGAGTAATCATCCTCATATCCTTTCTCCATTGCGTCGAGTGTCTCCTTATAATGCTCGGAGCCGTTGAAGTAGACATTATATCGCGTTGTGAAGGCATGCCAGTTTCGCGAGGCCGGAGTGTTCTTCTTGGTTGAACAACCGGACGCGACTGTCAGCAGGAGCAGGCATGCGATGACCGTTCCGGCCACCGTATGGTTTACGTGGAATCTGCCGTAATATCGATGGATAAGTGAGATAAAGCGCTTCATTATCTTATTAAACGGATAATTTCGCGAAACATTGAAAATTTCGCGAAACATTGAGAGCAAGAGGTTTTGCGGTGTCTGAAAAGTGGCCTGGAGGGTGCCTCCAGGCTCCCTTGAAAAAAAAATTTCAGAAAAAAATCAACTTTTACCGAACCAAATCTGAGGGAGGGATGTTTTAGTATCAGAAAGCAGAAAACAAGATGCCTGAATGAAGAGATTCTTCATGACAGCACAAGAAGATATTCGTTTCATGATGTTAGGTTAGTTTGAAAGTATTATGGAAAACATTCATTTGCGGGTCGCCGGGAGGCGGCCCGCAAATGGTTTATACACCTCTCTCAGTCACCTTTCCTTAAGAATGGGCTCTAATTTTGCCAATTACTTATTTATGATTATCTTTGATGCAAATAGAAAGCAACTTCGGTAGATGGTGGAATCGCGTACATCAAGGAGTGTGCACAACAGTGTCGTGGCCCTGATATTCTTCGCCATGACTTTCGTCGTGCAGTTCTTTTCGCGAAAGGTTTTTCTTGATTATCTCGGAACGGAGATCCTCGGTCTCAATACAACCTCGTCCAATCTCCTTCAGTTCCTGAATCTTGCGGAGCTCGGAATCGGCACGGCTGTGGGCTACATGCTCTATAAGCCGTTGTTCGACGATGACCACGAACGGATCTGTGACATAGTTACTCTGCAGGGGTGGATCTATCGCCGGATCGCTCTGGTCCTTATCATCTGTTCGGGAATCCTGATGTGTTTCTTCCCGCTGATTTTCCGGTCTATGGAGCTCCCGATGTGGTACGCCTACGCGACTTTCGGTGTCCAGCTTTTCGGCGCTCTGCTCGATTATTATGTGAACTATCCTCTCGGTGTCCTCGTCGCCGACCAGAAAGACTATAAGTATATTCTGTCCTATAAGGCTGTGATTCTTCTGAAAGTTGTCGTTCAGATGATCGCAGTCAGCCTGTTGCCATTCGGCTACGTCTGGTGGCTCGCGATCGAGGCTCTCTTTGCCATCCTTGCTTCGGCTTCTCTGAGGAGGACTATAAGGCGGACATATCCCTATCTCCGGAAGTCTGCCAAGAGTGTCGGCGCGCTCCGGAAGGAATATCCCGAAATGTTCCTGAAGGTCCGCCAGATATTCTATCATAAATTAGGAAACTTCACTGTCTCCCAGAGTGCGCCTCTTGTCATTTATGGCTTCACCACCCTGTCGGTGGTTACCCTTTATGGCAACTACATGATTATTGTCTATGCCGTCACTTCGCTCGTGACAGCGATGTTCAGCAGCATGGGGGGCGCTGTCGGAAGTCTCGTCGCGGAAGGTGATAGGAACAGGATTCTCTCTGTCTTCGGAGAATTGTTCAGTGTCCGTTTTCTGTTCATCGCGACGCTGACCTTTGCCGTGATGTTCGGCAGTCCGGCGCTCGTCACTGTGTGGATCGGTCCGGAATATGTCCTTCCGCCCCTGACTGTCGCGCTTATCTGTATCAACATGTACATATATGTCAGCCGGGCGACTGTCGATAATTTCTTGTTGGCCTACGGCCTCTACAGTGACATCTATTCACCCCTGGCCGAGGTTATCCTGAATGTAGGGTTGAGCGTGCTGCTCGGATGGAAATTCGGGCTTGACGGAATTCTGGCCGGTGTCGGCGTCAGTCTCTTCGTCATTCTGTTCTGCTGGAATCCTTATTATCTCTTCACTCGCGGATTCAGGAGCTCTCTCGTCCCTTATGTGAAGCTGTACGGTCGTCACCTCCTCTGGGGTTGTCTCGCCGCTGCGCTCCCGTTGTTGTTTCTCAGATGGGTCTCTTCATTCGGCTCGGGACCTTGGGGAACCCTCGGATTGGTGGCGGTCGGCTGTATTCTATATTTCATGATTCTCTCAGCCCTGGTCCTCCTGACCCGCAGTGGCGCCGATCGCTTCCTCGCACGCTTCAGGAAGAAATAAGAGGCCGTTTCAAAAAAATGGCAGCCACACGGGGTCTAAATCTTCATTCCGATAGATTTTCCTCGAGATGGTTGCGTCGGGATGGTTCACCCGTTCCCTTTTCCTTGTTTTCCCCGTTCTTCTTTTTATAGTTTTTTTTCTTGCCGGAGGTTTTCTTCGCTTTGCCGGATGATGCTCGTTTCTTTCCGCGATCCATGCGTTCGCCGGACGAATAGGATTGTCCCGCCCTGTCGGGAAGTGTGTCGCACAGGACAATCTGTCCCGGTTCTCCCGGGTATGTGCCGCGGCATGTCCTCAGAGCGACACCACAGCCTGTGATCGCCAGAATTATGGTGACCAAGGCGATCATCCCGTTGCGTTCACGTGTCGAAAATGGGGGCCGGCTGTTCTGCTTCATATCTGCAAAGATAGGTGTTTCTGCGCAAAAACCGGTGTCGGAAGAACGCATAGACGACGCTGAATTGTCATTTTTTGTCAAGCCGGTCCATAAACCACTTGCGGGCCGCCTCCCGGCGACCCGCAAATGAATGTTTTCCATAATACTTTCAAACTAACCTAACATCATGAATTGAATATCTTCTTGTGCCTTTCCGGAGAGGCTCTCCGTCTGTGGCATCTTGTTTTCCTGTTTCTGTCTTATAAACACGTTCGCTTCGGAGTTGGTTCACTCGATGAAAAATTTTTTTGTAATTTTGGTGAGAAAACCGGAAGCATTAATATTATGGAGACCGATAGACTGGAAGAAATGATGAAGGAGGCGGGAGTCCGTATCTCTCCTGTGCGCACACTGATTGCACGGGCAATCGCTGAAGCAGACCGGCCGGTGTCGGGTCTGGAGATAGAGTGCGCGCTGGCTACCGTTGACCGCTCTTCAATCACCCGTGCGCTGTCGCTTTTTGTCAGCACCGGTCTCGTACACACGATTGAGGACGGCTCCGGCTCTGTCAAATATGAACTTTGTTCGTCGCCCCATTCCCACAATGACTCTGAGGGCGATCCCGATCTTCATCCCCATTTCCATTGTCTCGTGTGCGGTCGCACCTTCTGTCTTCATGACCAGTCTATTCCGGTTCTGCCTCTTCCCCCGGGATTCACGGCACGTTCGGCCAATCTCGTGATCAAGGGCCGTTGTGCCGCCTGCTCCGACAACTGATAGGAGTGTGTATCATAAGAAGGAGGGTGTGTCAAAATCACCGAATCGTCGAAATGTACGGACATGGCGTGCCATGTCCGACCTGGTAGTCAACATGTTACTAACCGGACATGGCACGCCATGTCCGTACATTTAGAGGCACGTGCAAATTATGGCACATCCCCCGGTTCATCGTGAATCACCCTTCTTGATATTTCTTGATGATTATGGCTTTTAGTGAGCCGGATCTTTAAAAATCCCGGCTCACTAATAATCCCGGCTCTTTAATAATAAGGAGTATTATTCCATGATGACATAGGACGCTTC
>CAYMTQ010000028.1:0-22015 GCA_964393395.1 uncultured Sangeribacter sp.
CTTTCTGACGAAATAGCCAAATGTTTCAGCTTAAAAATGCTGTTAAAAAATGTAAAATCGCAAAAACCCCATATATTTCAATGTTTTGGGCCACTTTCGCCGGTTTTTTAAATTATTTTTGTTAATTTTGCTCAATATACTGAGGAGTGTGCATTTACTCGCCGGCTTCTTCCAAAGTAGGCAGCCGCAAGTAAGCACACCATGAATTTCTGTTTCGGGAGCTAATCTCCTAAACGGGTCCCGGAACGGTTTCTTTCTGAAAAAGTCAGATAATGGTCAGCAAGACGCGTGAAAGATTCATTGAAGTTGCCCGACAGCTTTTCGCAAGGAAAGGGGTCGAGAATACGACCATGAACGACATCGCCAATGCTTCGGACAAAGGAAGGAGAACCATCTATACCTATTTCAAGTCGAAGCGTGACATCTTCAACGCGGTGATCGAACGCGAGACAGACCAGGTTCTCGGCCGCCTTCAGGAAATAGTGGCTAAACCTGTGCCCGCGTCCGAAAAACTGCTCGAGTATATTGAATGCCGCTTCGAGACGATGAAGGAGATTGTTTCCAGAAACGGTTCTCTGCGGGCCGGGTTTTTCCGTGATGTGCGGAAAGTTGATCGTGCCCGCAAGCTGATGTCTGCAAAGGAGGTCGTGCTTTTGCGCGCAATCCTGAACGAAGGGGTCGATCAGGCTGTCTTCGCAATTCAGGATACCCACAGGTCAGCCGTCATCATAACTCAGATTATCGCCGGGCTCGATGTTCCCTATATCCGCGATAATCTCTCGGATCACAACATCGACAAGCAGTCGCTGAAAACGGTTCTCGGACATCTTGTCCTGAAGGGAATCGAGAAGCGGGAACCGGACTGACACCCCCCGGTAATGTCTGACTCTCCTCAGTCAATAGCCAAGCAAGGATTAAACCTCACATCTTCCCATAACACCTATTACCTAACACCTAAAAACACCCCTCCATGTATATCAACTCGACAGGTTTTTATGTTCCCTCCGGCCGTGTAGACAATGATTTCTTCAAGGAAGTCAATGGCTTGACATCCGATTGGATTGTGCAGCGGACCGGTATCGAAACCCGTTCCAAAGCCGGAGATGGCGAAAATGTAAATACAATGGGTATGGAGGCAGTCGGAGATGCATTGAAGAACCTGCCTTATGATATAAAGGATGTCGACGTAATCGTGTCAGCTCATTATTGCGTATATGACTCCGTGGCTACGCTCGCCCATGAGGTCCAGCGTGAATATGGAATCGCCGGAGCGAAGGCTGTCTATGTCTCGGCCGCCTGTTCTTCGTTTATCAACGGTCTTGAGGTTATCGAAGGCTATTTTGCCTCAGGAAAAGGAACTAAAGCACTGATCGTCAGCAGTGAGCACAACACATATTACAGCAATCCCTCGGATCCGAAGAGCGGACATCTCTGGGGAGACGGCGCCGTTGCTTATTTTGTGTCTAAAGAACGGGAGGCCGATTCTGACCTCCGGATAGAATCCGTGTTTACCGAAGGTCTCGGCCATATCGGCAAGGGCACGGAGGGTGTGAAGCTCCGCCCCAAGGAGGATGGAATCACTATGCCGGAAGGACGTGACGTGTTCCTCAATGCCGTGAAATATATGCAGTATGCTCTCGGGAAAGCTCTCGAAGAGAAGAATCTGACGAAAGATGACATCAAATATTTCATCTGCCATCAGGCCAACAAGCGGATCGTCGCTCAGGTCGCTCACATGCTCGACATTCCTATCGAACGGTTCCTGAACAACATCGAGGAGCTCGGAAACACGGGTTCTGCTTCGGCTCCCCTTGTGTTGGCTCAGATGCGCGACCGTCTTGAAAAGGGTGAACGCGCCGCTGTCATGGTCTTCGGAGGAGGTTACAGCTGCGGTTGTTTCATCGTGACGAAGGAGTGAATGGATAGCGCGAAAGAATAAGGGGAGAGATAATACTCCGGCTGGGTCGAATGAACCATAATCCGGAGAAAAACACAAGCAAACCATAATTAAACAGATATGAAACTTCTCGAAGGAAAGACAGCCCTCATCACAGGCGCTGCCCGTGGAATCGGCAAGGCTCTTGCCCTCCGCTTCGCCCAGGAAGGTGCGAACATAGCTTTTACCGATCTCGTAATTGATGAAAACGGCAAGAAAACCGAAGAGGAAATTGCCGCTCTCGGAGTGAAGGTGAAAGGTTATGCCTCTAATGCCGCTGATTTCAAGCAGACTGAAGAGGTCGTTGAAGAGGTAAAGAAAGATTTCGGCTCAATCGACATTCTCGTCAATAATGCTGGCATCACTAAGGATGGTCTGATGATGAGAATGAGTGAGGCTCAGTGGGATGCGGTTATCGCCGTTAACCTCAAATCTGCCTTCAATTTCATTCATGCCGTTCTGCCTGTCATGATGCGCCAGCGTGGCGGTTCGATCATCAACATGGCATCTGTTGTCGGCGTTCACGGTAACGCAGGCCAGGCAAACTACGCCGCTTCTAAGGCCGGCCTCATCGCTCTGGCCAAGAGTATCGCTCAGGAAGTCGGTTCACGCGGAATCCGCGCCAATGCAATCGCTCCCGGCTTCATCGAGACTGCCATGACTGCGGCTCTTCCCGAAGAGGTGCGTGCCGACTGGTGCAAGAAAATTCCTCTCCGCCGTGGCGGTCAGGTCGAGGATATCGCCAATGTGGCTGTTTTCCTCGCATCGGATATGTCAAGTTACGTCACCGGTCAGGTTATCCAGGTCGATGGCGGCATGAACATGTAATTTCTGTCAGACAAGATGGCACAAAGTGAATCTGCGGGCCTGAATAATATCGGATCGGAGCCGGCCGGAAAGGGCGGCTCCGATTTGAAGTTTGCTGTCATTGTGGCGGCCGGCTCGGGAACACGTGCCGGAGGCGGGATTCCGAAACAGTTTCAGACCGTCGGTGGCCTCCCGATGATCTGCCATTCGATCCTCTCTTTCTTCAAGGCTGATCCGGAGACAATCGTGATTCTCGTGCTCAGCCGGGACGGAATGAATATCTGGTCGAACATAATCGATGATCTCCCCTCCGGGCTTGGTCTAAAAGATAACCGGCGGATATTCATTGCCGAGGGTGGGGCTGAGCGGACTGATTCTGTCTCAAATTCTTTGGCTTTGATCAGAAAAATCAGAAATGACAGGAAGGATAACCGGGATTACATGGTGGCTGTTCACGATGCCGCGCGTCCGATGGTCTCCGAGGCTCTGATACGCGAAGGCTGGAACGCCGTCGCTGAAAAGCGGGCCGTTATTCCTGTCGTTCCTATGGCCGATTCAATCAGACATCTTGATGGTAATGTACCTGGAGGATCGGTCTCAGTGGATCGCTCGGAATACTTTGCGGTCCAGACACCGCAGGTCTTTGACGGGGCGTTGCTTGACAAAGCTTATACGGACCGTGATCCCAAAGGAATATACACTGACGATGCCTCGGTTGTCGAGGCGATTCATCCGGTGACGATGTTTGCCGGAGACCCGGAAAACATCAAGGTCACAAGACCGCACGATTTCATAGTTGCGGAAGCACTGCTGAAGAACCGCTCCAATACCTGAGACATCGTTACCGCTAATTCCTGAAACCTCTTTTTATGGCTGGAACACCACCGAAGTCAGGCACGATTTATGATACCGACCTCAAGTTTCTGAAGGGGGTCGGTCCGACGCGTGCGAAGGCTTTGGCGGATGTTCTCGATCTCCATACATTTTATGATCTTCTCCAATATTATCCCCACCGACATATTGACCGTTCGCGGTTCTATAGAATAGGGGACTTCCAGGGCACGGAGATGCCAACCCTACAGGTCAAGGGAAGATTTGTCAATATCCGGGTGGAAGGTGAAGGAGCCAAGCAGAGGCTTGTCGGAACTTTTACGGATGGAACGGGACTGATGCAGGTGGTCTGGTTCAGCAAGATCAAGCAGCTCAGTCAGATTTATCAGACCGGGCGGGAATATGTCCTCTTCGGAAAACCGACCCTTTTCAACCGCGCCTATTCTATGTCTCACCCGGAAGTCGAGGATTATGATCCTCAGAGACCCCCGGAGGGACTTCAGGGTGTCTACAGCGTTCCGGAAACACTGAAGAAGCGCGGGTTTACTTCGAGATGGTTCAAGAATGTCCTCCATAATCTTCTCGAACATCCTCTGATGGCCACTCTCGAGGAGACACTTCCTGCCCCTTTGAGGGAGCGCCACCGCTTTCCGACTCTTGCCGAATCCATAAAGGCTCAGCATAATCCCTCTGATGTGCGTGAACTTCAGCGGAGCACGGAAAGACTGAAGTTCGAGGAGCTTTTTTATCTGGAACTAAACATTTTGAGATATTCCCGGAACCGTCAGGCTTCCATCCCGGGAATCGTTCTCGGACACATAGGCGAGAAATTCAACCGCTTTTATTCCGAGGTGCTCCCGTTTGATCTGACCGGTGCCCAGAAGAGGGTATTGCGCGAGATCCGGGAGGATATGAGGACAGGCAGGCAGATGAACCGGCTGTTGCAGGGTGATGTCGGGAGCGGAAAGACACTCGTGGCTTTCATGACCTTGCTGATGGCCGTGGACAATGGATTTCAGGGAGCAATGATGGCTCCGACTGAAATTCTCGCCCAGCAGCATTATGAATCCCTGAAGGAATGGGCCGGACCAATCGGAGTGAGTATCGGTCTTCTGACAGGTTCAACCCGTAAGAAGGAACGCGAGGATCTGCATCGGAGGCTCGAGGATGGTACTCTGGACATACTTGTCGGAACTCATGCCCTGATTGAGGATAATGTGAAGTTCCGTTCGCTCGGTGTCGCTGTGATCGATGAACAGCACAGATTCGGAGTAGCTCAGAGAGCAAGGTTGTGGAAGAAAGCTGAGAAGGCTCCCCATGTTCTTGTGATGACTGCGACGCCTATACCGAGGACCCTCGCGATGACGGTCTACGGAGATCTCGTCGTCAGTGTGATTGACGAACTCCCTCCTGGCCGTAAGCCGATCGAGACATGGCTTCGGAGCGATGCGAACAGGGGAGAGGTCAACCGGCTGATCTATCGCGAGCTCCGGGCAGGTCGGCAGATTTATGTGGTTTATCCCCTCGTCAATGAAAATGAGAAACTGACGCTGAAGAGTGTAGAGGAGGGTGAGCAGAGGATAATGGATACTTTCCCCGGGGTGAAGGTGAGCGTCGTGCACGGAAAGCTGAAACCTGCAGAAAAGGCTTGTCAGATGGAACTCTTTGTCAGCGGTAAGTCGAGGATAATGGTGGCGACGACTGTGATTGAAGTCGGGGTCAATGTGCCGAATGCGAGCGTGATGGTAATTGAGAATGCCGAGCGCTTCGGGCTTTCTCAGCTTCATCAGCTGAGGGGGCGCGTAGGTCGCGGTGCTGATAAAAGCTACTGTATCCTGATGAGCAAGGATCGTCTGCAGGGCGATACCCGCAAGAGACTGAGCATCATGACCGAGACAACCGACGGATTCCTTATTTCGGAAGCAGACATGAAGCTGAGGGGCCCCGGCGATATGGAGGGCACCCAGCAGAGCGGAATAGCCTTCAATCTGAGAATCGCCAGTCTCGCAAAGGACGGACAGATTCTCGAAAGGGCCCGCAACGAAGCGTTGGCTGAGCTCGATCGCAATCCTGCGACTTTCACTCGCGAAGAACTCGTGATTTACAGCCGTGAGATGAAACGCCGCTTTGCGAAAGCTATCGATTGGAGCCGAATCAGCTGATATTTTCGATATTGTGACCGCAGATGGGTCCGGATTCAAAAAAAATGGTTATATTTGCACACCTAAACAATACCAGAAAACTAACATCATGCAAAGAGACAACGAGATCTTTGAGATCATTGATCGCGAACATCTCCGCCAGCGTCGCGGAATCGAACTGATCGCGAGTGAAAACTTTGTAAGTGACGAGGTTATGCGCGCCATGGGCTCATGCCTCACCAATAAATATGCCGAGGGTTATCCCGCACACCGCTACTATGGCGGATGTCAGGTTGTCGATGAGGCAGAGAACCTCGCAATCGAACGTGCGAAGAAGCTTTTCGGCGCAGAATGGGCAAACGTTCAGCCCCACAGCGGCGCCCAGGCTAATATGGCCGTATTCATGGCCTGCCTGAAACCCGGCGACAAATTCATGGGTATGGATCTTTCTCACGGCGGTCACCTCTCTCACGGTAGCCCCGTGAACTTCTCCGGCCTCATGTTCGAACCGATCTCCTATACTGTCGATGCCGAAACCGGTCGCGTGAACTATGAGGAGATGGAAGAGAAGGCTCGTGCAGAGCGTCCGAAACTCATCATCGCCGGCGCGAGCGCTTATAGCCGCGAATGGGATTATGCCCGCATCCGCAAACTCGCCGACGAAATCGGCGCTATCTTCATGGTCGACATGGCTCATCCCGCCGGCCTGATCGCAGCCGGTCTGCTTGAGAACCCTGTGAAGCATGCACACATCGTGACCACTACCACCCACAAGACCCTTCGCGGTCCCCGTGGCGGTATGATCCTGATGGGTAAGGACTTCGATAATCCTTGGGGCAAGAAGACTCCGAAGGGTGAAATCAAGAAGATGTCCGCTCTTCTCGACTCTGCTGTCTTCCCCGGTGTCCAGGGTGGTCCTCTGGAGCATGTGATCGCTGCCAAGGCTGTTGCCTTCGGCGAGGCTCTCCAGCCCGAATGGAAAGAGTATATGACTCAGGTCAAGAAAAACGCAGACGCTCTTGCAAACGCTCTCATCAAGCGCGGTTACAAGATCATCTCCGACGGCACTGACAACCACTGCATGCTCGTAGACCTCCGTCCCAAGTTCCCCGAAATGAGCGGTAAGAAAGCAGAACGCGTACTTGTTGAGGCTGACATCACAGCCAACAAGAACATGGTCCCCTATGACACACGTTCTCCGTTCCTCACTTCAGGCCTCCGCTTCGGAACTGCTGCCATCACAACCCGTGGCGCTAAGGAAGAGTTCATGGAGAAGATCGCTGAACTCATCGACCGTGTCCTCACCAACGCAGACGATCCCGAAGTGATCAAGGAAGTGCGCCAGGAAGTAAACGAGATGATGAACGAATATCCCATGTTCGCCTGGTAATCAACACCGACAAAACGATTCATCCCGCTCCGCTTCGCTTTTGCGACAATCGGAGCGGGATGCTCATATAATAACTTTAATGAAATGCCATGACAACATCAAATTCTGATTTTTTTGAAAATTTTCCTTCCGTCAGCTTTGTGACCGGAACCGGAACTGATGTCGGAAAATCATACGCTACCGGCTGGTTGGCCAAACGTCTTCTCGAAAATGGTGATAAGGTGATCACTCAGAAACTCGTCCAGACCGGTAACAAAACCGAAAGTGAGGATATTACCCTTCATCGCCGGATAATGGGAATTCAACCCACAACCCATGACATTCTCCACATCACCGCTCCGCTGATCTTTACATATCCATGTTCACCGCATCTCGCAGCCAGAATTGACGGACGTGAGCTCGATCTGAAGATAGCTGATGAGGCCACATCAGTCTTAGGTTCAGCCTATGACAAGGTGATTATTGAAGGGGCCGGCGGAGTAATGGTGCCGCTTCATGAACGCTATCTGACTCTGGATTATATCATTGATCGCAAACTTCCCGCTATTGTAGTCGTCGGAGGCGAGCTCGGCTCAATAAACCATGCCCTTCTGACTCTCGAACTGATGCGCATGAAAGGAGCTGAAATATATGGTGTGGTCTACAATCCCTGGTTTGACAAAGACAAGACAATCGCACCCGAAACACAGCAATATCTTCGCGAATGGGTTGAGGAGTTCCTCCCCGGAACGAAATTCACGGTAATGTCTCGCTTCGCCTGACGCAGTGCGTGCGAATGCAGTCTAATGTCTTAACGCAGGAAACGGGAAGAGCGTTAATTCACGGAAGGATAATCGCTTCTGGACCTTTATGTCCGTAAACTAAGGTCCAAGTTCCCGAAGTTGTGAGAACTTTGGGCTCTATGGTTGCGTTTAAAAGAGTAGAAATAAAGGAAAAGAGATATGAGAGAAAAAGAGTTTTTGCCGCTCGTGAAATCGCGGTTGGGGATTGATAATCTCAATGAAATGCAGAAGAAGATGATGGGAGCGGCTACAGAAAGCCGTGACATAATATTGCTGTCCCCGACCGGATCCGGCAAAACTCTTGCTTTCACGCTGCCGATGCTTAAGATGCTGAAAGCTCCGACAGGACGCGTACAGGCCGTCATTATCGCCCCATCACGCGAGCTTGTGCTTCAGATAGCCGGAGTTATCCGGCAGGTCGCAGCCGGCTATAAAGTTTCCGAACTTTATGGCGGCCACAAGGTGGAAGACGAAGTGAATACGCTCAGCGTGACACCGGATATTATCGTTGCCACCCCGGGTCGACTGTTGGATCATATCAAGCGGCGCAACGTCGATCTGTTGCCGACGCGGATACTCGTGCTGGATGAATTCGACAAATCCCTCGAACTGGGGTTTGAGGCCGACATGAAAAAGATTGTTTCGAAACTTGTGAATGTCAGCCGTACAATACTGACCTCAGCCACGAGAGCAGCATCGCTCCCCGACTTCCTGAAGATGACCGATCCACTCGAGATCAGCTATCTCGACGAAGCACCGGAAGTCCGGCGCCGTATGAATGTCTACAGGGTTGATTCCGACACAAACGACAAGCTCGAAGGCCTGCTTAACCTGTTGCGCAATGTAGCGGTCGGAGATCCCGTGAAAAAGATCATAATCTTCGTCAACCACAGAGAAAGCGCGGAGCGTGTCGCCCAATTTCTGAAAAAGAACAAGGTTTCCGCATGCCTATACCACGGTGCACTCGAACAGCGCGAGCGTGAATCCGCTGTCGCACTGTTCAACAACGGGACATGTCCCATCATGGTAGCGACCGACTTGGCCGCACGCGGACTGGACATCGAAAATGTCGAAGGTGTCATCCACTATCATCAGCCATTGACCCCCGAAGCCTACACACACCGCAACGGCCGTACGGCCCGAGTTGCCAACACCGGCGATATATACCTGCTGATAGGCCCCGAGGAAGACGTGAAGGAATATGTCGAATTTGACCGCACCCTGCATCTTGACACAAGCCTCAAGCCCGATCTCAGATCCGGGATGGTGACATTGCACTTCAACGCCGGCAAAAAAGAGAAACTCTCGAAAGGCGACATCTTAGGCTTCCTGACCAAAGACGGCGGTCTGACCGGAGCACAAGTCGGCAAGATCAACGTCTACGACCACTACGCCCTTGCCGCAGTCCGCACCGACGACCCCGCCGCCCTGACCGCCCGCCTCAACACCCTCCGCATCAAAGGCGACCGCCGCCGCATCACCCTCTACCCCTAATCCCCCCCCCCAATCCGTCGCCACAATAGCCCTCAAAATAACCATTGTGATCCGAATGAAATGAGGATAACCCCCAACCAAAACGACCTCCAACCTCTCCTCGATCCGTCGCCACAATAGCCCTCAAAATAACCATTGTGATCCGAATGAAATGAGGATAACCCATCGAACCTAAAACCAACAAACCCTTTCTCCCTCCCTTCAATGCCAAAAGCGCAAAATCCTTTCCTCCGTCGACCCAACCATCCAAACTATCACAGAAGGGCCAGTCATCACGATTATAAAAAAACTGCAAGATATCTCATAACAATCCTTAAATCCCCTGAAATTCAACCCTTTTCCCGTATTGAAGGAAACCCGAAGTTAGTAGAAGGCGCAGGAGCTCCGACCATTGTTTTGCTCCAGACCGGAATATTCATAGAAGAAGCGCTCCTAACATGGCTGAATAAATTCCCGCAGATAGACGTTGTTGAAAAATGTATCATGCCGGATCACATCCACCTCTGCGTCAGAGTCAACTCAGATCTAAAGAATGGCCTCAGTCTTGCGCTTGCCGGGTTTATGGGTAAAGTAAGCCGACTTTTCCACAATGCGATTCCTATCAACCTCCGCCCAACGGCACCGACTCCGGTTTTCGCAAAAGGTTTTAACGATAAAATAGCATATACCGATAATCAGTGGAAAGCGCAGATAAAATATGTGAAAGACAACCCACGGCGCTATCTGCTTAAAAAATACGTGCCGGACTTTATGCTTCGGAAGTGGAAAATTAAAATTGGAGAAAAAACATTCGAAGCAAAAGGGAACGTACTTTTACTAAAAAAGCCTTGGCATATAGTCGTCAAACATAGCCGGCGTTGGAATGAAGAGGAGAGTAACGAATATCAATCAGCAAGCAGAGCTCAAATTGACAACGGTGCTGTTCCTATATCACCATTTATTCACCCTAAAGAAAAGGAATTAAGAGATTATGCCGTAAATGAAGGAGGAGCGTATATCAGGATTTGCACCAATGGATTTGCAGAGAGGCAATCTGCGTCAGGAATCGAATTCGATTTAATGGTTGAAGGCAGATTATTGCTGATTGCACCTGAATTCTACGATACCTGGAAACAAGAACTTAAATATGTCTATGCTCAAAAGTTAAATTCTATTGCAGCCGAGTTATGTGAACTTTGCAACGCCGGCTTTTCCGGAACCCTGCAAATCATCTAACCCCCTCTCCTCGCGGACCCATATCCGAAGAACACATTCCGTCCGCCCCCAATAATCTTCTCAAAAACCCATTGTGCTCCGAATGAAATGAGGATATCACCCCAGTCGGGCCTCCAACCTCTTCCATTCGCCCCCACACCCCTTCAATAAAACCCATCGTGATCCGAATGAAATGAGGATACCACCCCAGTCGGGACTCCAACCTCTTCCATTCGCCCCCCCTCAATAAAACCCATTGTGATCCGAATGAAATGAGGATATCACCCCAGTAAGTAATCTGATCGTTCGTTTGTCCCTGCGGCCACCATAAAACTTATCGAGAACAGCGGCAAAGACACCGTTAGGTGATACCATATCAAATAAAGTCATCGATGACCGCAGCTTATGGCTGTCTATCCCACCAAATACACTGCGAGCATCGGAGGTCTCCAGTCCAAGAATGGTCTCGCATACTTTCCTAAGACGTTCCGATAAGATAGGATTCTCCAGATATGCTATGGCCTCATCCCTACCGGACAACCCATAAAAGTTTGAATTGTTTGAATGACCCAGGCCCTTCAGTTGCGGAAAGATGTACCACATCCAGTGTGACGTTTTTCTCCCTTCTTGCAATTCTTTCAAAGCTATTGGAAAGATGCCTTCCTGCGCCTCTAAGAATCGAATAAGATTATACTTGTAATCCATTTTCTAATCTTGTTTTTTTGATACTATTTAGTTTCAACATTTGGTGAGCTACAGAATTATTCCAATACATCAGCGGCGTTTTCCCTTCAATTGTATCTGAAACTATCTTCTTGGAGAAGTAGGCGAGGCTTTGGAAGAGAGAGATGATTTGATCCGGCAAAGTGAAAATGTATTCAATCTCGTCACCACTAATAGAGGGTCCGTCGAGGAGAATTTCATCATTCACACGCCCTATACTTTTTGCTACGTCAACGTGCATAATCGGATTGAGACGCTCCATTTCAATGCTATCAATCATTACTCGCATATTTGCTTTGAAATTGAGTAAAGTTCGTTGAATGCGGTTGAACGTTTGCTCATCTTGGTTACCTCCAGAACCAATCTGTTTTGCGACAGAATCGCGCACTGGAATAATTTTCTCCGAGATGTACCTGATGATTGCCTGTGAGTAGAAGATATTATCGTATGCATTGGCGATTACATCTTTGTCGCTTGCAAGAGTCATTGCAAGGGAGAAAACAGATTTGTCTATGGCAATGACCTTGGGCTCCAGATTCTTTATAATCTCAAGCTGGTTTTCGACAGGTACTGACTTGCGTGTATACACTCGACCATCATATTGGATTGCCTTTTCTGATGTTTGTTTATTTTTAAACATCATCATTGTTTGGTAATCAGATATTGCCTGCGTAAATGACTCTACGATCTGGGTATTTGATTCGGAGAATACAGTCTCTATATTCAATCCCGTCTCAACTTCTTCATCTGAAACTTTGAACCCGGACAAGTCTCTACTGAAGAATGGACGCATAGATAGAGGAAATGAGCGTTCTGCCAGTTCTTCAGCAAGGAGTTCCTTGTATCGCTCTTCAGAATATAAGGTACCTCCGGTAAATCCCGCGTTTCGCATTAACTCATCTGAGGTCTCCTTATATACCTTTTCTGGGACCAAGTCTCGTATTGGTTCTAGTTGAATAGCAGGTCCGTGTCTCACAATTAGAGAAACATTTTCGATACGCTGTTCAAGCAGAGGATGAGAAATCCATGCATTCTTGAGCTTTACTCGGCTTGAAGGTGCCTTAATGAGAGGCTCGTCAACAATCAGTGACGCATCATAATTTATACCGTCAAATTCATCACTGAGAGCTTCAAATAATTCGTATCCCATCCAATAGGATTGGGGGATGCCATGTTTAGATTCATAGATGCTCGACAATAAATTGTTATAGGCATTAAAACGCGCTGAGATGACTTCAATTTTGCAGAGAGCAGAGATAGTGGCCTTGTTGCCGGCAACTGTTGCACTTTTTTCATCTGCTTCATATTCCATCGCGCGCGAGAGCGACATATATCCTCGCTGAACATAGAGGAATGTCTTCTTTAGTATTGGGCGAACATAAGATGCGCCCTCAGCATTCACGAGATTGGAAATTATATTGTAGCAAATAGACACGATTTGGCCTATTCTCATACTCTTTTGACCGAAGTGGCCATATTCATGTGCAATTACAGCAATAAGTTCTTGCTTGTTCAAGCCAAACAAAAGACCAAGACCGATTTCAAGATTCTTTCTTCCCGGAAAGAACAGGCTGATAAACGGTTTGTTATAGAACACACAAGCATTAACTTCGGGAGAGACGTAGGTATGTTTAGGCATTTGCTCACCAACTGCCCCTGATACTTCACGAATTAAAGCGAAGAGTTTTGGCGCCTCGGATTCGGATATTTCCAACCTGTTCGGATGCTCTGAGTGATGGAAGACAAAAAGGCTACGTATAATAGCATAGAGGAAGGAGCCAATGATTGCCCATCCACCCAATATGCAAAGCAGTATTTTGATAGAAATATAGTTGGATAATATCGCAATAGTAAGCCATACGCCTAACCAGATTAAAAAGACTGCAAATGTTAGCAGAAATAGGTAGACCATACCAAATACTGCGATACGCAGTAATACATTTATACCCAACCGCAGTATACTTTTACTTGACTCTTTCCTCACATTGGTAATGGCTACGGCAATCATAAGTATAGCCATTATTGCCAGGAGAATAAGCGCAATTATACCAATCCATGTAATTGCAGATTCACTAAAAGATGGCTGGTCTAACTCCTCAACATTCGCATCTGAGTTTGTGGATGCATTAGATGGAATGCCCTTTAGAAATGCTGAAACAGAATTATACCCATACTGTTGTGTATTCTCATTGAAGTTTTCATACTTTGTTCCGGGAATAAAACTTATGGCATTTGCTATCAAATCGTCGTTTTCTTCAAGCCATTTAATCTCGGAAAGAGACACAATAGGCTCAATCATAATGGCATCTGTATTTCCAAATATATACTGGCGGTGATTCAAAATTGTATCTCCTTGCGCGATAAACAAAAGAGGTAGAGAAAGACTATGATGTTCCGTGTTGTAGTGGGGAGACCATGCCCATTCAATATTAGAGCCTTTGTATTCTTCTGAATTCTTAAATCCTTTGAGAATCCAAGAGAATCCCATGGCACCAGCTTTATTGTCCTGTACGTGTCCCACATCTTTTTTCAAAGACAATATCCATGCCTTGTCAATCTCCTCAACTGAATTAGTTGCATCCGGAATTACCATGCCAATCACGTCTTTCACCGAGGTGGCTGGATTACCCCAATAGTTGACAAGAATATCCTTTGAATTTTGCGTGTCAAGATACATATAGCCACTTGGCAAATCAACCCTTATTGGGGCATTGTCAATTGTAAAACAGCCCACTCGTGGAGTTATACTCAAGTTGCTCGCATAGTCATTGAGTAGAGATTCCGGTTCAATGAGTTGAGCAAAACTTAGTTGAGCCACAAGAATGAAAGAAAGTAATAAGAATAGTTTTTTCATATTATTTTTTTGCCAAATATGGATTTGATAATCATATTTCCGACCTTGCGTTCTAAGCCGGCCTTAGAGGTTGGAATACCAGTTTTCTGTGCAAATTGGCGTTTGGCTTGAGTTATTCCAATAGCTCTTTTCCACGAAAAGGATAGACCGGGAATTTTCATTATCAGAAGAAATGATGGTGCACCGAGTTTATCATTAGTTCCAACATCTCTCTTGATTCTCCTTTGGAAAAGGACAGCTTCATTGACTGAAGAGCTGTTTGCTCATTATTTTCCAATGTTTCAATGCTTAGTAAATCATTGTTAAGCAAGAAATACATTTGAACGTCTTTTGCCTTTTCATCATATTTCAAGCTTAGTATATCACCCAACATCCCCATATTGTATGGGCATTGATTGTCAGTGGCTTCGATTTCTCTTTTTAGTTTCTTAACATTTTCATTTTCGCAACTTGTGACGCTTGTCAATATCCAGATCATGGAAAGTATAAAGAATAGATGTCTTGTTTTTTCTTTTTTTATCATGTTTGTGGATTTTAATGGTGTGCGAAATATTTAAATTCCTATTCAACCAAATTGTTATGAATTTCATCTAATTCAGTGGAATAGGTCTTTCCTCAATGTTATGTCAGACGCTCAAAAGAATAGTTATGATGGAGAATGATATCATGGTATCATCTCGGTTGCAAGCGTTCAAGTAAATCAGAAAAATCAATAATGGGTTTAGTTGATTTTGTTAACCGATTTCTTGCTGTTGATAGTATGTCATCCAGGTAAAGTATTGAAAATTGGTGTCCTTTACTATCTTTAATATATCTATTTTGATTTAAATTTTTCAGAGCATCTGATCGCCATTCATCAAATTCAAACTTGTTCTCCCTTCTATTATCTGACTGAATTGATTGTATCAATTCTTGAACGTCATGCAAGTAAAAGTTGTATTGATGAAGCCATGATAGAACTTCATCGCATTGATTTTTGAGATTTTTATCGGAAATTCCATTAAACAATTCAATGGCTTCGTTCACCTTTTCTTGATTGTAAGGCAACTGAAGTCTTCCATTAGCATACCTAAGACGCACCATATCAAGAGCAGCGACTTCTTTTTTAAGACAAAGAATTTCATTAGCTTGGATAGTGAGGCTATCTTTCAAGGTGGTAATTACAGATTCACTACTTCGTTTCATATCACTAATGCTTTTTAATTGCTCTTTTAATTCAACGATGATGGAATCCTGAACTCTCACAACATTATTAAGAGAGTCAATTTTTAATTGATCCTTTACGATAACGGAGGAGAGCGAATCTGTTCTTGCTTTTGCCATTTCATATTCTATCATCGACATTGTGACTGTGGCATTCTGTGCTTTGATAGTAATATCAATGGTAGCTAATAAGACTAAAAGAAAACTTGCTATTTTCATATTTACTATTTAGTTATTATAATATTCTACTGCTTCGTTATAATACATCGAAGCTTCTGCCTCCAATTCAGAGAGACTTCGGGATACACCGTATATAGATTTTGCGTTATTTTTATATTCTTTAAGAGCGGCAAGAATATTGTCGGATAATGCATCATAACTTTCAGCAGAATAATTGTAATAGTTAGAAAGAGTATTGACCTTTGTTCGTAGAGCAGCATAGTGGGAGGTCTCTAAACGACTCGGGAGACTATTAAGAGCCTTCATTAAAGAAGCGTTATTTCTAAGATAATCATCTTGCTTAAATCGATTCGCTTGCTGAATCTTGGCTCGAGCATCTGCTATACCGGAATAGCGTGTACTATTAACTAAATCGCTTGCTTCGCGATATTTCCCAATTGTTTTTAATATGATAGAGAATTTACCATTGACTTCCGAATAACTATCCATTATCCGACGTGATCCATCTTCTATAGTAAGATTCCGCAATTGTGAAATTCTCTCTTCCATCCATTTGAGATCATTCGCATCCCAAACAGACTTCTGGAATTGAGCGAAGCAATACTGAGCGAATTTTGGTGAATATACACCGATTATTTCAGTGTATTCCTTATCAAAAAGCTTATCATCAATACTTGACTCTGCCTTGAATCTATGAGCAAGGTCTGTAAGCGTTACAAACTCGCGTTCAAGGTTATCAGAATCGACTTTTTTGAATCCTTCTATTTTCTGGTTGAGAGCCAACTCATATTGATTCTTGAACTCCAAATCTTGAGGCGGAGATACGATTGTCTTCATGAAGAGCAATACTCCTCCAATCGCTATTATAACAGCAACAGCAAGAAGTAATATTTTAACTGACTTGTTCATTAGTTGAGATTCTTAGCATCAAACTTGTTTTCGTTAGTTTTGGCTGCCTCATTGCTTTTCCCTTTGGAATTTGAAGTTGTAGTGGGAGGCGTTTTAGGTTTTGTACTTGTTTGCGGTGTCTGATCTCTATCTAACCAATTTGTATAATTTGTCAAATTGATTCTATAATCTTCAGGCAACGTGTTGAAGGTGGGATTATGAGATCCTTGTTTGGGATTCCATCCCTTGTTAAAATTCTTTTTGGCAACCTTTGCAACTTTCTTAAAATTATTACTTTCCTTTAGCTTTTCTTCCCAGTTATAGCCGAGTTTATACGTTTCCATATTATTAAGGTCATCGAAGAGACCCTGTAAATCTGGATACTTCTCCAACTCGCTCTTTTCCCACACATCATTGGAATCAAGATAGCTTATAGCAGCACTGAGGTCAGTGGGAATCGCATGAGGCTGAATTGGATTATCACCACCTTCCCCATTTTGACTATTAATCGTAGGATCCTGGGACGGCGATTCTACTGAAGCTCGTTTTGCATCTTTCGATACCACCTCAATCCATGGAAAGTCTGAAGAGCTCTGGAATTCAACACTGTTCCACCGTCCGATAAATAATACTATTAGCCATATCACAACTGCCACTCCGAATCCAATGAGGCGTTGTAGCCACACATTGCCAGGCATATATTCAAGATAACCGTCATTCTCAACGTATCCTTTTATGGGCGATTCGTAACGGTTAATGCCTTTACCAGCGATAGTTATTTCACCGGTAGCTCCATTCTTCAAATGGATTTTCTTCCTGAATTCCTCAATTTTACGATCTAAGACTATAGAAAGTCTGTTATTTCCAAGGAGTCTAACCTTAGATTTGAAAGTGTCGTAGCCATTTGCGGTGACAACAACATATGCGTTTTCACATTCATCCTCACTAAAGAAATAAGGTCGTGTTGTTATATCAACATCATTGACACTAATTTTGACTCTGTCGTTAAGATCCTTACCATACTCAGATTTAACATCAAAATTGGCTGTTGATATTTTTTTACTCCAGACAGCTTTTGGGAGGACACACTTTTGACCATCAGTTTCTGCTGTTATCATGAAACTGATGGGTTCATATCCATCTCGTTCTGCTATCAAGGTAATATTTTGGTTTTTATTCAACAATATTGCATCATTGAATGGCTGTCCTGAAGTGAGACGTAAAGTAACGAACCTTCCGAGTTTGTCTTGTATCTCTTTTTTCGTGGGAGGCATCAATGTGATTAAGGCTGATAGTTGTTTAGCACTTAAATCAACTGCCTCCGTTATTGCATCAACGTCTGAGACAAAAAATACTGCATTATATTCGGAATAGTACGACTGATAGCGATATTCACCAAGTAGTTCCTCCAGACTATAAAGAACAGTATTGCGTTTCGCAAATTTTCCATCTTTTTTAGACACATCATATCTCGCACTGACACCTTTCGTGGCATATTCAGTGCTAAAAACCGCCTTAAGCTCTGACTCTTCAGGTAATTCGGATGCAGATATAATCTTTTTTACCTTCGTGATGATTAAACTTACTTCCTGACCAGAGATGACCAAGTTACTGGGGATATGTATCCAACCGGAAACATTATCCCAAGGACGTCCTGATACTGTACGGGCTACAGTAATTAAACATGCATCTTCTGTATATGATGCGAAAACCACCACAATGGAGTGGTCAGAAGCCATTGACGGAACATGCTTGAGGATGTCCCTTACATCAATGACACGTTTAGTCCAGTCTCCTCCGTTTATTACTGAAGGTTGACCGCTACCATCGTTTGTGCTTTTTATTGCAATTCCTATCTTACTCATTTCTTAAACCAATTTTGTACTTTTTGAACTTTGCCGTTCTTAAAGCCTTTGGATCTAATTAAAAGCTTTTTGACGACATTGCCCGCTGAAGCGCCATTGAAAAGGCAATAATCTTGAAAGCAGACTTGTCCAAGAGTAAAGGGAATTCTCTCTACTTTTCCTCCGTTGATTTCGCAGTCTTTACAGATTTTCTCAAGACCTTGGAAAAAGCCTTTATAATTTGTCTCAGTATAGTCAGTTAGAATTTGAACTAATTGACTGCCAAGAGCATTTGCTTTGTCTACTTTCGTAAACATTAGATATATTGCATCCGTATCTTCCTTAAATATCCCCGTCCTTTCAATATATCGAAGTGCGGCATCAAGGTATTCAGTCTGACTTAGACCTTCATATTTTCTTTTCTCCCCACCATATTCAAGAACGAAGAAATGAATTTTTCGATTCCGTGTTCTATTGTCAATCAAGACTCGTGTGAGGGTATCGAGTGCTTCCACCTCGTCCTCGGACAAAGCTTCTTTAGCATCAGATTTATACATACATCTGACAAGTTCACCAGCCAAGTCGATACATGTGATTGGATGTGTAGCTCCGTTTTCATCTTCGAGGTCAAATCCCATTTCATAAGTGGAATAAATAGATGTTCCCTCTGGGAGTGTTCCTACAGAGCCATCACTCTTAAACAATTGGGCCAATCTGGTCATATAACCATAACCTTGGCAATCGTTATCTTTGCTCATACTACGAGCAATCGTCCCATTATTTGCTATACTAAGGATAGCACCTAAAGCACAGCTCTTGCCAGACGAGGGTATACCCCAGAAGTAGACTTCGGTGCATAGCTTGTTTATACGATCTAATTTTTCAGGCGAGTCAAAGATTTGTTTTCTTTCTCCCTGAGCAAGATGTTGAATAAACTTTCTGTCAATACCGAGGTGTAAGAAATCTTGATAGCGGAAATATCCGTCAGATATCAGCATCTCAATTACAGATGCTCTCAAGAAGTTGTTATCCTTTGATATGACATCAAGCAATTCTTGAGCACTAATCTTGCCTCGATCCAGAAAATTTTTAATCGTTTCATAGACTTTGGTATCTTTGTCAAGAACTCTTTTGTCAGTCTGAATATCACTGATCCTCTTAATTAGAGAATCTACATCGAAACCTAAGAATTCCTCACGTTCTAATTTTGTGATTAGTTTACGTGCATCTCTTACTCTTGAATCTGTTGGATAGCGATTGATGAATCTATTAAGATCATCTATGTCATTCTTATCTACATTATTCCAATCATTTTCGATTGCTTGACGTTCGCTTTGTTCAGCAATCATCTGGAGAAGATTTCGAGCTTCTTCTCTATGACTGCTTGTTGGATATGCTCGAAGAAATCCGAACAGGGCATCTTTTGTATTCTCTTGTTTTGCTACCTGCCAGTCATCTTCTTCAGAGCCGGCAAGCATACGTTGTACTTCCCGCCTTACATTAGCGGGGAAGTAGCCATCCGTGTCTTCACACAGCTCATCAAACGTAACGATTCCGGACTTGATGTAATCCACCAATTCCGAAGCCGAATACTGCTCGATGTTGTCGATTATAGCTTGTTTACTTGGCATATTTTATTTATATTATTAGTTTTTTGGATTAGGCCCGTATGCGTTCTCATCCTCATCTCCTGAGTCAAACAAAAGTATTAGATCAAAGACGGCGCCGACATACGGAATACATGTATATAAGAGCCACCATCCTGATTTACCTCTGTCATGACATCTCTTAATTCGAGCCGCTAATACGAACCAAAATGCAAAAAATATAATTACTATTCCTGGAATTATAAAGGCCGTAGAGTTACCGGTTGAATAGCGTAACGCATCTCCTATGACAAATACTAAGATTAGTACCAAATAGAATGCAATAATTGAAAGACCATAGTGGAGCCTTCTCATTCTACCTTTGAACGAGAACATCTTTTTAATCAATGATTCGTTCTCCTCAATAGAAGATAAATCGGTTTTGTCTGAGTACATTTCTGACGAAATGACGGTGGGACACTCTTCTTCAATTGTATCCTCAGTAGTCGCTGATTCATCATTTATGTCATTAATTGATTCTGAGCATTGAGGGAGGTCATTTACATCAGCGTCTTGATCTGTGAGGACATTCTCAGAAACAGTGTTCAGCTGCTCCTCAATACGTTTACGTAGAAGGGGACTTAGATTCCCACTTTTGCTCAGTTCATAGAGACTTATCTCTCCGCCACGGATAGCATCTGCTATTTCCGAGGCGCTATATTCTCTAATGTTATTAAGTATTTGATTCCTTGTAGCCATATTAAAAAGAGGGATAGTCGTTATCTTCTTTAAGATTCAATTTCAACTCATTTTCGTTTTCATCATTTGTGTTAGTTCGTTTCCTTTTGCTTTTGTGAGTTTTATAATCTTTTGAGTGTTCATTACCTATAAGTCGTACTACACTTTTTGTATGTCTCTCTTGAATAAAATATGGGAACATTAGCATTAGGTAAACTATGATTCCGAATACAATTGCAGTTAGTGTGGGAAACTTTTGGGTCGTATATGTCGCAGTTAAGCCCTCAATTCCAATAACAGCCTTTTGTGCTTCATTGCTTGAAAATTTTGGGACCTCTTTAACGAGTGCCTCATTAGACATCTCTCTTACAGAGAAACTCTTAAGTTGATTTTCCCAGCTATTTAAGGCGGATATAATCTCACGTGTATTACCAAGCAAAAATACATTCCATGTGCTTGCTCCATGTGAGGCATCATCGATCCATTTAACAGCTACAGTTTTTAATGAATCATAGTTTTGAGAAAGAAGTTGAAGCCGAAGCGTCTCAACCATGTTCTCCTTTTGTATATTTGCTCTTCCATCTTCAAATCCGGCATCCTTGAATGCTTTAATGTTGGATGATTTATTTGCGATTATCTGATTCAGAGATTTTTCGTATGCTTCAATACGCCCATTTGAGTATGTCTCATAATCATCAAAGAGTTTTTTTGAACAATTTATGGATTCTGAAAAAGTATTCACAATTTCATCATTTTTGCTATGAACCGTCCAAAAATGTGACATGGCAATCATGCCTCCAATAAATATTATTGGGGAGCCGAATACAAAAATACGCTCAAATATAATCTTTTTATTCATCTTTTCTCCGGAGGCTTTCATCTGTTGAGCGCCAATGAAGAATATGATAAATAGCAAGTCTGTCACGCCCATACCGATGAGAGCGTATGTGAAATTTCCATTTGTAAGGTATGTGAACCCAACAAAGGAAATATAACTTACCGCAATGAGAGCCAGAAATGCTATGATGTGGCCCCATGTGAACTTTAGCTCTTCGTTCATTAGCTTATGAAAGTCTTGTCTCATCTTCTTCTTTTACTTTCAGGTAGCTGTCCTTCCAGCTCAATAATTTTTTGTTTGTAAAAAGCAATCAGACGTCGAATTGCGTCGTAATCACTTTCATTCTCAATAACAGGTACAGTTGCATTATCAACTGGCAGAGGATTGGTCCGGTCGATTGTTTCTCCCGTTCCCACTGCAATAGTCTCTTTCTCCGGTTCTATCCACGAAGACGGCGGATTACCATTTGTTAAGTCAATAGCATTGCTTGGAACAGGGTGCATTTCTCTTGGCGCTGGAGCCGAGAAATCTCCTTTTTTTACAGCATCAAGAGCTAAATTAACCTGTACCATTGGAGGCATATTGC
>CAYMTQ010000029.1:0-21964 GCA_964393395.1 uncultured Sangeribacter sp.
GCGACCCCAACCTTGGCAAGGTTGTGCTCTACCAACTGAGCTATTTTCGCATCTTTGTTTAAGTCATCTGGGATTCACGGAAGCTTGTTCCGTCAATTCCACACACCCATCGATGTCAATGTTCTCTTTCGGAGCGAAAAACGGGACTCGAACCCGCGACCCCAACCTTGGCAAGGTTGTGCTCTACCAACTGAGCTATTTTCGCATCTTGATTTTTCCCTTAAAAAAAGACCGCTTGCGGTCTCTTCCTGTCGGGAAAACCGGGTTGTTCCCCTTTTTTGCGTTGCAAAGTTAGTGCTAAATTTTGTTCTGTGCAAGAATTTGACAGAAAAAATTGGCAGATTTATCCTCTTTGAATTCTATTCTGCTGATAGTCACACATAAAACTTTTCACCAAAATCAACGCTTTTCCCAGATCCAGACCCCGTCAAAGCGGTTTTTCACTTCGTTCAGTCTTTTCTGGAGTGATTCGCGTTCGTCTGATGACTGAAGTGCGACACGCCACATTCCCGCACGTCCTTCAATCGGAGTGAGAGATGTCGAATCGTCTTCTGAATAGGCTATATATCTTTCTGCCTCTTCACGAGTCGTGAAGGTACCTACGATCAGATGATACCTCATCTGTTCGTTCATTGCGCTCCCGGCTTCTACTTCTTTGTGCCGTTCTTTGCCCACAGTTGTTGAATCGGGTTTATTCCGCATATTCAACAGTGTCTCGACGGGAACGATAGATGCCTGCTGTGTAGTGCTCTCCTGATGGAATCCGGAGAGTGTGAACGCGATTATGCCCCCGATAACTATTATCATAGCGCAGGCAACTCTCGCGAACATTTTGTTTATCGGCAGATAGTAGTTCCTGCGGGTGTTGAAGCTCCTGGATGCTGATGCCGGATTTACTTCTTCAGAAGAGACGGTCTCTCCATTCTCTGCTGAAAATGTATCAGCAGTATCTGAATCAACAGTTTTTTCAAGATAGACAGCAAGTGACTCTTCCGGCAGTGTACATCCGCTTTCCTCTTTTGTGGAGAAGGGTTCAAAAATCTTCTTACCCTCTTCCGAAAGCGAGAATTGGCCTATTCCGTCAAGGATAACTCTTTTGCCATCCGCCATCCGTTCGAGGAACGATTCGACCGAATGGTCAATTATCCTCCGTGCATCCTGGTGGGTCATCTTTTCACGGCGGGCGATCGAATGGGACAGCAGGCCATCGTCCATAGTCAGCTCCGGGTTGAAACTGAGCCGACGTCGCGAAGGATAAACAGTAAGTGTCTCTTCATCAATAAACGCCGGTTGCGTTTCGGAGATAAATGCACCGAATCCGGGCACGATTACACAATCGTGTCTGGAAATCAGGTATTTAAGGTGTACATTTATCTGATTCATGATGATGGCTTGACCTTGCGGAATTGCGATATCAGCTACAAAATTAATCAAATTTTTGGTTCAGCAATTCCCTTTCCGGAGAATATTTCGGCGCCCGGATTACAATCTGCGGAGAGTCAGCAATTTGAACCTTTAATTTTTTTTGAGAGGTACTCCCTGTTAATTTGGCCCGGGTCGTCTTGGTTATTTAGGTCGTGACAGGCTTTATTATCTCCGGCCGAGATAGATTATCTCCGGCCGAGATAGTGGTCTATCAGTTCGGTCGGGGCTCCGAATTCCCGTGCCATTTTTTCGGCTGTCTGAGCCTCTGAATTTTCGAAGCGTTTTCGGTGTATCAACGCAAGAAGTATATATGTTTCCCCATGGCGCGGATCTTTAGCCAGTGCGCCGCGCACCTGCTCATAGGCCCCTTCAATATCATCTTTGTCGAGCAGCAGAAGGCCGGCCCTGAATCGCCACTCAGGCCTGTCATCTGTCTTCACAGCCTGACGGTATTCCGCTATCGCTTCCTCATTCCGGCCTAAAGCTGAGAGACAGTCTGCCAATCCTGCATGTCCGATGGCATCGAGTGAATCGAGGCGGATAAGCCTTCCGAAGGATCCGATGGCCTCAGCGGGCCTGTTCTCGCGAAGCAGAAGATAGCCATGCATAGTCAAAGGGAGCGTCAGTGTCGAATCGACAGCGATCGCAGTCTCGAGATCAGCGAGGGCTCCGGCTGACTGTCCCAAACCGATATAGGATTCGGCGCGTCCGGTGAGGGCAACAGTTGAATTCGGAATACGGGACAGCACGATGTCGAAACTTTCGGCGGCTTCCCGGAAGTGACCGAGGCGGTTCCTGACGATTCCCAGATTGGTGATGAGCATCGGATTTGCCGGATTTGCCGGTTCCTCTTTCAGGGCTCTGAGAATTGCACTCTCAGCGGCTTCCCATTTATTGCCGGAAATATAGATGTCCGCCGAATCTGCATATTGCATATACGGAGTCTGTCCGGATGGAACGGACATTTCCGAAGATAAATTCCCGGAGACATTTTCCGTTGCCCCGGAAAGAAGTAAACCGGTCAATATCGCCGGAAGCAGAAGCATAGATCTCATCATATAATAAACGAAAAGGAGAGCCCCGTTATTTCGGGACTCTCCTTTTCTATCTTAAACGAGTGTCTTTCGGTCTGTGCAGGTTGTCCGGCCGGACCGAAAGATTCTGTTCAGTTACTCCTTGGTCTTATTGTAGTTTGCCTTACCGGTCGAGAGGAACTGCTTGTAGGCAGGGATATCCTCTTTATAAACGAAGGCGGGAGCCATAACGTGACCATCATTATCAACAATCACATGGAAGGGCTGAGCGTTTGCGCCGAATTTCGAGCGCTGGAGGTAGCTCCATTTGTCGCCGTATGTGCGGAGCGTACGCTTCTGTCCATCCTTCTCTGTCACTACGAGTGGTTCAGGAAGTGCTTTTTTCTCGTCGACCATCAGTGTCACGAGGACGTAGTCATTGTCGATGGTAGACTTGACATCCGGATCGGTCCAAACTGCAGCTTCCATCTTGCGGCAGTTCACGCAACCGTAGCCCGAGAAGTCCAGAAGGACGGGTTTGCCGAGCTGTTTACCGAGTTTCATACCTTCCTCGAAGTCATCGACCTGAGCGGCGACTTCACCTTCATAGAGCGAGAAGTCCTGGGTAGAGATCGGGGGAGAGAATGCAGAGATAGACTTAAGCGGTGCGCCCCAGAGACCGGGAAGCATGTAGATTGCGAAAGCGAACGAGATGCAGGCGAGAAGGAAACGGGTGACGCCGGTCTTCTCGACTTTGTCGTCGTGGGGGAAGGTGATCTTGCCGAGGAGGTAGACACCGAGAAGAGCGAAGATCACGATCCAGAGCGAAACGAAAACTTCGCGGTCGAGAATTCTCCAGCCGTAAGCGAGGTCGGCAACCGAGAGGAACTTAAGCGCGAGAGCGAGCTCGAGGAAGCCGAGAACAACTTTCACTGTGTTCATCCATCCACCGCTCTTCGGCATAGACTTCAGCATTGTCGGGAACATCGCGAACAATGTGAAGGGGAGAGCGAGGGCGAGGGCGAAGCCGAACATTCCGACTGCCGGAGAGATGAAGTTTGATGTAGCGGCAGCCTCGACAAGGAGTGTGCCGATGATAGGACCTGTGCAGCTGAAAGAGACGAGCACAAGCGTGAAGGCCATGAAGAACACGGACAGCATGCCTGTTGTCGAATCCACCTTCGAGTCCATCTTGTTTGTCCATGAAGAGGGGAGAGTCAGTTCGAAACCACCCATGAACGAAATTGCGAACACAACAAGAAGGAGGAAGAAGATGATGTTGAACACGGCTGATGTCGCGAGCTCATTGAGGGCCGAGGCTCCGAAGAGCATGGTCACGACAAGACCGAGGACGACGTAGATCACGATGATCGATGCGCCGTAGACAGCGGCCGTTGCGACAGACTTGGATTTGCTCTTGTTCTGTTTCAGGAAGAAGCTGACGGTCATCGGAATCATGGGCCATACGCAGGGAGTTACCAGAGCGATAAGACCGCCGATGAAGCCGGCGATGAAGATGTAGAGCAAAGAACGTTCCTGCTGCTGGGGATCATCGGAGAAGACATCGAATTCAGCCTCGACATTTTCCCACCAAGACTCATCGGCTGCGATTCCGCTGGTGTTGACACCGGGAAGCAGCGCGGCGGTATTGGCCTGAAGTGAGTCGGTCATTTCGGCCAGCTTCTCTGCGCCATCCTTTTCTTCAGCGGGTTCCTCGGTCACTGCCGACGCGGGAGCCTTACCTTTGAGTTCCTTGCTTCCGAAAACGCGGGTACAACCGGCGTCGTTGCATGCCTGACCCTTGACCTCAACATTGACAGAATACTCTTTTGCTGTCGGCTTGAGAGCCTGAGTGAAGGTTACGGAACCTGAATAGAAGTGCTGATTGACCTCGAAATCCTCATCAAACTCCTTGGTGTAGGGTTTGTTGGCTTTCGGTGTGCCGGTCACCTTACATCCCTTGACATCAAAGTAGAATTCAAGAGGGTTCGAACCGCCGGCGGGGTTGTCGATCGCATAAAGGTGATAGCCCGGTGCGATTGTGGCCGTAGCCTCGACGCGGGGATTGTCCGTACCGTCACCGACGAGACGGAATGTCCAGCTGACGGCGTCGGCTCCCATGGCTATCATCACGGTCATTACCGTGAGCAATGAAAGAGCAAGTCTTTTCATGATTGATTATGGAAAACAGTTTCTATTGCTTAGAGTTCCCCGTCTTGGAAGACAGGGAACTGATGAATTATCACTCGTGGGTTTCTTCTTTTTCGTAGATTGGAGTCTGGAGGGCCTGGAGAACGGACTTGTCAGACTGGAGCTGGACGAAGGCAACGACGTTGCAGTTCTCCGCATTCCAGTTTTCATCAAGAACGATCTCGGCTTCACCGTGAACGACCTCGCCGGCCTTGTGGCCCGATCCTAACTCGTCACCCCAGTCTCCGGCCATCGAGGCGCGGAGAAGGTGGTTGTGGACGTATCGGGGATAGACCGAACCGTTGGCCAGTTTCTGGGGAGCCACGATATTGTCCTCCGTGATCCAGAGCTGGATATTCGAGGCTCCACCGACATTGTCCAGATACTCTACTGTGTACTGAACCTTCAGGTTGCGGCTCTCTTCATCATATTTCAGCACAGTCGTGATGTCGGCCTGGGGAGCGACGAGAAGTGCCTGGCGGAACATCTGGTTCCAGACCGCGAAGCTGCCCTGGTCCATGCTTGTTCCGTCAAAGACGGCACAGGGGAATCCGTCGGGATTGTAATATTTGTACATCACGGTCGCTTCCTCGCTTCTGAGACCGAAGTCCTTGGCTGTCGGGGGTTCCGTGTTGGGGTTACCGAACGGCGAGAGTCCGACAGCGACGATGTTGGCCGGATATGAATCGTGGATTTCCTGAATGGTCTGGGCGCCGACAGGACAGTTAGTACATGACTGACCTGTAAAGTCGAACACAAGCACACGTCTTTCAGACTCGATCAGCCCGACGTGCTGGTAGCGTCCCGGACCTTCCTTGACGTCGTCACATCCTCCGGCGAGCAGAGCCGCGGGAATTGTGGCGAGCATCAGAAGCTTGCTGTATAGTTTCATAATCTGTTTGCTTGTTAGAATGTGTAGTTATATGTGAGAGAGAAGCCCTTTGTCTCCGGAACCCAACGGCAGACACCACCCGAGCAGTTGTAGCCCTCGCGGGTGCGGCCATAGCCGAGAGTGAAGCGGTTCGACTTGAGGTTGTATGTCACCATCACATTGTAGAAGTTATCGTTGCGTGCCGAGTTCCAGGTGTCGGTCAGAGTGACCATCCAGTGGGGAGCGAACGAGAATTCAAGAAGGCCTGCGAGCCAGTCTCCCTTGTCCTGCTTGGTCTGGAGATACTGGAGTTCGAAGCGCATCTGGGTCTTCTTGGCCATCTTCCACTGACCTTCAAAGATAAAGGTGTTGGCAGTCACCATTTCTCCGTGACCTTCGACAATCTTCTGATTGTATTTCTGGAACAGATAGAAGAGAGTGAACTGGAACTTCTTGCTGAGTTTCTTGTTCAGCTCGAAGTTCAGGTCTGCATAATAGAGCTCACCGATTTTCCAGAAAGGAGCGCCGAACTGGTTTGTTCCGGGCTCGCGGTCTTTCAGGTTCATTCCGTCAGGAATGAAGTGATCGAGACCTGAAATATAGCTGGCGGTCAGGCGGACGTTAGTTCCATATTTGCCACCTAACGGAGTTCCCTTCTTGAACAGATAGCGTACCTCACCCTGGAATGCCCATTCACCGTCGGGCTGGGTTGCGTAAGGGTACATAGCTGCCAGAGCGTATGTCTGGGTCATCGTGAATGCCGGCAGATGGTTGACGAACGACGATATTCCGACGATAGTTCTCTTCGAGCGGAAGCTCATGTTGTCGCTGCGCTTTGCCTGAAGATATGCCGAGAATCCTTTCTTGGAGTAAGTCGCAGAAAGGAGAACTGCGGATCCGCGGCGATATGTGTAGCCGTTGTCGGCTGTCGGATCATTGTTCTTGGTCGCGAACTCAGCGAGGATGTTGAAATCCTGCAGGCGGACTTTCGCGCGGACATCGAAAGCGGCAGTTGCTTTCGGGAGCTTGAGGGCATAGTCCTCGGAGTGGTCAACGCCTTCGAAATCGGGCCACACATATATATGTTCATATGGCTCATGTTTTCCGACGTATGATGCACCGATCGTCAGGCCGTAGCCGGAAGTGAAGGCATTCGCGAAAGTCTCGTCGAGACTCCATTCGCCATCAGCGCCCCAGAGCCATGAAGAATTGTGTTCCCAATAACGGCGCTGTTTACCGCCGAGGGCAGTGAAGTGAAGGCCCTTGGCCGGGTTGATCTTGAAGCGGCCGCCGCGGATAGCGTTGTCCACGCCGAGGGAACGTTCCTGATATGTTCTCAGGATCAGGCCCGAACCGAACTGCTCATAGAAGTCGCCGGCAGTCAGCTGCCAGCTCTTGTAGCTGCCTGTAGCCCAGATGTAGGGGACACCCCATCCGGCAAAATCCTTCTCATATCCGGGAAGCGGCCACTTGGCCCACTGGAACCGGGCACCTACGGAGATATACGGTGCATTGACCGTAAAATCGAAATAGGTATTGTTCAACACTGATTTCTCGTAATCGCCCGTCTTCTTTCCGGAGAAATTATAGGGGACGAGAAACTCGGTCTGGATACTTCCCGTGGCGCGGACTTTGCTCCACCACGACGGTTTGACCTGGTAAGGGGTCTCCTCTGCCATCACTGTGTGGCCCATATATGTTCGGGGTTCAAACGTGATGGAGTCGGCGACAGTCTCCGATGCTGCGAATCCCGAAATGGAAGCCGCGAGGATCATCGAGAAAGTGAGTATGCTTTTCTTGGCCTTCATCTGTCTGTCAGGCTACTTGGTTTTGATTCGGTTATGGACGCCAATAGGATAAAAACAAGACATTCCCGGAGCGTCGGAAAACGCCCCCCGGGAGTGCCAGGTCTTAGACTATAGACATGATAATTCTTTTCGGCTCACGATCTGAGCTCATATGGATGGTTTCAACAAATAGGCTTGAAACAAGCGGTTTGTTTACTTCACATACTGTTTGACAGCTTCGAGAATATCCTCTTCGCCGCCGTCAACATATCCCTGGTGGTTCCAGACAATGTTGCCTTCGCCGTCAACGATGAAGACGTGAGGGATGTCGTTCACGCCCATCTGGCGCTTGAATTCTCCGTTGGGGTCAAGGAGCACCTCATATTCCCAGCCCTTGCTCTCGACAAACGGCTTTACCTTCTGTTCGTTCTGCGCTTCGTCGATGCTGACGGCCACGAGACGCATTCCGGTTTCCTCCTGCCATTCGTCATAGACTTCGCTGATGGCCTTCAGCTCGCGGTTGCAGGGTTTGCACCAGAGTGCGAAGAAACTGATCACGAAAGGTTTGCCATCGTTTGAAAGGGTGGCTGTATCAACGCTCTTGCCATTGATATCCTTCAGATTAACCGAGGGGAGAGCCGCAGAGGCCGACAGTGCAGTCAGCGCTACAGCACATGAGAGAAAGATCTTTCTAAACATATTGTCAGGTTAATTACGATTTGTCATTATGGAGTGAGCGGCAGTTTCTGAAAACCATCAGCCCTCCGGTTCCTGAAAATTTGACATCCGGAGTATAGAAAGGTTTAGATACTGCATCAGTATAATATAAACGGATACATGTGCCTTTTATTACTGAATGAGTTTTTCATGGCGTCCTATGTAACCGACCGCTAAATTACAAAAAAGTTTGCAATAGTCACAATCCGCGTGGTGCAGATGTGATGCGGAGGGTGGAAGAGCGGCGAAAAGCAAGAGATAATATGATGACAAAGGAGAAGGTAAAGTGCTGACACTTAGGGATGCTAAAATTTTATTGCAATTTTTTTGCCTTTTTCCGGAACAATTCCGTGGCCTCTCCGGTTATAATAGTATCTTACTTACTTAAAAACTTCAGTCATGAAATCGAAAGAAACTTTCAAATCGCGCCTTCTCGGCCTCCAGGGTAACCTTCTCAGCTTCGCATACCAGCTTACTTCCAACCGCGAAGAAGCTCAGGATCTTCTGCAGGATACAACACTCAAGGCTCTGGACAACGAAGAGAAGTTTGTTGACAACGTCAACTTCAAAGGATGGATTTTCACCATCATGCGCAACATCTTCATCAACAACTATCGCCAGCAGGTTCGTCAGGCTACGGTTGTAGACAAGACTGAAGATCTCTATCACCTCAACATTTCGCAGGATTCGGGCCTCGATACTCCCGAAGGATCAGTGGCAATGCAGGAAATCACTTCCGCAATCGCAGAATTCAGCGACGAATTCCGTGTTCCGTTCAACATGCACGTTGCCGGATATAAGTATAATGAGATCGCCGAAAAGCTGAATCTTCCCCTCGGAACAGTGAAGAGCCGCATCTTCTTCGCCCGCAAGCGTCTCCGCGAACAGCTCGCCGCTTACAATCAGTAATCGCAGCTTCCAATCAAAGCACACTCAGCTTGCTCAGATAAGCACCAAACATCAGTTTGGACTGTGTAAGCTCCCCATATCAGCTTGCTGTCCGGCAAGCTAAGGAAATATACCGCCGGTTGATCCGGGACGTGAGTTCCGGTCGCCGGAAAGAAAGTAAGTAAGTAAAGATCCAGTTGGTCTGTACACCAGGTAGGTGTGCGGACCTTCTTGGTTATGTGCAGACGGGTTCAGATAGACCGGTATTGTAAGGATGAACGCGAATAGACCGGTATTGATGGGGTAATCGGCAGTTATTATTGGATTAGAATAATCCGGTATTGTTGGGGCGGATCTGCGGGAATGAATTGACTGGAATCGTTGAATGATTCAGAAAGAATAAAGAGGGAGGTACAAAAAGATGAAAGAGCCAAGGTGTTAACACTCTTGACTCTTTCGGGGGGAAGGGGGAGTTGCCTTGGAAGGATTCGAACCCTCACTAAAGGTGCCAGAAACCTGCGTGCTACCATTACACCACAAGGCAATCTTATGTCTGCTTGACGGGCGAGATCTTATCTCTTGTCACCGGATTCTGATTACCGGTTGTTCCCGTTTTGCGAGTGCAAAGTTAGGACATTTTTCCCTTTTGTGCAAGTATTTCGCCGTTTTTTTGCAGAAAAATTTTCTTATTTTTTTTAATGTGCTGCAAAACAAGTTTTTAGAATTCCTTGAGGATCTGGTACAGCCTGTTGACCGGCAGTCCCATTACATTATAGAAGCTGCCGTTGATTGACTCCACAGCCACGCACCCTATCCATTCCTGAATTCCGTAAGCGCCGGCTTTGTCAAAAGGTGAGAAGTTCGAGACGTAATATTGAGCCTCTTCTTTTGTCAGCTCCGAGAATTTTACCTCCGTCACAGTGCTGAATGACCGTCTCTCCTTAGTTGTCATCACACAGACTCCTGTGACAACACAATGTGTCTTGCCGGCCAGCTCCAGGAGTGTCTCCGTCGCATTTTCGGGCGAATTGGGTTTGCCATAGATCTTGTCTCCGCAGATCACGAGTGTGTCGGCTGTGATGATGAGCTCGTTATGTTTCAGGAGACGGCTGTAGGCATCAGCCTTATGGTTGGCCAGATATTCGGCAACCTCCATCACGGGTAGATCTTCGGGATAGTCTTCGTCTATTCCGCCTATTGTCACTGTGCTGAAAGGTACCCGCAGCTGTTCAAGCAACTCCCGTCTGCGTGGTGACTTGCTTGCAAGGAGCACCTTGTACTTGTTCAGATTTTCTAACATCTGTTCTTTTATTTTGGTCTATACATTTTGCCGATCGAGTCGCTGACCGTTTCATAAAGCGCGGCAAGATCGGGTTTATCAGATAATATCTGTTTGTGAATCTCAATGGTCTCGGAATCTCCCCGTCTCGCCGGTCCCGTCTGGGCATCCCGGGCTGACATGCCGTTCAACTTCCGGAATGTCTCATTCAGCAGAGGACGGAGCAGCGCTATGTCCTGACCCTCGTTGGTGGCAACTTCTTCGGCACAGGCAATCATGTGATTTGCGAAATTGTTCAGGAAGACCGCTGCCACATGGAGCCTTGCGCGTGCTTTGGAATCAGCTCGGGATACAAGTTCTGAAAAACTTCCCGCGATCCTTTCCAGAATTCCGAGATCATCTTTCTCTGCCGCTTCAAGAAGAACGGGCAAACGGGAATAGTCAACTTCTTTACCCGCGCTTAAGGTCTGCAGGGGATAGAATACAGCCGAATGCCGGAATTTTCTCGAGAGGACGGATATATCTGTCGCTCCTGACGTGTGGGCGACGATTCCGGACAGTTCGGGCAACCGCTCCGCGACCTCCTCTATGGCCGAGTCCGACACGGCAATGATTGTCAGATCGGCCTCGATGTCGAGATCCTCGAGGGTACGCGAGGAAATATGCCGGACCTCGGTTTGACCGGTGTTTTTCCCCGTTCTCAGTGCGCGAACGAAATGCTCTCCGACATTTCCTTTTCCTATCACATTGATTCTATATCCCATGTCAGTTGCTTGACTTTGTTAATGAGAGGTTAATATCCTTCAATAGGATCTTGTCGCGGATTATCGCGCCCGGCGTTAAACCCGATCCTGATGAAGGGCGAGGGGAGCGGAAGGTCCGCAGGACAGTTGCGTGCAATCAGGCAGGACGCGGTACCCATCGTCATCCTCCGGTTTATCTCGATTCCGGGACGCAGGTTACCTGAGCGTTCGAGGAGCATGTCTATTCCGGCATACCCCGGGATTCCGGCTGAATTCGCCTCCAGCCATTCCTTCTGAGCTTCGAGAAGTCTCCGGCAAAAGCAGTTGTCTGATAGAAACGGCAGTTCTTCATTCATAAACTGCAATCCGTCGACATCCGGAATTATCTGTCCGAGGTAATGGCCCTCTGGAGAAGTCTTGAACATGGAGAATCCCATAAATCGGGCGAAGCCGTCCCTCCGGATTTCCCATAGGGTAGAACAGTCCGTTTTCTTATCTGCAACCGTTTCGGCCATAACCGATCCGTGGCGCCGGATCACTCCGGCAGTCCATTGCCTGATCTTGTCGTCGGAGATTCCTCCTGTGTAAAGGACACCTCTTCCTGAACTGCTCCAGGGATCCTTGAGGTATAGCTCTCCCCGGGAAGATCTGAATTTCATGACCTCTCCGATTTCCGAAAACTCAACCGGTTCGGGAATTTCGAGTTCCGGCAGTCTCGTCGCGAGAAAACGGTTCAATGATATTGTTCCGCGTCTATGGGCCAGCTCCAGTCTGGTCTGCCAGTCATCTTCGGTGAATTGCGGAAGTCGGATTCCGGTACGCCTCAACCTCGCATGAAGCACCTGATTCCATCCCCACGGCTGAATATTGAAGTCAGTCTCGCGAAAGTCACGGCCTAAGGATTCCCAATCGGTAATCTCGAGATCTTTTTCGCGTATGGCCCGCATTATTCCCGCATGGGCGTTTCTCAGTGCTTCGTCTTTCGGGACGGAAGAGAGAATAACCGCACCCTTGTCAGCCCAGAGCGCGGGGAGGAGCGTCAGGTTACGGATCATTTCCCCGACCGCACGTGAAGGAGTATAAGAAACAGACCCGGACGCAAGAGCATAGTCTGTGTCCGGGTTGAAGATGTAAAGACTCCTCATCGGTCTGAACTGAAAAATCAGTCGTCGAGCTGTTCGCGGCTTTTCAGAGGATTGGAGAAATAAAGTTTGTGCTCGATATATTCCTGCGTCGCGATCAGTGTCGGCTTCGGAAGTTTCTCATAGAACTTCGAGATGTCAATCTGCTCGCGGTTTTCGGAATACTCCTCCATGTTGTCTGTCGAGGCGAATTCGGCAAGTTTCTTGTCGAGTTCCTTTTTCATCTCGACGGCAATCTGGTTTGCGCGTTTTCCGATGATGCAGACTGTCTCATAGACGTTTCCGGTCTGTTCGGACATGGCGATCATGTCACGGGTCACAGTGTTCTGCGGTGCGTTTGTCTTCTTGTAGTCCATTATTCTTTATCGAAGTGAATTTATTCTTGATTGGTGTTCCGGCTCGCGCTTCCGGTCAATCCGGAAGGTTCTTCTTCGCGATGCGGAAAATGTTGTCTGCCTCGTTCTTGTGGGGAGTGTCGGGAAAATTATTGATGAACGAATAATACTCGTCGATCACTTCCCTGTATCGGTCCTCACGTTTCTCCTCAATGCTCTGTCGTGCCTCCTGAAACTTGGATTTCAGGATCAGGAGCTCAAAATCCTCCCGGTATTTCGAGTAGGGATATTCTTTGAGGGCGTTCTGGCACACGATGATCGCGGCGGCATAATTGTTTCCGAGGAAATTGCCCATGTTGTAATAGAGCTGTGCATTCTGAAGCTCCTTCAGCGTCAGCTTGTCCTGCATCTCGAAGACAGCGTTGCGTGCTGTTGTGACTTTCTCGCTCCTCGGAAAATAATCCATGAACGCAGTCAACTCCTGGATCGCTTTCACGGTGTTGGTCTGATCCAGCTGCGGATCCGGCGAGTCAAGATAATAGCCATATCCGGAGTAGAATCGTGCCAGCTCGGCATACTTGCCTTTGGGGTATCGGGTGTAATACGTCTTGAAATACACACCCGAATTGAGATAATCGTGATTTTCGTAATATGCCTTCGCGAGCAGATACAGAGACTCTTCACCGTCGGATGTTCCGCGGAGAGGAGTGATCAGATCCTGAAGAATTGTCGTTACCTGGACGTATTTCTTCTGGTCGAATGCCTTTTTGGCATATTCATACCTGACGTTCACATCCCTGCTCTTCATCACCTTGGCATATTCGTTACATGCACCTGAGAAGAGCAGAAGTGAGAGCGCAGGGATCGCGATCAGATTTTTTTTCTTCATCATTTGAGATAGGCCCCGATTCTGAAATTGAGTCGGGCTCTAAACTTGGCAAAGTTACGAAAAATTTTTGAATTCGAGGCTATGGATGGTTCCATTATGCCGATTTTCATCGGAAATCCTCTCTGTTTATATTTTTTTAAGTAACTTTACGACCAGATTTGACGAACAGAGCAATGAATAACGGAAAAGAACAGACTCCGGGGAAAGTGGCCGGCCGCCATCCGATACTGGCCAATCTGGCCATCATAGCCCTTGTGGCCTTTATTGGAATCTGGATCATCTATTTTGCAATCGCCATCTTCACGAAGCACGGCGAATCCGATGTCGTGCCGTCTGTCGAGAATATGTCTTATACCGAAGCGATCCGTGTTCTTCATGACCATGGTTTCCGGGTCGATATCCGCGACTCGCTCTATACCGATAACGTGAAACCAGGTTTTGTGATCGAGCAGTTCCCGAAATCGAACTCTGTCGTCAAACCGGGCCGGAAGATATTCCTCTATATCAATGCGGTCAACCCGAAGGAAGTCGTAATTGACGAGGACAACAATCCGCGCGAGGATGCCCTCAGGGGCTTTTCTTTCAGAAACGGAATGGCACGTCTGGAAGAACTCGGTTTCAAGAATATCCAGGTTGTGCGTGTCCTCGGAGACAACGATTGCATCGTTCGTGTGATCGCAAACGGCCATACAGTCAAGAAAACCGAAAGCATTCCGGTGAATGCGAAGATAATCGTGGAGGTATATGACGGGCGCCTCGAAGCTCTGCGGGATTCGCTGACCGATATCGAATACCGCCGGAGAACCGGCCAGTCTGAGTATGAATCCGTCTATGCCCCGGATCCCGTCAGCCAGACGGGCTCGGCCGAGGAGGAGGAAAACGAGACAGAATATGAATATATCGAGTGATTCCGAGACAAAGCTCCCTGAAACGCCCGGAGAAGAGTGTGCAGAAACTCACGGAGACAAGCCTGTTGAATCTGCCGTAGAGAAGTCTCTCGATGCGCAGGAAGATCCGTCGCCATTGGGAGCGGAGGGTGAGGATTCTCCCGAGGTAGAAGAACCGACGTTCGTAACCGAGGACGGACGGGAACTTTACGAACATTTCCGTTTCGTCGCTGACAAGGGACAGAAACTGCTCCGTGTGGACAAGTTTCTGACCGACCGGATGATCAAGACATCGCGCAACCGGATTCAGCAGGCGGCAGACGCCGGATGCGTGCTCGTTAACGGAAAACCGGTCAAGTCAAGCTATAAGGTAAAACCCGATGATGTCGTCTCGATAGTGATGGATCGCCCGCGCTATGAATTTGAGATCATAGCCGAGGATATTCCCCTTGATATCGTTTATGAAGATGCAGATGTGCTGGTTGTCAACAAGCCGGCCGGTCTGGTCGTGCATCCGGGTCACGGAAACTATCACGGAACGCTCGTCAATGCACTCGCTTGGCATTTCAGGGATAATCCGGATTATGACGTCTCTGATCCGCGCCTTGGTCTCGTGCACAGAATTGACAAGGATACGTCGGGTCTGCTTGTCGTTGCGAAGACACCCGAAGCGAAGACTCATCTCGGCCTTCAGTTCTTCAACAAGACCACGAAAAGAGAATATGTCGCTGTCGTGTGGGGCCGCTTCGACGAATCGGAAGGTACGATAACAGGAAACATAGCCCGCGATCCGCGCAATAAGCTCAGAATGGCTGTGTTTGATGACCCTGAGATCGGAAAACATGCCGTGACCCACTACAAGGTCATCCGTACTTTCGGATATGTCACAGTTGTCAAATGCGTGCTTGAAACAGGCCGGACACACCAGATCAGGGTCCACATGCGTCATATCGGACATCCTCTGTTCAATGATGCCCGTTATGGGGGTGACCAGATCCTGAAGGGTACGACATTCGCAAAATACAGGCAGTTTATAGATAATTGTTTCGCTACATGTCCGCGCCAGGCACTCCATGCGCGTACCCTCGGTTTTGTTCATCCGAGAACCGGCGAGCAGATGGATTTCGAATGCCCCGTTCCTCCCGACATGACCGCCCTTATCGAGAAGTGGGAGAAATACACTGATTCGGAGTAATCATCCTGACCGGGATAAATTCCTCCGAATCAATTTATATCAGGTCTTATTTGGACTTATTTAAGAAGCCTGTTGTATTGGCCTTTGCCGACCGTCATATTGCCATATTCGACGGCATGGCGGGGACAGACATGATAGCAGGCAAGACATGAGACACAATCCTTTCCCCATTTCGGGTGGCCGCCGATCATCTCGATATTTTTCCGCGGACAGACTGCGGCACATCTTCCACAACTTATGCATTCCTTGTTCCACCGCCATTTCCGGGGATTGATTCCCCAACGCTTGAACAGAGGATAAACAATTCGGGTCTTTAGTTTCGGCCAGCTGCCCCTGAATACATCCTCTATTGGATGATCTCCGTTCTTGAAAGACTTGATCTTTCTTGCGATTTCAGCCATTCTCGGTGTGATGTCATGAAGCTTCTCGAGCTCTACATTCTGAGGATCGACATCAAAACCCGGAAGCAGGACATATACATTCGGTGCCGTCACGCTCCATGCTCCGGACAGATCGATACCTTTCTTCCTGAGGACATCGCGAAGCATCTCGACAGCCATTCCTGTCTCGTCGCCACATGTCGCGACACACCATAGCCTGATCTCTCCCCGCAAGATCTTTTCGCAGATCTGTTGCGGTATTCTTTGTGCAAAATCAAGCATTGCCGGTGGAACTCCCCATGCATAGACGGGAAACATCAGTACAAGGTCGGAATCTCGCGAGAGATCCTCTTCAGTGACCGCTCCGGAGATGAAATCTGCCTTAATATTCAGCTCTCCGGCCAGTTTTTCTGCCGCGAGCCGCGTATTTCCTGTTCCTGAAAAATAGTAAATCATTTCTTTGACATGAAGCGATTATGAGGCTTTTGAATTGTGAGAGGCCCTTAGCAAGGTTTTCAGAAAAAGCAGTACATGAATTTGAATGTCAGCTCATGATTCTGAAAATAAGTTCCTTCAGCAGCTCATGCTCTTTCTGTTGGGATCGGATTCCTTTGGAGTTGCAGTCAAATTCCCTGATGGCTGAAATGGCCCGCAGACATTGGGCAAGGGAATATTTTGACATGGCATCCTTCAGTTCCCGGACGGCATATATGTTTTTTGCTCCGACAGCCACGGAAATGGACATCTCGCTCTTGTCCTGCAGCCTGTGAACGATACACAGGTTCTGGAACAGCCGGAAGATCGAAGGTATCATCATCAATGCCGGATTCTTGACCGTATTCCTCGCGGCTTGGGAAATGATCACCATGCACTTCCAGAAGTCTCTTGAGGCCACTGCTCCGGCGAGCTCGTATGGAGCAAATTCCTTGCTCATACCCGTCAGATGGCGGATCATCGCCGAGGTTATCCGGTTCCTGTTGCTCCCTGCGGCAACGGTCATCTTGTCTATCTCACGGAAAAGCTGGCTCAGGTCATTTCCGATCATCGCCGCGAGCATCTCGACAGCATCATCATCAATGCCGATTTTTTTTGAGGCGGCATAGTCCCGGATTGGAGTCATCAGCTGGTAGTCTCTCAGCCGGTTGCTGGTGAAGACTACTCCGCCACCTTCGGCCGCGGCCTTGATCAGCGGGCTCGATGCTTTCAGCGGTTCGCCCTTGAAGACGATGACCAGGACTGTCGAGTCATTGGGGTTCCTGACGTATGGAGCAAGCGATTCGAGTTCTGCCTTTCCCCGCTGCATCGCCTGCATCTCCTTGACGAGTACGAGCCGTCGATCCGCCATAAAGGGATATTGCTTCGATGCAGTCGTTATTTCGTCGAGCTGAGTGTCGGCGCCATATAGAACCGAGAGATTGAAATCCCGGTCATCCTCGTCAATCACATTGTTTTCAAAAGCGTCGGCAATCAGATCGAGATAATAGGGCTCCTCTCCCTGGAGAAGATAGAATGGAGCGAGCTCTTTTTTCCTGATCTGCCCGAGTATATCGCGATATGTCAGTGATTTCTGTTTGAGCGCCATTGAAATGCAAGTTTGAATATTAGCCAAGTCGCCAGACAGCTGACGACGATTGTGATGGTGTAACATGACACAGGGACACCATACATCTCAAAATCTTCCGGCAACCACCCTTTGGATATTCCCCAAGTACTGATGACCACCATCGTGTTGTTCAGCGCATGTGCGAATGCTGAGGGCCAGACCGATGAGAACCGCCAATACAGCCAGCCGAACCATAATCCCATGACCATCCTCGGAAGGAACCCGAAGAATTGGAAATGGAGCGCGCTGAAGATGAACGCGGCTATTGTGATGGCCCAGAAAGGCCGGACTCCGTTGCGCGATAAAATATTCTGCAGTCCACCCCGGAAAAAGAATTCTTCTCCAATGCCTGTAAGGACCCCGACACAGAGAATGGCCGCGATAAGTTGGCTGACACCGCCTGACTGGAGTATGAGGTCAGAGGATGTTTCTCCTTGTCTTTCCCAATTTCTCAGCACTTCTTCAACTCCGGACATGCTTTCCGGGAGGTGCATTCCGCTGTTGAACTCAATCAGCCAGTGCATTGCCGGAAGCGCCGCGAAAGGGATTAGGAAGATACCAATATAGGATCTGAGATTGCCATGAGGGTATAGCCGTAGCCATGAGACGGGTTTGGAACCGATGACATAAGGAAGTATGACAACAGGAGCTATGAAGGCGAGAAGATTCTGGAAGATACTTCCCGTGAGAACGCTTTCCCTTGTCGGTGTCCCATGAAAGATCAATTGGGTGAAGGATGAAGCGAGAAAGAGGCCGACAATCAGCATTCCCCCCAGAAGAAGAAGCTGCTGGAGAAGAGAAAGGGCATTTCTAACTGCTGTCGTGTTCATTCAGCTGTCGTGTTCTTTCAGAATGTCTTGCGTCGGAAAATAAAGTTGCGACCCAGATACTTCTCTTTAACGATAGGATTTTCAGCGAGTTCTTCGCTTGTTCCCTGGAACAGGATCTTTCCTTCGAAAAGAAGGTAGGCTCTGTCGGTGATCGAGAGTGTCTCCGGTGCGTTATGGTCGGTGATGAGGATTCCGATATTCTTCTCTTTCAGGTGATAGACTACTGTCTGGATTTCTTCAACCGCAATCGGGTCAACGCCGGCGAAGGGCTCGTCGAGCATGATGAATTTCGGGTTAATTGCGAGGCATCGTGCGATTTCCGTGCGACGTCTTTCGCCACCGGAGAGGTTCTCGCCTTTGTTCTTCCTCACTTTCTCAAGACTGAATTCCCGGATCAGGCTCTCGAGCTTTTCTTTCTGATACTCTTTCGGAGTGTCAGTCATTTCGAGGACAGCCCTGATGTTATCCTCCACGGTCAGTTTGCGGAACACCGAAGCCTCCTGGGGGAGATAGCCGATTCCGAGCTGTGCCCTCTTGTAGACGGGGAGGGAGGTGATGTCTTCGTCGTCAAGAAAAATCTTGCCTCCGTTTGGAGTGATAAGGCCGGTGGTCATATAGAATGTGGTGGTTTTCCCGGCACCGTTGGGGCCGAGCAGTCCGACTATTTCCCCCTGCCTGACATTGATCGAGACGTTGTTGGCGACTGTCCGCCGTCCATATTTCTTGATGAGGTTCTCTGTCCGCAGGACACCCTCTTCGGGCTTTGCGGTTATCTCCGTGACGGTTTCATCTTCCCCGTCACCGGTTGACAGATGAACGGAATCTTCCGAAATATCTATCCGGAGATCGGGCGCTTTCCCGGACAACGGATCTTCGGACTGACTGATCTCCCGGTTCTCGATCTCCCCAGCCTCTTTCTGCTCAAGATTTACCGTTTCCTTGAGCTCATCGGTTTTGTCGGATTCCGAATTTTTTTTTCTCTTGAAAAACACGTGGGCTCTTATTGTTTGTTACAATCGCATTGAGTCGGGCTGTCGCCTGAACGATGGCTTGAAGAGGGGAGAAGCGAACGGATATAGTCGGTCAGCAGTTTTATGGCAACCTTATTGTGGCCACCCTGCGGAACAAGGAGATCGGCGAACCGCTTCGATGGCTCGATATGAAGCTCGTGCATCGGCTTCAGCACTTCCTGATAGCGGTCGATGACCATCTTCGGAGTGCGTCCGCGTTCGATGCAGTCACGGTCTATGACCCTGATCAGGCGTTCGTCGGCATCGGCATCCACGAAGACCTTCACGTCCATCATGTCCCTCAGTTTATTGTCTGTCAGGACAAGGATACCTTCAACCACAACTACTTCCCTGGGCTCGACATGAACAGTTTCCTTCAGTCTCGAGCACGTGATGAAGTCGTAGGTCGGCATCTCGATTGACTCTCCGCGTCCGAGGGCTGCCAGATGCTCGGTCAGCAGCGACCATTCGATGGCTGCCGGCTCGTCATAATTCATCTTCAGGCGCTCCTCGAGAGGAATGTGGGCATTATCTTTATAATAGCTGTCCTGTGGAATGACGGCCACCTCGTCTTTCGGCAGACTTTCAATGATTTTGCGTACGACGGTGGATTTCCCGGATCCTGTCCCGCCTGCAATTCCGATTACAAGCATTGTTTTGGTGTTTGATGACTTCAAAATTACAAAAAATGCTGAAATTAATCAAATTCCGGATGCTCCCTCATGGGATGAAAATAGCTGAAAAAGGCTGAAAACCCCTCTTCATTGTTCTGTTTGTCGCTTTTCAATCTATTCTGTCGTTTCTTTTTATTAATTTTGCAAATGGAATTACGGCCCGAGGGTTTTGTAGAACTCCTTTCCCATCGTATGCAGTGACATGCCTTTGGCACGTTAAGCTGATAACCTGTCGGTTTCTCAAACGTATCAAAGCGAAGTCCCTACATTTTCAAGATATTGCAACACTCTCTGGCTCACAAAGAAAAGAATTGAATGATAGTTTCCTCAATAAAGTCGTTCGGACAGTATTGCTTGTTCCTCACCCAGGTCTTCCGCTGGCCTGACAAATGGCGCGTGTTCGGACGGCAGCTGATTCAGGAGATGTATAAGCTCGGCGTCGACTCGGTCGCTCTCGTGATCATCATCTCTATATTTATCGGCGCGGTCATCGCGATTCAGATGACGCTAAATATCGATTCCCCGATGATTCCTCCCTACGCGACAGGCATGGCGACGCGCGAGATCCTCGTGCTCGAATTCTCATCGACAATGATGTGCCTGATCCTCGCCGGCAAGGTGGGAAGTAACATTTCTTCCGAAATAGGAACCATGAGGATCACCGAACAGCTGGATGCAATGGATATCATGGGCGTGAATTCAGCCAATTTCGTCGTCCTCCCGAAGCTTGTCGGTTTCCTTGTGTTCGTTCCGTTCCTGACTATCCTCTCGATATTCATAGGCCTCTTCGGCGGATACCTGATCGGACAGTTCACGACGATGTTCACCGTCGAACATTATATTTACGGTATCCAGACGATGTTCATCCCCTGGCATATCTACTATTCGCTGATCAAAACCGTCGTGTTCGCCTTCATAATCGTGACCGACGCAGCCTATTACGGATATTATGTCAGCGGAGGTGCGATCGAAGTCGGAAAGGCAAGCACCAATGCCGTAGTCTCTTCTTCGATCCTTATTCTGCTGACGGATGTAATTCTCACTAAACTTCTTCTGCAATGATCGAGGCAATCAACGTTTCCAAATGGTTTGACGGTGTTCAGGTCCTTCATGATATCAACGTAACGATGGACACTGGCAAGACCAACCTGATCATAGGCCAGTCGGGTTCAGGTAAAACTGTCTTCATGAAATGCCTTGTCGGCCTTCTGAGACCGGAAGAGGGGAAGATCCTGTATGACGGCCGCGCAATCAGAAGCATGTCGCGAAGTGAGCAGAAGAAGATGCGGACGGAGATCGGAATGCTGTTTCAGGGCTCCGCTCTGTTCGACAATGAGACTGTGCTCGGCAACGTGATGTTTCCTTTGAAAATGTTCTCCCCTTTGTCTACGGAGGAACAACTCGAGAGAGCGCATTTCTGCATCAATCGTGTCGGGCTGAAGGATGCAGACAATAAATTTCCTTCCGAAATTTCCGGAGGCATGCAGAAACGCGTTGCCATCGCCCGTGCGATTGCGTTGAATCCGCGTTATCTGTTCTGTGATGAGCCGAACTCGGGTCTCGATCCGCGCACTTCCATCATGATCGACGAACTGCTGAGCGACATCACTCACGAGTACAACATCACCACCGTGATCAATACCCATGACATGAACTCAGTGCTCGGAATCGGCGAGAACATCATCTTCATCAATCACGGCCATTGCGACTGGGTCGGTAACGACAAGACCATTTTCCAGTCCAAGTCACAGTCACTGAACGATTTCGTCTTTGCTTCGGCTCTGTTCAAGGAGGTCAAGCGGGTGATAGAGCTCGACTCCAATCTGAAACAAAAGTCACTTCAGGGATAAAGAACAATCCAGACCCTTTCACACAAAATTTGACTCGAAAATTCCCCGCTCTGACATTTTCAACTTTTGCTGAAAGAGGTCTAAGCGCGAGTGGCGCGGAACATTGCAGGCCCCGGTAAGGAAGGCCGAAAGGCCTGACGCTACCGGGGTTTAGTTTATCGGATCGTAAATGATAGAAGCCCCTTTAGGGGTGATACAGATGAAAAAATAAAAAAATCAGTCGCCTGAAGATTCAGACGACTGATTTTCATATTAG
>CAYMTQ010000030.1:0-21396 GCA_964393395.1 uncultured Sangeribacter sp.
CGTTAAAAAGAGGGCGTGCGGAAAACTCCACACTCATATTGTTGACAGAAATCATACCAATGCAAAATTACGAAATCTTCAGGGGATAACAAAGTCCGAACGCCCCAATCGTCATTTGTCAATGGTCATTCTGAAATACCCGACCGGAGATTAACGTTCCTGATCAGATAGAACGACGGATCGTTGGTTATCAGATCAGCCTGCTCTATTATCCATTTCTTGAGATTCTCAACGCTCTTGTCGAAGTTTTCCGTACTGATCCCAACCAAATTTTTATAGTTCTCTGATTCGGGATATTTTTCTCCGTCGCGCAGTGCCGAGACTTTGATCCTCGCAGCTTCCTCGTCAATAAATTCAAGCAATTGAGGAAGCTTGTCATCACGGAAATCCTCCCAAAAAGTCTCAAAGGCCGGGGCAAAATCCGGATGCATGACCAGATCCCTGAAGAAAATTTCTCCGGGGTAGAAGACATTCATTGGATGATAGAGAAGATAACGGTGGGAAGGTGTCATCATCGAATAGTTGAAAGCCTTGTCGAAATCCCACAAGGGTCCGAAATGAAGTTTGTCTTCTTTATTCGCCTTGTAGGCAAAAACGCTTCCGAGACCTGAGAAGTCATAATTCGTGCTGAGATTCTGAACGATAACATATTTCACAAAATCCTCGAGGTCAATATATGACCATGGATCACCATTCTTGACAGCCTCCTCAATCTCATTAAAATCGTTTTCCCATTGCTCCATATATGATTGTGGTGACATTCCGGTCATGGCGGCTGCTTCTTCGACATCCGGATCCTTGACCATCATGAAAAAGCTGTAGATAGGTGTCTGATATTGCCACAATTCATCTCCCCGGTTTGACAGCTCCCACAATATCCCCTGCTTTCTGTCAATGTCCACACAATGCGGGCCGATCGACGGCTTGGTAGTCAGGAGATAGGACCCTTTGAAGTCATCATTGAAATATACTTCAACCGGAACGGAAACAATGTTATAGGGGAGGCCGAGAAGGCGTCCGGCTTCAAACGCGACGCTGTTCCTCAGTAAGGTGTCATCACAATAGTTCGCAAGCAGAACAAAGTCTGAAGTGGCAGGAAGATCAAGAATCTTAATCTTATACAGACTCTTCAGGCGGTATGGTTTCTTCGGCCAGTTCCATGTTGTGTTGCCCCGGCCCTTAACCTTGATCGGAATCGGTCCTAAGGGATAATCCATATCATCGGTCTTAAGCGTCATAACACCGGGTTCATATTCTGTCTTCGATACAACATCGAAAATGGGATTCTCAAGATTCAGTCTTATGGTAGGCACGTGCCTCCCGGGAGCAGCATAGTCGAAGTCATCCAACGAGAAACTTATCGCCGGGCCGTTGCTTCCGCTTACAACCAATGAATCGTAAAGCACCTCGCCGTCATCGTTCACAAGTCCGCTTTCGTCGAATGTGATCTTCACTTTGTCCTTTAAATCGTATGATCGCACCCGCTGGATGGAATCGTTATTGAAGAACAAATCGATCCATTTATAATCTCTCTGTTCAGTGCTACCGTCATCAGAAGCGAACGCCCTATCAGCGATGCCAAGAACAGCAATGAGCAAAAGTATATATATCCTGATTTTACCTGTTTTCATTTTTCTTATTTAGCCGAAATCATCAGTTTTACGGATTGTTGTCCTATGTGGAATACATATAGCCCCGGAGCAAGCTCGTTCAGGCTATATGCGAAAGATTGATTAACCTTCCTTATGTCCAGACATCTACCATCAGACGTGAAGACAGCGAAATCGCACTCGCCCTGTGATTCAATCCTCAGGGTATTGTCTTCCACATAAAAGAGTGGCTGAAATTCAATTTCTCCAACTCCGCTGTTATCTTTTCCTGCCTGTCTATCTCCTTTTGAGATTGAGATTAAATTCGCGATAGGAAGGATAATATTCAAGTCTTCACCTTCAACGTTCAAGCCATTCGATGACAGATAAATCTTCATGGTAGGCTTTATTCCCACGGTGATCTCTTCTCCATCATGTAACTGAATGACAATCGACCGATAGCCTGTGAGCAGTGAGTTAGAGCCGGATGCCAACAAAGGAAAGAAAACTATTGAAAGAACAATTGAAAATATTAACCGTTTCATGAACTCTTTTTTGATAAAACGAAAATCATATTCATATATTATGCAGGTTAACGAGAACGGTATTAAGTAAGGGACCATAAGCGTTTTTAAGCATCCTGCCGTAAATAAAATTTAACACCATATCTTTCGGATTCATAATTCAATTTTTGGTGCTTTGAATTATCTTGCGACCCCCGAACAATGATGGAGTTTCAAAATCAAATGACCCCCGAAAGTTATTGCTCTAACTTTCAGGGGTCTTAATAATTTAAGAAGTTCGGATCAGAGTTCTGACTCGACGGGGGTTTCCTGAACCTCCATTACCTGGGATTTGCCTTCACGGATAAAGACGACGCAGATTGCGCCGATGGCGATGGCGACACCGGCAATGAACATCATCCAGAACTGAGGTGCGGCGGTGTCAGGAGTAGACAGAGCTCCGAGGATTCCGCGGCCGGCGAGGGCGGCGACAATCTGGGGAATACAGATCGTGCAGTTGAACAGGCCGAGATAGGCTCCGATGTTTCCTCCGGTCAGGGAGTTTGTCAGGATAGTGAACGGCCATGCAAGCATTGCGGCCCATGCGCATCCGATCAGGACGAATGAGACGAAGAGCAGATACTGGTTAGTGATGAATGCTGACGAGATGAATCCGATCGCGCCGAGAATCAACGAGAGGGAATAAGAGAATTTGCGTGAGCGAAAACGGGGGAGGAGTACAGCCCAGAGTACCGAGCCGATGGCCTGGACAGCAAAGAGGATGCCGACCCAGTTTCCGGCGTCATTATATTCGGGAGATGCGGCGTCGAGCTCAACCTGCTTGATAAGTGAGGCCTTGGACGGATCCTGAATAGTATATGTCTCGACTTCATCGAGGAACAGCTCACCTGTTGCGGGAACGGTAGACATGATTCCCGCTACCTTGATCTCTGAACCGGCTGGGAGCTCCGAGATCTTCATTTTCTCGACACCGTTGTCAATGATTACCTTATTATCGGCTGTCAGGAAGTACTTGCCTTCGATGTGACAGGGCTGACCCTGTGCATTGGTGAAGTCTATACCTTTGACGGCCTCGACTGTGGGTGCGTTGAAGGCATTCTGAGCGATCGTTCCGGGTGTGTAGGTCCACATGAAGAGGAAGGCGAACCAGCAGAAGAACTGAACGATTCCGACTGTCCAGAATGTCGAGGGAGCGTGGATCAGAAGCTTGAATAAATTTTGCTTCGGAGCCTTCTTTTCCGGTGTATTCTCGATTCCGTTATATTCATTATATGTCTTCGGATCCCATTCCTTGATCTTCACGAGCGAGTAGATCACGCAGAGAAGAAGGATCAGCGCACCGATATAGAACGACCAGACTACTGTCGGAGGAACGACACCGGCTTCGGCGACATTCTGAATTCCGATCCATGTCAGGAGGAAGGGGAAGACATAGCCGACAATAGAACCGGCATTACAGAGGAAACTCTGGATTGAATATGCGAGTCCCTTCTGCTTTTCATTAACCATGTCACCGACGAGCATCTTGAAGGGCTGCATCGCCATGTTGATCGAGGTGTCGAGCATCATCAGTGCGAAAAGGCCGACGAGAATCGCGCTCGAAACACCGAGGCCGAGGCTTCCGGCGTTCGGCAGGAGACACATCACGATGATCGCAATCAGCGCACCGAAGATCAGGTAGGGCAAACGGCGTCCGAAACGGTTCCACGTCTTGTCGGAAGCGGAACCGACAATAGGCTGGACAATCAGTCCCATGAGGGGCGGGAGAATCCAGAAATAACTGAGGTCGTGGGGGTCGGCACCGATAGTGGTGAAGATTCGCGATACATTCGCGCTCTGAAGTGCATAGGCAATCTGGACACCAAAAAATCCGAAACTCAGATTCCAAAGTTTCCAGAAGCCCATATCGGGTTTGGTCTTCATGTGATTAGGTTATGTTTTGTTTATAATTTACGGTTTGAATGAGAGCGTTGCTTTTCTCTGTATATTCCTTCTTTGAGTTTTATCTACCTAAGAAAGTTGGGCCTCAAAAGTGGAATGTCCTTCGCACACTTTGGCAAAAAGCAATTTTTCAAAGTGAGACGGAAGATGTCGGCTCGGGAGCATTGATGAAAGGGAACGGAGGCAGCTCAGCGCCGGCCTCAAGTTCCTGAAGTGAGTAAAGCCACTCGATCTCGTCTTTCCAGATCTCCGGATTCGGCGTCTCAAGGATTATCGGTATATTGTCAAACCTCGGATCCTGCATAAGCCTGAGGAAGAAAGGCCCTCCCAAGGTTCCGGCTCCGAGGGATGCATGGCGGTCTATACGGGAGCCGAGCTCGCGAAGGTCGTCGTTCAGATGAAGTCCGCGGAGGTAACCGAAGCCGATGACATCGTCGAATTTACGCCACGTCTCGTTATATCCCGCTTCTGAAGCAAGGTCATATCCGGCTGAAAAGGTATGGCATGTATCGACACACACTCCGACACGGCTTTTATCCTCAACTTTGTCAATGATCCGTGCAATCTGTTCGAATTCATGTCCGAGATTTGAACCCTGGCCCGCGGTCGTCTCGATGACTGCCGTGACACCCTCTGTCTTTTCGAGTGTGATGTTGATTGACTCGGCAATCCGGTCGAGACATTCCTCGATCGGTATCTGACGCAGATGCGACCCGGGGTGGAAGTTGAGCATCGTCAGTCCGAGCTGCTCGCAACGTTTCATCTCGTCAAGAAATGATTTCCGGCTCAGATTCAGTTTCGCCGGATCGGGAGAGCCGAGATTGATCAGGAAATTGTCATGAGGAAGTATAACCGAGGGGTCGTAACCGAATTCCGCACAACGGGCCTTGAAAAGCTCGACCTGTTCTTCGGGAATCGGTTTGGTCACCCAGCGGTTTGAATAGCCGGTGAACAAAGCGAATGCCTTCGCCCCGATCAGCGACGCCTCGAGCGGTGCGGAAGACACACCACCGTTCACACTGACATGTGCACCTATATATTTCATCAGTTTATCTTTTGCTGTGAACCGCAATAGGGGAGAGAGGGAACAATTGCGTAAAATTACAAAATTTTTGCGTAATGGGACCCGAGCCGTCCGGACTTTTTGCTAATTTTGTGATATGAAGTCAGCCGGATCAGGTCTCAACCTGAAATATCAACCTCTTTCAAAGACCAAGGAGGCTCTCTATTCGCGTCTCGGAAACGCCAAGGTTCGCCGGAAGGAGGGCCTTTTCATGGCGGTCGGTGCGAAATGTGTGGAGGACACTATCTACGCATTCGAGCCTGAAGCCATAATCGCTACTCCGGAATGGTTAGACAAAAAACAGTCTGCGACAGATAATGACCCGGAACGTTGGAATACGGATCTGATACGGACAGCATCAGCCCGGGATCTTGAAAGGATTTCGGGAATGAACTCGGCTCCGGAGGTCATCGCGGTCTATAGGATTCCGGATCCGGATGACGGGAGCCTCAGGATTGAGGAAACGGAACTGGTGCTGATGCTCGACGGGGTGCAGGATCCCGGCAATTTCGGTTCAATTCTACGGACAGCGGACTGGTTCGGCATCAAGAGGATATTCGCATCGAGGGAATCTGCCGACCTGTATAATCCGAAGGTCATTCAGGCCACGATGGGGGCCGTTTCACGCGTGAAGGTGACATACGTTGAGCTTAATAAAGTGATCGAGGCCAATCCGGGAGTTCCGGTTTACGGCACATTGCTCGACGGTGAGGATATATACAAGGCTGAATTGGCACAGAACGCATTTATCGTCATGGGAAATGAGGGGAGGGGTCTTTCGGAAAAGATGCGGAAGCTCGTCAGCCACAAATTGCTCATTCCACCCTATGATCCTGTGAGTCACGGCGAGTCCCTGAATGTCGGTGCGGCAACGGCCATCACGCTTGCGGCCTTCCGTAACCCGGCCTGTCAATCCTTCAACAAGCATTGACCATATATCCCAATAGCCATTAACCATCTCTCCCGGTAAGCTCTCTCTTAAATCAATCACGATCTCTCTGAACAACATCCGATGAAAACCAAGACGGTCTATTTCTGCAGCAATTGCGGATATGAATCTCCGAAGTGGATGGGCAAATGTCCCTCATGCGGAGAATGGAACACTTTTGTGGAGGAAAAAGTAACGGAAGTGAAGGGTAAATCAGTGAAGCAAAAGGGTTTACTGGCCTCGACTTCACGTCCCGTACCGCTTTCGGAAATCAAGCCGCTCGAAGAACCTCGGATAAAGATGCCGTCGGAGGAGCTTAACCGCGTGCTCGGAGGTGGTCTCGTAGCCGGCTCATTGACCCTATTAGGTGGCGAACCCGGAATCGGCAAGTCAACACTCTTGCTCCAGAACATCCTCTCGATCAGGAATAAGAAGATACTTTATGTCTCCGGTGAGGAGTCGGCTTCCCAGCTTAAGCTGAGGGCAGACAGGCTCGGAAAAGTCGCGGATAACACCTTTATCCTTTGCGAGACTCGTCTCGAACAGATATTCACCCAGATTGAGAACATAGACCCGCAGTTGGTCGTTATAGATTCGATACAGACCATAGCTTCGGCCGACATTGAATCAGCCGCGGGTTCGGTCAGTCAGGTCCGCGAGTGTGCGGCCGCGCTTCTGAGATATGCCAAGGAGAGCGGAGTACCCGTGATTCTCGTCGGCCATATAAACAAGGACGGCGCAATTGCCGGTCCTAAAGTCCTCGAGCACATCGTCGACACGGTGATTCAGTTCGAAGGTGACCGCCAATATCTCTACCGGCTTCTGCGGAGCATCAAGAACCGTTTCGGCTCGACTTCTGAAATCGGCATTTACGAGATGGTCCAGAGGGGCCTGAAGGAGGTGAAGAATCCATCGGAGATGCTCCTTTCAGAGAACCGCGACGAAGCCATGAGCGGCATCTCAATCGGTGTCACGACCGAAGGACAGCGTCCTTTCCTTGTTGAGGTTCAGGCGCTTGTCTCGACTGCGGCCTACGGTACTCCCCAAAGATCCGTGACGGGATTCGACAAACAGAGACTGAACATGCTTCTTGCCGTATTGGAAAAGAGAGCCCGCTTCAAGCTCGGCCAGAAAGATGTCTTTCTCAACATTGCCGGCGGTCTCAAGGTCGCCGATCCTGCCCTTGACATGTCGGTTATCACAGCGGTTATGTCGAGCAATTTCGACGTCGCCCTTCCGCTGAGGGCGGCCTTTGTCGGCGAAGTCGGCCTCTCCGGTGAGATAAGGACCGTGACGAGGATGGAACAGCGCGTGGCAGAAGCAGAAAAGCTTGGTTTCGAGACTATTTTCATCCCTAAAGGAAACCTGAAAGGGGTGCAGCGCAATTTCAGCATCCGCATCGTCGAAGTCTCAAAGGTCGAGGAACTCTTCCGCAAGATCTTCCGCGAATAACCAGAAGTCCCTAAGGACCCCAAGGACCCTATGGCCCTTAAACTCCCTAAGGACCCTAAACTCCCTAAGGACCTTAAGGACCCTAAGGACCCTAAACTCCCTAAAATTAAAAACTATGAACAATACAAACCTTACGCCGGTCCTGTTGCTGACCGGTTATCTTGGAAGTGGAAAGACAACATTGCTCAACAGGATCCTGACCAACAGGAAAGGAATACGTTTTGCCGTAATAGTCAATGACATAGGCGAGGTCAATATTGACGCATCACTGATTCGCGAAGGTGGAATTGTAGGTCAGGATGGCGACGATGACCTCGTAGCCCTCCAGAACGGCTGCATCTGCTGTACTCTTAAAACTGACCTTATCCGTCAGATTGCCCAGCTGATTGACAGCGGCAATTTCGATTATATCGTAATTGAGGCTTCGGGAATCTGCGAACCTGAGCCGATCGCTCAGACAATCAACACTATGACCCGGATGGCAGCCGGGGCTCCGGGAGGTCGCGGCCCGATTCTGGACAATATCGTGACGGTAGTCGATGCACTGAGACTCAAAACGGATTTTGCCGGTGGAGATTCGCTGACGAAGAATGAAATCGGCGGGGAAGACATTGAGAATCTGATAATTCAGCAGATCGAATTCTGCAATATCATTCTGCTGAACAAGATTGATGAAGTGACCAAGGAAGAGGCCGCAGCTATCAAGGCCGTGATCCGTGCCCTTCAGCCGGGAGTGGAGATAATTGAGTGCAATTATTGCGACGTTGATCTCGACCTTCTTCTCAATACCCACAGATTCGACTTTGAAAAGACAGTCACATCTGCGGCTTGGGTAAGGGAGATTGAACGCGATGTCAACCCGGAGGAAGAAGAGCATAACCACCATCACCACAATGACGAGAATTCCGAGAGTCTCGAGCATCAAGAGGATTCCGAGAGTCTCGAGCATCAAGAGGATTCCGAGAGTCTCGAACATCTCGAGAAACTCGAGAAACTCGAAAATCCCGAGCATCACGACCACTCCGAACATCACGAAAATCACGGCCATCATCATCACCACCACGATCACGACCATGGAGAGGCGGAGGAATATGGAATCGGAACATTCGTCTATTTCCGTCGCAGACCCTTTGACTTCGGCAAGTTCGATGATTTCTGTGCCCGTCATTGGCCGAAGAACATCATCAGAACCAAGGGCGTGATCTACTTCAGCCACAACCGCGACATGTCGATTCTTTTCGAGCAGGCCGGTGTGCAGAAGAATATCAGTGAGGCGGGATTGTGGTATGCCACCGCACCGGAAGAGGACCGCAAACAGCTTATGGCCTCCGATCCCAATTTCGCACGCGACTGGGATCCGGAATATGGCGACAGAATGATCAAGCTCGTTTTTATCGGTAAGGATATTGACCGCGAAAAGCTCACCCGTGAGCTCGATGCCTGTCTGAGCGACTGATTCTCAACACCGGCTTTTCTGGGACGTCCGGACTAATAGATTTAAAAGCTTAAAACGTTAATTGTCCCAGCTGCCCTGGCCTATCTGGTGGACACCATACCAGACCTGGACATCCCCGTTTTCCGGAATCGCCGGAACAAGGATGGAGAATCTCGTGAAAAACAACCTGTCGTGATCTACATTGCAATCAGCACTACCGATTGTGATTGTCCAGGAATATGTTTTGTTGAGGTTATCGCGCACATAACGGTTTGAATAGGTGTCAATCCGCCAGTCGTGAATCAAATAATTGATAAGCAGAGTATTCTGCTTGAAGTTGATATATGAGTATGCTTCCGGGAGACCCGTGGGATCGTCCGGAAGCTCTTCTTTTGACCGGACAACGATCGTCTCTTTCGAAAGTTTCAAATATTGATCCGTCAACTCTTTGTCGTCCAAATCAATCATGATGGACGCAGGAGTATATACCTCATTGATATATAGTGGTGCTTCTGCAGGAGGCGCATCATTCTTATTGCACGCCACTAACACTACCGCAGTCAACCCTGCTGCTAACCATCGACATTTCCTCGCAATCTTCATTTGCTTCATCATTTCTGCAAAGATAACAATTTTCAGAATATGCACGATCTCCAGGAAACAATCGTGGAGGCAGAGGCTTCAGGTAAGGGAATCCGGAGTGGAGGCCAATGAAATGGGCTCTAATGTCATTCGGACACACTCGGAATTATTCGTTAACTTTGCAGTAGAAAAATCTCTTCACAATGACATCTGAAAGCGAATCCGGAGATTTAGACATAAAGACTGAATCAGCAAGACCGAAACTATGGAACGCTCAGTATCTGAAGGTGATGGCATGTAATTTCCTGCTTTTCTTCGCCTTTTATCTGCTGACACCTCTCCTGCCTCTCTATCTTGACGAACAATTTGCAGCCGACAAGGACACAATCGGATATGTGCTTTCGGGATATGTGATCGCGACCCTCCTTGTCCGTCCGTTCAGCGGATTCGTGGTCGATAGCTTCGACCGCAAGACAGTCCTTGTCATCTGCTTTTTAGCTTTCTTTATCTGCTTCACCGGTTATATAGGGGCCGGAACGCTCCTGATGTTCACAATCGTCAGGACTCTCCACGGGATTCCTTTCGGAGCTACTACCGTGGCGAACAGCACAGTCGCGATCGATGTTCTCCCTTCTGAAAGGCGCAATGAAGGAATCGGCTATTATGGACTGAGCAACAACCTGGCGATGGCCTCAGCCCCGAGCGCGGGAATCTACATTTATCATGCTACCAACAATTTCTCGCTGTTGTTCTGGATCTCGCTCATCATCGCGTTGCTCGGCTTTATATGCTCGACAACCGTGAAACTGCCGAAGCGCGAGAAAGTAAAGGCCAAACCGAAAGTCAGCCTCGATCATTTTTTCCTTGGCCGCGCATGGCTTCTGGCAATAAATATAGGTTTCTTCGGACTCTGCTGGGGCGTAATGAGCAATTATGTTGCGATTTACGGCAAGGAACGGCTCAACATCACCGACGGAACGGGCATCTTCTTCTTCCTGCTCTCTATCGGACTGGTGGCTTCGCGTCTATTCGGAGCAAAGAACCTCAGGGCCGGGAAAATGACTCAGAATGCCACGGTCGGAACGGCTCTGTCCCTCATAGGTTACGGACTCTTCGCCTTCGTCCCGAGCCATGTGTCCTATTATCTCTCGGCCTTGATCATAGGTTTAGGCAACGGCCAGATGTATCCGGCTTTCCTCAACATGTTCATCAAGGTAGCGCGACATGATCAGCGCGGAACGGCCAACTCCTCGATATTGATATCGTGGGACCTCGGAATGGGTTTCGGAATCCTTCTCGGTGGTGTTCTGGCTGAATTCGTCGGCTTTTCAGCCGCCTTTAAGGTCGTTGCATGCATGCAGGGCGCCGGCTTCCTTCTTTTTGTCCTCTTCACCCGTTCTTTTTTCGAGAAACGGAAGATCGAAGATAATTAAAACTCCGGCGTTATCTTTCCATGTTGGTTATCTTTCCCTGTTAGTTATCTTTCCCTGTTAGTTATCTTTCCCTGTTAGTTATCTTTCCCTGTAAGATGAGGGCAAACACGGCTCGGCAGATGACTGCAGCGTAAAACCGTGTTTAAACTTTTTTTAACTTTTCGGATCAAAAGAAAAATTTTGATCTCATGAAAGTTAGAAAACTAATAACCGCATTGTGTCTGGCGGCTATCGGATTTTTGCCGGCACTCGCGACTCCCCTGACCATTGAATTGAGAGACGGATCTTTGATTGAAATCCCGTCCGAATCTCTCGACCTCACGTTTGAAAATTCTTACCTCAAAGCCGGATGGGTTGACGGTTCCCGCGAATTTCCGGTCTCCGAAATAGCCTCTTTCTATTTCTTCGAAACCTCCACATCATCAACAACAATAGCTGATGAGGCCGACGGTTCTGTCCTGGTATATTCTCCGGACGGAGTCTTGCGAGGGTCTTTCGGTTCCAGCAAAGAGGCAACCCTTAATCTCGGAAAAGGGATTTATATTTTCAAGACTCAATCAAGAACATTCAAGACTGTCATCAAATGAAACATATCCTGACAATCGCCGTCGCTGTGACAGGCTTGGCATTACCGGCTTCTGCCGAAACCCTCAATATCGTCAAGGGGGACGTGACATATATCTATTCTGCCGAAAAAATGGGTAAGGCGGTGTTTGATGGCTCCGGCAACTTTATCCTCTCCGGCATGGAATTCAAGACTTCTGAGATCGACCGCATGTTCGTCAGGACAGCAACCGGAGAATCAAATCTCGTCAGCATCCTTTATGACGGTGACAAGACTTCAGTCAACGTCTCGGGAGACATTGCCCGATATGTGGACGTGACCGTTCAAGGTTGTCACGTGTCGATAATCCAGTCTGCCGAAACCGGTGAATCAACCGGCGAGATAACCTATTCTCTTTCCGGTTCTTCCGAAGACGGCTCACTGACCCTCGAAGGATCTTACAAATCAACCGTCGTACTGAATGGTCTGAATCTGACAAGCACTACCGGAGCACCGCTCAATATTCAGAATGGCAAGCGTATAGCGCTTAAAGTCAATGAGGGAACCGTCAACACACTCTCAGATGCGCCGGGTGGCTCACAGAAGGGCGCGATCGTCTGCAAGGGTCATCTTGAGATCAAGGGCAAAGGTGAGCTCAATGTGACCGGACGTTCTGCCCACGCCATTCAGGCTAAGGAATACGTCGAGATGAAAAATGCGACGGTCAACATTCTCGGTTCGGTCAAGGACGGAATCAACTGCACCCAGTATTTCCTTCTCGAAAGCGGCAAACTGACAGTCATGGGAATCGGTGACGATGCCGTTCAGACAGATTTCAAGGATACTGCAGACCGCGAAGCGGAAGACACCGGTTCGATCACGATCTCCGGAGGTACGTTTAAAGCAACGGTTACCAACCCTGCTTCAAAAGGGCTGAAAGCTGAAGGCGACATCCTCGTCAACGGGGGAAAGATCGAAATATCGACCTCCGGCAAAGGAATATGGGATTCGGCCAAGTCCAAGACAAAGGCTTCGAGTTGTCTCTCGGCCGACGGCGACATTACGGTCAACGCAGGAGATCTGAATCTGTCCTCTTCCGGAAGCGGAGGCAAAGGAATGTCGTGTGACGGAACCTGCAAAATCATCGACGGTCAGATCACCATAAATACGACAGGCGGTATTTTCGCTTACGTGAACGGCATCGAATATGACGGATATACAGGCAACACCGACAGAATCTCCAGTGACTTGAAATCGTCGCCCAAGGGAATCAAAGCCGACAAATACATTGAGATTGCCGGAGGAGACATAAACGTGAAGACCACAGGCAAGGGTGCCGAGGGAATCGAGAGCAAGGGTGAACTGACGCTCGGCGGCGGAACGGTCTACGTTTACGCCTATGACGACGCGATCAATTCCGCATCCCACATGAACATAAACGGAGGTGATATAACCGTTATCGCAACCAACAACGACGGACTTGACTCGAACGGAAACATGTATTTCAACGGGGGAGTAGTCCGTGCATTCGGAGCGTCATCTCCCGAATGCGGAATCGATGCCAACGAAGAGGAGGGTTATTCTGTCTTCTTCAAAGGCGGTATCGTGCTCGGCGTCGGTGGCAATAACTCCGTACCCTCCAAGACCGAATCGACCCAATGTTATGTCAGCGGTTCGGGAAGCGCTGTTGCCAATACCGTGATCTCCCTGAAAGATGGAAACGACATACTAGCGGAATTCACAGTGCCTGCCGAATACAAGGCAAGCAGCCAGTCATCGGGCTGGCGTCCCGGCGGTTCAGGAAGTTCGAAGATACTGATAAGCTGTCCCGGACTCACCAACGGACAGAAATACACGCTCCTGAACGGCACCGCCTCCTCCTCAGTCACCGCTACCCAGAAGGGCTCCGGTACCGGAGGCCGTCCCTGGTAATCCCAACCCATACAATAAGAGTAGAAATGAAGGCATGTCAAAATGAACGAGTCATCGAAATGTACGGACATGGCGTGCCATGTCCGACTTGATAGTCAACATGTTACATTTATGACATTGCTCGCAATGTCCTATTTGGGAGTCATCGAAATGTACGGACATGGCGTGCCATGTCCGATTTGGTAGTCAACTTGTTACATTTCTGACATTGCACGCAATGTCCCTACCATTCGACGATTCCATCATTTTGACACACCCTCTTACAAAAATCTGATACTATGTTACACATCATATTATATGCCATCGTCCCGATTCTTGTCGTGATGTTGGCCGGTTATATTGCCGGAAAGAAAGGGGCATTCAGCGGTAACGATGCGAAGAAGTTCAACAAGGTAGTGCTTGACTTCGCATTACCTGCAGCCTTGTTCGTCTCCATTGTTCGTGCAAGCCGCGAAATGCTGGCCCATGACCTGAAGCTGACCATCATTTCCCTCATTGTCATCATGGCGGTCTTCATGGCTGTATATTTTATATATCGTTATTGTTTTAAGAAACAGAATGGCGAAAAAGCGGCCGCCGATGCTGCGGTGATGGCCTTGATCAGCGGTTCGCCGACAATCGGATTCCTCGGCTTTGCCGTCCTGGAGCCTATTTTCGGAACAACGCCGAGTGTCGCTCTGGTCGTCGCTATCGTCGGCATCGTCGTCAATGCAGTCGGAATTCCGGTAGGTCTCTCGCTCCTTAACTCCGCCAATGCAAAGACAGATGCAGCGAAGGGAGGCAAGAAACCGAACCCTTGGAAACCTGTGATCCATGCACTCGCCCAACCTGTGGCCTGGGCACCTATCCTGGCCGTGGTGATGGTTCTGATCGGAATCAAATGGCCGGCATGGCTTTCACCCTCGTTTGACCTGATCGCCAAGGCGAATGCCTCAATGGCAGTGTTCGCCGCCGGTATCACTCTGTCGGCCGTCAAGGTTGTCATCAACTGGCAGGCGATACTTGGATCTATCCTTAAGATGATCGTGATGCCGTTGGCACTTCTCGTTGTCGGTATCCTCTTCAAGATGGATCCCATGAACCTGAAGATGCTCGTAGTAGCCGGCTGTCTGCCCCCTGCATTCTCCGGCATCATCATTGCCTCGGAGTATGACACATACGTTGCGACAGGCACATCTTCGCTGACGCTCTCCGTCATCCTCTTCATGGGCTTCTGTCCCCTCTGGATCTGGATCACCGACATGGCTATCCACGCCTTCCTCTGATCCCGACATACACGATTCTCCGGTCTGACACAAAGGAATGGCCTCGCTCCTTCCTCTGTTCCCGACCCACATAATCCCCGGTCTAACACAAAGGAATGGCTTCGCTCCTTCCTCTGATCTGACCAAGGAACCAATTATGAAATTCAATCTCGTTTAGCTGTCCGGCACCCATCTGCCGGACAGCTTTTTGTATTGTCCCGAAAACCCAACCTCTCCACGTTATACACCTCCCAACCCACGAACAGCACATCTCTCCACGTCCTACACCTCCCAATCCACGAACAACACATCTCTCCACGTTCTACACCACCCAACCCACGAACAGCACATCTCTCCACGTCCTGCACACTTAGAGCCCATTTCATATAATCAAGTATGGAATATCGTCGAATTATTAGTTTTGTCACAACAAATCAGTAAATTTGCGTTGTTTTCGCTTTTGACGTAAACCAAAGTATCCTATGGGAGTAGAAATTTCTTTTTCTCAAACTTATTATTGGCTGGATTCCTGGATTTTAGCTAATATTATTCAGCTCGCGACTCAGGAATTTTGCGACCGATATATTGACCATCAAATTGACCCGGGACGCAGACTATATGACCAGATGGTGATGGCAGCCAGATGTGGAGTTGCCAATATCGCCGAAGGCTCAGCCCGACATTCTACTTCTATAGAAACAGAAATGAGACTTCTGGACGTGGCCAGAGCAAGTTTTGATGAACTGCAAGGGGACTTTTTCAACTTTCTTCTCCGCAGAAATGCAGATGTTTGGGCCATAGGTAATCAACCGCGCGAAGCACTTTGGAAAACTCGATTAGACCCTCCGAACTATTCGAATAGCTATTTACATGACGCAGCAAAGCACATCCTTGCGCAGAAAAGGAAATTTGATCCTTGGCTATGTCATAACGATGCCACAGTTGTTGCAAATGCTCTGTTGATACTTTGCTTAAGGGTGAACAGGATGCTTCAATCTCAGTTAGAGGGTCGACATTTAAGCTTCAAGGAGCGCGGTGGTTTCACCGAGAATATGACAGCGGACAGATTGGAAGCGAGAAGAGCTCAATCTTCTATGGAAGGAGCTCCTGTTTGCCCGAAGTGTGGCAAACCGATGCTGAAGAGGATGCAACGCAAGGGACAGCAACAAGGTCGGGAATTTTGGGGTTGCAGTGACTATCCTCGATGCAACGGCCTGAGACCGATTTAGCCACTCGGGTTTCTCGGGACCCTCGATCTTTCCGAGCTTCTCGAGCTTCTCGAGCCCCTCGAGCTTTTCGATCCCCTCGAGCCTCTCGAGATTCTCGAGTTTCTCGGGACTCTCGGTTTTTTCGAGTTTCTCGAGTCCCTCGAGTTTTCCGAGTTTCTCGAGAATCTCGAGCTTTCCGAGATTCCCGAATTTCAAAGATATACCTTCCGGGTGATTTTAGTATCTCGCATGCGCAGGCTTATTTCAATCCAATTATCCTCGTCCGAAAGACAATCTGTGTCGTCATAGCTTATCTCATAACCGTATCCGTCAGGTAGGGGAGTGGCTTGCAAACGGGTGCAACAGTTTGATTTAAGAGTCGGAACACCGGTCACTTCAAAGGGACGACCCTCAAGCATTAAGTAGACGTTGAATTTTCCACTTTTAGGTCTCTCCGCTTTCAATGTGAGGCCTTTGTAGAGCTGTTTGTAGTTTTTCAACAGCCCCTCGGCTTCTTTCCTGCGGACATCATCGAAGAAATATTCCGATAATTGGGAGAGTTCGGTCAATGACTGTTCAATTTGTTTTGAACTCCTGACATTGTCTATCTCACCTTTCAATTTCGCCAATGAATCTGATTTAGCTTTATCTGCTGCTTCAAATTCATTTCTCATCTTCTCCAGCTGTGTTTGCGAAAAGGGATAAAGCACAGCATACCGATAGAAAATGCGGTCGGTTTTCTTTTCCCGGCATTTCTCCCAATATGAATCCTTTGCATCAGTCAGGGATATTCCCTTGATAAATGGTATATTGGCCGCTGCTATCTTGGAACTGAACCCAAAGGATTCACTCTCTGAAAGCTTTCCATCCTTTTCTTCAACCTTGGCTTCAGAAAAAGAAGAATGCACGACATTGGCCGCAACCGACATTATGATTCTTGTTGACAGTTCCTCGATAGCTTTATCTTTAGCTGCAGACATATTGGGGGCTTCGACTTCCACGACTATATAGTCATTCTGCTGGGACGATAACCAATCAGGAACTGACTTGGCACTTCGTTCAAGGACTTTAGCCTGTTGAGCTGTCAGATTCGATGCTACCGCAAAAAGCAGCAGCATGATTATTGTCAGGCGCAGTTTCATTCGCTGATCTTTAGGTTCCGTATCTCAATCTTTTTATAGTCGACCGTCAGACCGACAAAACTGAGTCTACCCGGGTTTGACTTCACATTATCAATGAAATATTCAATTTTCACCGGGACATCATCCGGAAAAGTCCGATATGTATCTCCATAGACATAACATGTGTCATAGCTCTCGCCCTCAGTATCCAACGCCTTGCGGAATCCCAGCGCGCAATCGCCGCTGAGAGTCTTTTTACCGACGTATGTCACGAATGCCGTGATTTTAATCTTGCGTGAAGAAGGAAGATAAGATGCCTCTGCAACACGGAATTTCCAGTTAGGATTTTCGATATAAATATCACAGGTTGTGTCTGTTACCTTTGGATCGGCCGGTGAAGGTTCAGAAACTTGACCTTCGTCAAGAGAGCCTTCGCCCATATCGGAAGAATCGCTCTTGTCATCCTCTTCATCCTTATCTTTTGCCGTTCCTTCAGCAGGTTTATTCTGATCAATTTTCAACTTGAGTCCGGCTATCAGTTCAAGTGCCTCATCATGACAAGGTGCCGAGGCCGGCATGCCTGTCAAATAAATCATAGCGACTTCATACTGTCCTGAAAGTCCGAGACTTGTCGCGCGACCTATTATTTCGGAACAATGATCGGAATAGTATTCCTCAATTTTTTCACGTGCAAGTCTTACAAACCGTGTATATACGGCATCTGTTGGTTTGATCGAATTGGCGAGGGCCAGCACAGCCGCGCTTTCACCACCTCCTTTGGAGGCGGCTTGAAGCGGGACTGTCACTGAATAATACTTTGCATTGTCTACTTTATTCAGAGCGACAAGCTGTAATTCACCTGAAACAGAAGTGATCTCTCTGACAAGTCCTGAAGATTGAGCCTTGTTTGTAATGGTAAGTTTTGGCTGTACTTCGAAAATGTCGGCGGCTCCGGCCGCCCCTGCAGAATTGCGGGTCAGAATCTGTTCTGTCTTTCTGAAGATCACCTTAGCCGCTTCTTCTGTTATGTCTCCTTCCACGAGAACCGGTGTCACAGAGAAATTAGCCTGTCCCCAACCGGCAAGTGTGGAAGAGAGCAAGAGAAGCAACGTCAGGAATGGTCGTCTGACAATATATTCGAGCTTGGAGCCCGTCTCATAAAAAATTGAGTTCATGACTTTTGAGATGGTCTTACGGCCCCCGGGTTATTCGATTGTGATAATCAGTTTCTGGCCCATAGAAGCCACCTTAGCCTTGTACGAATCACCGAGCTGAGATCTGATGAATTTCTTAAGAGCGGAATTGAAGTTAGTAATACTGTAGCTTCGGTTACGGTTAGAATCCCAAAGAGGGATGTTGATGGAAACCGCAATGAATTTATCATTGCTCTGCGACATATCATAAACCCCATGATTTGCGACAGATCGCAGCCATTCTTCAAGCTCTTCCTTGAAATCCTCCTGGGAGGCCGGCGACTCCGAATCGAAATCCCAATCGGATACTGTCTCTCCGAGCAGGAATTCCAGCTTCATCTCACGACCTTTTTCTACCATTTGGGCAAACGCGTCTTGAAGCTGAGTGAAGAATTTATTCTCAATCTTCTTGAGTGCGTGGTCAGTAAGGGCTATATAGTCAGTTGTCATATACTGGCCGCTTGAGAAAGTTGTCGAGCAAAGTTTACCCGCTGTCTGGCGCTCGACTGCATCGACCGTGATTGTGCACTGGCCTTTATTCCCATCCTTGAAGAGATCGAGATTGACAGTAGCCACAATGTCAGCCGGAAGTTGCTGAATCACCATAGTTTTTGCATCGGTCTGCGAGCCTTCGGTCATTATATCGTCGGTTTTTGAGTTGGCGAGCATAGTGGCGAAGTCGCGCGTCTTATATCCATGGGAAGCGAACTGGGAGCTGACAGCATTTACGGCATATTTCATCGCCGGGTGATTGTCCAGATATGCTTTCATCCCTTCAAAACTGTCATCTTCACCTGACGGTATGTAAGGAACGACAACGATAGTAGGATTCAATGAGGATGTCGCACTTGCTTTCTTCCGGTCTTGCCATGCCGGAGAGACCGCAAGTTTCGAAGCTATCAGATCGGCCTTCAACTTCGTCAGATTGATCGTGACCTTCATTCTGACCCTCTTGTTATTCCCGATTTTTGAATCATCCAGTTTCAAAGGAGTAGCTGAGAGATAGTTAAGATATTTGTTATCCTTGTAGAAAGTATAATTGAACTCTTTGTTCGGGGATGATAACAAAGGAGTGCCGGATTGCAGCCCCTCCACGCCTCTGTCAATAATAGCGTAGAATGCTTGTTTGACTGCCATCGTTTCTGCTTCTTTCGACTTAGGCGCCAAAGCCGCTGAAATAAGTGTAACCTCGCCTCCGGACTCGCCTTCGAGAGTTACGTCGCATGTATTAGGAATGGCATTGGCTATGCCGTGGGCACAAACCCATATCATAGCCAATGCAAGCATTCTGAGAAATGATCGGTTTCTCATGTGTGTGGAAATGACATTGATTCTCTATCCGATAGTTATATCTTTGATACAGAATCAAATATAAATTATTAAATTGACTTGACAACTACATCCTGGCCGGCTTCCATCGCCTCATAAATGAGCTTGCCGCCTTTTTTAATCTTGACTTTTGAAAGATCATCGCTTTCGACATCTGTTACCTCAGCCTCACCGAGAAGCTTCAATGAAGTCTTTCCGCCTATGATGCGCTTTACGCGGACTTCAAATTTGGCACCCTTGGCCATTCCATTGGCAGAACCGAGATTGATGTAAGCTGATTTAGCGTCACCGCCTTTCACCTCATCGAGCTCAATGATCTTGCCCACTGTCGGGAATGCTTTTTCCACAAACTTCTTCATATCCTTGGTCATATTCTGAGCCTGATTCTGAACTGCTTCATCTGCACTCTTTGCGACAGACTTCGTGAGATCGCTTGTCAGGCTTGACAGGATATTCTTCGGGAACTTGAAGTTTTCGGTATACACTGTAGTGCCATTGGACGGATCAATCACTTTGAGTGTGAATGAGAGTGATGCATCATAACCTAAGGATTCACCTTTAGAGTTGAAAGTTTCTTTTGAAGTCACGTCGGTCACGACACCTTTTACAAGAAGATTCGCACCCTCTTCGGTCATAACCTTCATGCGGTCCATATCTTCGCCTGCAGATGCGTTTTCCTGTTCGCGGCGACTTTTCTCAATCGCCAGAGTGCCACGGGAATCGACATCGATCAGATTCACGCGGTTAGTTTTCTGGATTCCTTCCATCACGTTGTTACGTATGGCTTCTGCCCAGATAAAAGAAACAGAGCTCGGGCGGTCAAAATAGTCGAAGAAAACGTTAGGTTTACCCTGAGGCTCATCTTGAGCGACACAGCAGAAAACACTAAATACCAGCGCCACAGTGGCAAGAATTAGTTTTTTCATAAGTAGAAGTTATTATGGTTAAAATGGTGACAATTTGTTTATAAATCGTAAAATTAGCAAAATACTGCTAATTTGAAGATTATATTTTGTTAATATATGTTAATACATTACGGTTCACCCCTGCAGTTTATGGCATTGTTTTCCCGACAGCGACCGAGAATGCAATGATATTGGGAGTCACTCCTGATTATTGCGTAGCCAATCGGTACGCACTTTGTCAGGCAGATGTTTCACACTGAAATCGGCGAACTTCACGTCGAATCCGTCACCATCAGGACAGGCAGCCATCATTCCGACCTTAACCGGTCGGTTGGCTTCCATCCACGCGTTGCGCATCAGGGTATATTCCTTATCGTCGAACGAATAGAATATCTCTACAGCGTCAAGACGGCGCACAGCTTTTATCCACAACTCTTTGACCGGCTTCTGCAATGCTATCACACTCCAGTCGGAAGTATGATGGGTCACAACGGTACTCAGGTTGTACTTGCCATCTACATACTCAATGCCGGTCTTGATATAGTTCTCATGATCAATACGAATCATCATTCCGGCTTGGTCAAAGCGCATCTTATAGTCGGCCGTAACCTTCACTTTAGCCTCGAATTCCCCACCATATTCAGCATAATAGAATGGTGCGTCATCAACGGTGAAGCCGTAATGCGATATGCGCCAGTAATCACTTTTGGGGGTAACGGACATTGTAAGTTTGCCGTCAGCTATCGACCACGATTCTGGTTCGTTAAACCAATTCATTTTCTCCAGAGTCTGGGCTCCGGCGTTAAGTGTTGCGGCCACTGCCGTCAACAGCATCACGATAGTTTTATTCATTTTCTTTTCCATCAGTGCACAAGTTTTAATCCAATTACTGAAATTATCAGAGTTGTTATAAAAAACATTCTCCAAAAAGTTGCCGGCTCATTGAAAAATATAATGCCGACAATCACTGTTC
>CAYMTQ010000031.1:0-788 GCA_964393395.1 uncultured Sangeribacter sp.
AAATTCGCAACGCCTATTTTCGACGGTGCATCTCTCGATGACCTGAACGAATGGACTGATAAAGCCGGACTTCCCCGTTATGGCAAGACATACCTTTATGACGGTGGTACCGGAGACCGTTTCGACCAGCCTGCAACAGTGGGCGTGATCTACATGCTGAAGCTCGGCCACATGGTCGAAGACAAGATGCACGCACGTTCCATCGGTCCGTACTCGCTCATCACCCAGCAGCCCCTCGGCGGTAAGGCCCAGTTCGGCGGTCAGCGTTTCGGTGAGATGGAGGTATGGGCGCTTGAGGCATTCGGCGCATCCCACATCCTTCAGGAAATCCTGACAATCAAGTCGGACGATGTAACAGGCCGTTCGAAGGCATACGAGGCTATCGTCAAGGGCGATCCTATGCCTACTCCCGGAATCCCGGAGTCACTCAACGTGCTTCTCCACGAGCTCCGAGGTCTCGGCCTGAGCATCAATCTCGATTAAAAAATTCTCAATATAACATTATATACCCCCTCCTATGGCGTATAGAAGAGAAAACAGCATAAAGAGCAACTTCTCCAAGATTACCATCTCCCTTGCATCTCCCGAAGAGATCAAGGAGAAATCAAGCGGAGAAGTTCTCAAACCCGAAACCATCAACTACCGCACCTACAAGCCGGAGCGTGACGGTCTTTTCTGCGAGAAGATCTTCGGCCCGGTGAAGGACTACGAGTGCCATTGCGGAAAATACAAACGTATCCGCTACAAAGGCATCGTCTGCGACCGCTGCGGTGTTGAGGTCACCGAGA
>CAYMTQ010000031.1:798-21344 GCA_964393395.1 uncultured Sangeribacter sp.
AAAAAGTGCGTCGCGAGCGCATGGGCCACATTGAGCTCGTCGTTCCTGTCGCTCATATCTGGTATTTCCGCTCTCTGCCCAACAAGATCGGATACCTTCTCGGGCTCCCTTCGAAGAAACTGGACACCGTGATCTACTACGAGCGTTATGTCGTGATCAACCCCGGTGTCGCCAAGGAATTCGACGAGAGCATCAGCAGACTTGATCTTCTTGAAGAAGACAAATATATCGAACTGCTCGAGAAGATCGAGGAGAAATATCCCGACAACCAGAACCTCCCCGACGGCCACCCCGACAAGTTCGTGGCCAAGATGGGTGCGGAGGCCGTCTATGACCTTCTCCGCGATCTCGATCTGCCCGCTCTGGCCGCCGAGCTCCGCCATCGTGCGAACACCGACGGTTCGCAGCAGCGCAAGACCGAGGCCCTCAAGCGTCTACAGGTTGTCAACTCATTCCTCGGCTCGGCCGACAAGAACCGTCCCGAATGGATGATTCTGAAGGCTGTACCCGTGATTCCCCCCGAGCTCCGTCCTCTCGTTCCGCTGGATGGCGGCCGCTTCGCGACTTCTGACCTCAATGATCTCTACCGTCGCGTGATCATCCGCAACAACCGTCTGAAGAGACTGATGGAGATTCAGGCACCTGAGGTCATCCTCCGCAATGAAAAGCGCCTCCTTCAGGAAGCTGTCGATTCACTTCTCGACAACTCACGCAAGGCTTCGGCAGTGAAGAGCGATGTCAACCGTCCTCTGAAGTCACTTTCCGACAGCCTGAAAGGTAAGCAGGGCCGTTTCCGTCAGAACCTTCTCGGTAAGCGTGTCGACTACTCAGCCCGTTCGGTTATCGTCGTCGGTCCCGAACTGAAGATGCACGAGTGCGGTATCCCGAAACTGATGGCCGCTGAACTTTACAAGCCCTTCATCATCCGCAAGCTGATCGAGCGCGGAATCGTGAAGACAGTGAAGAGCGCGAAGAAGATCGTGGACCGAAAAGAGCCCGTCGTATGGGATATCCTCGAGCATGTGATGAAAGGTCATCCGGTTCTCCTGAACCGTGCCCCGACACTTCACCGTCTCGGCATCCAGGCTTTCCAGCCCAAGATGATCGAGGGCAAGGCAATTCAGCTTCACCCGCTTGCTTGTACAGCGTTCAACGCCGACTTCGACGGTGACCAGATGGCAGTCCATCTCCCGCTCGGAAACGAGGCTATCCTCGAGGCTCAGATGCTGATGCTCGGTGCCCACAATATCCTGAACCCCGCAAACGGCGCTCCGATCACGGTCCCCTCACAGGACATGGTCCTCGGCCTTTACTACATCACCAAGCTCCGTCCCGGAACGAAAGGTGAAGGGGCGAAGTTCTATGGCCCCGAAGAGGCTGAGATCGCATACAATGAAGGCCGTCTCGATCTTCATGCACCTGTTCAGGTGATGGTTGATGACCGCGACGAAGAGGGAAATGAGATCAAGCATCTTGTCGAGACCTCCGTTGGCCGTATCCTTTTCAATCAGTATGTTCCGAAGGAAATCGGCTATGTCAACGAGATCATCTCAAAATCTTCACTCAGAAAGATTATCGGCCGCGTCATCAAGGCGTGCGGTGTCACACGTTCTGCCCAGTTCCTCGATGACATCAAGAACCTCGGTTACCGCATGGCATTCCGCGGCGGTCTTTCGTTCAACCTCGGAGACGTGATCATCCCGAAGGAGAAAGAAGAATATGTAGCCGAAGGACATTGTCAGGTCGAAGAGGTGCTGATGAACTACTCTATGGGTATGATCACGGCCAACGACCGATATAATCAGGTGATCGATATCTGGACCAAGGTCAACGAAAAGCTTGCCTCCACTCTGATGAAGCAGATGAAGGAGGACCAGGATGGCTTCAACTCCGTCTACATGATGCTCGACTCCGGTGCCCGTGGTTCAAAGGACCAGATCCGTCAGCTCTCCGGTATGCGTGGTCTGATGGCGAAGCCTCAGAAAGCAGGCGCCGAAGGCGGTCAGATCATTGAGAACCCGATTCTCGCGAACTTCAAGGAAGGTCTTTCGGTGCTGGAGTACTTCATCTCTACACACGGTGCGCGTAAGGGTCTTGCCGACACCGCGCTTAAGACCGCCGATGCCGGTTACCTTACCCGTCGTCTTGTCGACGTCGCTCACGATGTGATCATCAATGAAGAGGATTGCGGAACTCTCCGCGGTCTTGTATGCACCGAGATCAAGAACAAAGAGGAAGTTGTCGCAACGCTCAAGGAGAGAATCCTCGGCCGTGTTTCAGTTCACGACATCTATGATCCCTACAATCCGGACGAGCTCATCGTAGCAGCCGGCGAAGAGATCACAGACGACATTGCTGACCGCATCGAAGCATCTCCGATCGAGGCTGTCGAGATCCGTTCCGTCCTCACATGCGAATCTAAGAAGGGTGTCTGCGCCAAGTGTTACGGCCGCAACCTCTCGACCCTGCGCATGGTTCAGAAAGGCGAGGCTGTCGGCGTGATCGCCGCTCAGTCAATCGGTGAGCCGGGTACACAGCTGACACTCCGTACATTCCACGTCGGTGGTGTCGCCGGTAACGTAGCCGCAGATAAGGATATCAAGGCGCGTCATGACGGCCGTCTTGAAATCGACGAGCTCCGCACAATCAAGGATGCGGACGGTGTAGACATCGTTGTCGGCCGTATGGCTGAGATGCGCCTTGTCGAGCCTAAATCCGGAATCGTCCTCACGACTGCTCCCATCCAGTACGGTTCGAAGCTGTACTTCGGAGACGGTGCTGAAGTCAAGGAAGGCGACATCATCTGTGAATGGGACCCCTTCAACGGCGTTATCGTGGCCGAAGAGGGTGGTAAGGTACGCTTCGAAAACGTCGAGGAAGGTGTGACTTACCGAATCGAAGGTGACGAGGCCTCCGGTCTGCGCGAGAAGATCATCATCGAGTCCAAGGACCGCACGAAGGTGCCCGCTCTGCAGCTTGTTGACAAGGATGGAAACGTAACCCGCACCTACTCGCTCCCTGTGGGCGCTCATCTCCTCGTTGAAGAGGGACATGACGTAAAGCCCGGTGACGTATTCGTGAAGATTCCGCGCGCAAGCAACTCTGCAGGTGATATCACCGGTGGTCTGCCCCGTGTGACCGAGCTCTTCGAAGCACGTAATCCGTCGAACCCCGCTGTTGTCAGCGAAATTGACGGCGAGGTGAAATACGGAAAGATCAAGCGTGGTAACCGCGAGATCACCGTCACTCCGAAGATCGGCGAGGAGCGCAAGTATCTTGTGCCTCTGTCGCGCCAGATCCTCGTTCAGGATAACGACTATGTTCGTGCCGGAACTCCGCTGTCAGACGGAGCCATCACGCCGAGCGATATCCTGAATATCATGGGTCCGACCGCCGTTCAGGAATATATCGTGAACGAAGTGCAGGATGTCTACAGAATGCAGGGCGTGAAGATCAACGACAAGCACTTCGAGGTGATCGTGCGCCAGATGATGCGCAAGGTCAACATCCTCGATCCGGGTGACACACGTTTCCTCGAACAGCAGATCGTTGACAAGCGCGACTTCCTCGAGGAGAACGACAACATCTGGGGCAAGAAGGTGATTGTCGATGCCGGAGATTCCACAAACTATCTCCGTGGCCAGATCATCACACAGCGTAAGCTGCGCGATGAGAACTCATCGCTCAAGCGCCGCGACCTGAAGACCATGACGGTCCGTGACGCACAGCCCGCGACTTCCGAACAGATCCTTCAGGGTATCACCCGCGCGGCCCTTCAGACATCGAGCTTCATGTCGGCCGCTTCGTTCCAGGAGACCACCAAGGTCCTCAACGAGGCTGCAATCAACGGCAAGACTGACTATCTCGAGGGCATGAAGGAGAATGTCATCTGCGGACACCTCATTCCCGCAGGTACCGGTCTTCGCGAGTATAACAAGCTTGTTGTCGCAAACAAGGAAGAGCTCGCTCAGCTTCAGGTGACCGATGCCGAAAACGCCATTGTTGACGTCGAGGCAGTCGAGGTAAAATAATTAATTCAATATAGAAGACTTCCATTCTTCAAGCTGCTTCCCGAATAAGCAGTTGAGGATGGAAGTTTTCTTTTTTCGAAAAGAAGTTTTCTAATTCAAGTCATAATATGAAGCATCTTTACATTATGATGGCGGCCTTGCTGGCATCCTCATCTGCCCTTGCAACTCCGGTCCGCAATTCCACACTTGGTGTAAACCATAAGATTCATTCATCCAAATCTCTGAAAAAAGACAGGAAGGTTCTGTCCCGGTCGTCAGTCATAAACGTATCAAAATCCCCTGCAGTGAAGCAGAATGGCGTTGCAAAGGGAATAGTTTCCGTGCGCCCTGATGGTACGGTCAGCAATTACTCACGAGATTCGTATGGCTATTATGATTCGTTCTTCGGAGTGGATCTCGTTGCTGACACAGGTGCTTGTGTTCAGATCGTGAAAGGCAATGACGGAAAGACGTATATCAACAACCTGATCAGTGGTTTCCCTCTCGATGCCTGGTTCGAATGTACATTGAGCGGTGATAAACTTGTGATTCCCGGTGGTCAGCCTGCCTATAGCGAAGATGGAGTGAACGTCACTCTTGAGGTTCTTGAATATACTGAAAGTGACGATTATGGTGATTATGTTCTGAGCGACAAGACATCCATGACCTTCACCGTCAAGGACGGTGTGATCAGTTCGGCAGCGGATGACAAAGACGGAGACTATATTCTCGGTCTTTATATCAATGATTCCGAAGAGAGCGGATGGTCCGGATATGGCGATTACAATTATGTGATGACTCCGTTCTCTGGAAAGACAGTGACGGTGCCGTCCGTTGCACGCGAACGTTGGGCTATGCTTTCTAACGGAGCAGGACATTTCGTTGAGGTGGTGATGTCAGACGACGCAGTCTACATCGGCGGTATCTTTGAAGAACAGCCTGATGGATGGATCAAGGCCGATCTCAATGGGGGCGTGGCGACTGTTCCTCTGTCAACCTATCTTGGAACCGACGGGAATTACTACTATTTCGCCCAATCTTCATTTGTTGATGAAGAATGGGATGATTGGTATGAGGAATACGTCAAGGTTGCCTATCCCTCATCCGCACCCGTAACGTTCGATTTTGACCGTTCAGGGAAGACCCTAAGGTCAGACGGTTGCATATCGCTCACAACAGGAGAACCCATCGAAGAAGACTGGTATGCATATTCCACAGTAGAAGCTCCTGAGATTTTCTATCAGAACCGGAAGCCTGGCACACCTCCGGCATCTGCGTCAGAATTTGATATCGACCGGGAATATGACATGTTGTGTTTCAACCTTCCTCAGCAGGATATCGAGGGGAATCTTCTCAGTGCCGACCGCCTGTTCTATAATGTCTATTTCAACGGTAAACTTTATACTTTCTCTGTGGACGATTATTGGGAAATTTTAGAGGATATGACCGATATACCATACGACTTCTCTGATGATTGGGATTTCATGCATGATGGTTCCCGTCACTTCATATACCACTATGAAACCGATCTCGATTACTTCGGAATCCGTCCTTTCTATGTAGAAGATGATGGAACGAAGACCTACGGAGAGCTTGTGAACTCGAACGGTTCGAACGCAGTGAATGAGATTTCCGGTGATTCCACATCAGCATATTATGATCTCAATGGTCTGCGGGTTGACAATCCCGAAAAAGGATTCTTTATTGTTCGCACTACAGATCGGAACGGTAATGTGAAAACGCGTAAAATCATGAAATAAAGCGGATCTCTCAGATATCGTCTGTGCCCTCTATAGTAGTCACGAGCTCTGAGATATCATTCATCCGTCAATACACTTTATGGCCTCCCTTCCGGATCAAATCCGGTTTGGAGGCCATAAGTACATTATCCTCGATCCGGTAAATCGTAGGCATATTACAAAACGGGAATTTGGTATTAATGTGAGATTAAAATCTAATCGCATGACTCCAAATGACTGATCAATTCGTCAGCAGACATGGCTTCCATTTTGGAGAAAGCAAAAAGTTTCTTTCCTAAGTCTTTGAATGAAGCTCCGACATGGTAGACAGTATCGTCAACGATGAGGAAACGGTCATGAGCCTTACGATAGGTCTTATTCCACTTGGTATGTTTTTCCATCTGCAGCAGTTGTCGCAAATTTTGCGACAACTGAAGAACCCTCTAATTCTTCTTTCAAAGCATTGGCAATATGTTTGCCAATAGTCTTAACATCTCGATCAAAGAGAGTGGCAATTTGTTGGCGGTTGAGCCATACAGTGTCATTCTCCAGTCTCACTTCCAGTTTAATCGTTGAGTCCGGTTGGTAGAGTACTATTTCATTATCCTGTGATGATGATGCAAGCGGAATGCGGGTAGTCTCAGTCATAATACAAAATTAGCAAAAAATTGACATTTAGACAATAAGTATCAGTGAATCAGTTGAAATAAGCTCATACATCTCGTGACTTTAACTTTTTAAGATAAAGAAATGAGACTGCATGACTTGATTGTCAGACAGCCTCATTTCGAGACATAGGCCTTTATTATAGGCCAATATTTAGGATTGATTCGCTATTCGATCGGCGGAGACCCGGTATCAAAATGATGGAGTCTATGGTTGGTAGAGGAAGCGTTTGATGGAACGTTTGGGCGTTTTCTCGAACTCTTCGGGCATCACCTTGAAGCGGGCGATCCGGCAATAGGACGGGAGATCGGAGTTCAGAGTGGTGATGTTCTGATCCATAATCTTTTCGATTTCTTCCGGTGTGCGGTTGCCGAGGGCCTCATAATCGGGATGAATCAAAGCGACCAGATGACCGCCGTCATCAATCACGAGACTTTCGTTGACGTATGGCAGATTGTTCAGCTTCTGCTCAATCTCCTCAGGGTAGATGTTCTGGCCCGAAGGTCCGAGAATCATGTTCTTCGACCGGCCACTGACGAATATGTAGCCATCTTTGTCGATACGGCAGAGGTCGCATGTATTCATCCATCCGTCGTCGTTCATCACTTCGGCTGTCGCTTCCGGATTCTTGTAGTAGCCTTTCATCACATTGGCACCCTTGACCCACAGATTTCCTGCGATGTTCTCGGGGTCGAGCGAATCGACGCGAACCTGCATGCGGTCAACAACCTTGCCAACGCTTCCGGGTTTCTGATTCTGAGGGGGACAATATGAGATCAGAGGTCCGCATTCCGTCATTCCGTATCCGACGGTGTATGGGAATCCGACTTTGTCGAGGAACGCTCCGACGTCTGCGTTCAGTGCGGCGCCGCCTATGATCACTTCGCGGACTTCTCCACCCATAGTCTCAATGAGCTTCGATCTGATCTTTCCGAGCAGATAATCTTTCAGATAAGGAATCCTGAGGGCAAGCTTCATCATCGGTTTGTTGACCACAGGGAAAACCTTGTTCTTGATTATCTTCTCCAGGATCAGTGGCACGGTTATGATGAGCTTCGGATGAACCTCCGCAAATGCACCGAGGATAATCTTCGGTGAAGGAACGCGGGTCAGGAAATTGCAGTGACATCCTTTCGCAAGAGGATGTAGCATCTCGATCACCATTCCATAAAGGTGGGCCAGCGGAAGCATGTTGACTATTCCATCTCCGGGTTTGAGGAAGTCGAGATTGTCAATGCAATACCGGATATTGCTCCAGATCGAGCGATAGGGGAGCATCACGCCCTTAGACATCCCGGTTGACCCGGAAGTGTAGTTGATCAGAGCAAGATCCTCGGGAGAATCTACATACCATTTGACATCGGCCGGTGTGAACTCCTTTGGATATTTGCGTCCGAAGAGCTCGTTCAGATTATCCCGCGCGTGAGTGAGTTTCTCGGATCTCGAGAGAGGCATTCCGAGCTCGGATATGTAGAGAGCGCCGACGAGGTCAGGCAGAAGTTTCTCGTCGAGATTTTCCCAGATCGACTTGTCTGTGAACAGCAGTTTGGCGTCACAATGGTTCACGAGATGATGGATGGTATCCGGCTTGAATTCATGAAGGATGGGAACGGCGACCACGCCTGCTGAAAGACATGATATGAAGATAACCGCCCAGTTTGAAGAGTTCTTGCCGCAGATTGCGATTTTATCCCCTTGCTTCACACCGGCGGCTTCAAACATGATATGGAGCTTCTCGACCGTTTCGGCCAGATCGCGATAACGGTAGGTTATTCCGCCGAGATCGGAAAGTGCGAGACGGTCCCAATTCTTGCGCACCGAAGTCTCCAGAATCTGATTCAGAGAAGGTGTATGCTGGACATTCTTGTCAACCTGAGCCTTATGTTGTGATTTTGTGTTTGCCATAGTATTAAGTTTATTAGCGGAATTGATCAGCTTCAACTGACATTATTTAAACAACGTTAACAAACAAGTGGTTCGGAACGCCCTCGGAACTTGGTGACCTATTCTCTGTTACACATGGCGTAAAATACATCCATGATGGATAATCGGATACTGTGATGAGAGGTTAAAAATAGCAGGCCCGGGGAGAGGTAGTCTCCCTGAGCCTGCCGGCAGGTCAGAGCCGGACATGAAGGTCCGGCAGATATTTCAATGAATATAGAATCTCAATTCTATGAGAAGGGCCTTTAGCGTGCTTTGTAGGCTTCGATGGCTGCGCGGAGCACTTCAACTCCGAGTTTCAGTTCGTCGATTTCAAGCACGTATGCGATACGTACTTCGTTGGTGCCGACGCCGGGTGTGGTGTAGAAGCCGGCGGCAGGGGCCATGAAGACAGTGTGATCCTTATATGAGAATTCGTTCAGACACCATTTGCAGAAGTCCTCGGCATCCTCGACGGGAAGGCCTACGACGCAGTAGAATGCACCTTTGGGAAGCGGACAAACGACTCCGGGAATGCTGTTCAGACCTTCAACGAGAACGTTGCGGCGGTTGATGTATTCCTCATAGACACCGTCAAGATACTCCTTCGGCGCATCGATTGAAGCCTGAGCGACGATCTGACCCAACAGCGGGGGTGACAGACGGGCCTGACAGAACTTCATCACGATTGACTTCAGCTCCTTGTTCTTTGTGACAAGAGCACCGATGCGGATGCCGCATTCATTGTAGCGCTTCGATACGGAATCGACAATTACGACATTCTCTTCGACACCCTCAAGCTGCATAGCCGAGAAATAGGGCTCTTCGGTGTAGCAGAATTCACGGTAAACCTCGTCAGAGAACAGATAGAGGTCGTGACGTTTCACGATGTCACGGAGAGCCTCAAGTTCCTCGCGGGTGTAGACATAGCCGGTCGGGTTGTTCGGGTTACAGATCAGGATCGCGCGGGTCCGGGGTGTGATCAGCTTCTCGAACTCCTCGATCGGAGGAAGGGCGAAACCATTGTCAATCCGGGCAACGACGGGACGGATAACGGCGCCGGCCATCTTTGCGAAAGTGATGTAGTTGGCATAAGCCGGTTCGGGGATGATGACTTCATCTCCGGGGTTGAGAGTGGACATGAAAGCGAGCATTACCGCTTCAGAGCCGCCGGTGGTGACGATGATGTCGTCGGGCTTTACGTCCATGTTGAAACGGCTGTAGTACTCAGCCATTTTGTCGCGGAGCGAGGGTATGCCGTCGCTCGGGCTGTATTCCAGCACCTTGCGGTCGATGTGGTGAAGTGCTTCGAGACCCTCCTTCGGAGTCGGCAGGTCAGGCTGGCCGATGTTGAGGGAGATGACCTTTACACCTCTGCGTCTGGCTTCGTTGGCCAGAGGGGCGAGCTTTCTGATGGGAGAGGCAGGAGCCTCGAGTCCCCTTTGTGAAGGCTTTGGCATGGGATAGCTTTGTATTTTAAGGTTAGTCAGATTCTTTGTCGGTTTTCTTGTTCGTATGTTTGCGGGCAAATTCCTTGCAATAGGCCGAGATCACGCAATCCTCGCATTTCGGCGAGCGGGCGGTGCATACATATCTTCCGTGGAGGATCAGCCAATGGTGAGCTTTCGCAACCTGCTCCGAAGGTATATATTTCACGAGGCGTTTTTCGGTCGCGAGCGGAGTCTTGGAGTTGGTAGTGAGTCCGATTCGGTTGCTGACACGGAAAACATGGGTGTCAACAGCCATCGCGGCTTCATTCCAGACAACCGAGAGCATCACATTCGCTGTCTTGCGTCCGACTCCCGGAAGCTTGATCAGGGAGTCCATATCGGAGGGAATCTCGCCGCCCATCTCGTCGCGCAGCATTCTCGCCGCTTTCAGAAGATGGCGTGCCTTATTGTTAGGATATGATACTGAACGGATATAGCTATATATGGTTTCCTCGTCAGACGCCGCGAGGCTTTCCACGTCCGGGAAAGCCTCGAAGAGTGGGGGAGTCACCATATTGACACGCTTGTCAGTGCACTGTGCGGAGAGAATGACAGCAATCAGGAGATGAAACGGCGAGTCGTATACCAATTCGGTCTTCGGATCCGGATTGGCTTCTCCGAGAAGACGGAGGACATTGTCGAATCTCTCGCGAAGGGTCATCGGGCGGCATCGAATTCGTGAAGGAAGCGCACATCGTTTTCGCTGAAAAGACGAAGATCCTTCACACGATATTTCAAGTTGGTGATTCGTTCAACACCCATTCCGAACGCATAACCGCTGTAGACCTCAGGATCGATTCCGCACGAGCGGAGCACATTCGGATCGACCATACCGCATCCGAGGATCTCCACCCATCCGGTCTGCTTGCAGAATGCACATCCTGTTCCGCCGCAGATGTTGCATGAAATATCCATCTCGGCAGAAGGCTCGGTGAAGGGGAAATAGCTCGGGCGCAGACGGATCTTCGTTTCAGGACCGAACATCTCCTTCGCGAACTGGAGTAGAACCTGCTTCAGGTCGGCAAAGGATACATTCTTGTCGATATACAGGCCTTCGACCTGATGGAAGAAACAGTGGGCGCGGGCAGAGATGGCCTCATTGCGGTATACTCGGCCGGGACACACGATTCTGATCGGGGGCTGCACCTTTTCCATTGTCCGGGTCTGGACCGAAGAGGTGTGGGTGCGGAGAAGTATATCGACGCTCTCGCGCGAGATGAAGAACGTGTCCTGCATGTCGCGGGCCGGATGATCGGGCGGGAAGTTAAGGCTTTCGAAGACGTGCCAGTCATCTTCGATCTCAGGACCTTCAGCAATAGTGAATCCCATCGAACCGAAGATCCGGATGATCTCATTCTTGACCAGAGAAAGAGGGTGACGGGTTCCGAAAGCCATAGGTGTCTCGGTGCGCGTCAGGTCAACGGAGGCGATCTCCGCCTCCGCATTGTCCGCAAGGCCTTCCCTGAGGGATGCGATCTTATCATTAGCAAGAGTCTTCAGCTCGTTGAGGAGCTGTCCGATCTCACGCTTCTGATCAGCCGGAACGTTGCGGAAGTCATTCATCAGCGAAGAGATTTCTCCCTTCTTGCTGAGGTATTTTATACGGATTTGCTCAATGGCGTCGGCCGTCTGGGCCTGCAGTCCCATGAGTTCCTCTCTGATTGCTTGAATCTTCTCTTTCATAACAGATGCGAAATTACAAAAAAACGGGGAGACGCGAAAACTTGAAGCGAATAATCAGCAAGTATATGCAAGGAGGGTGTGTCATAATGACGGAATCGTCGAATTATGACACACCCGGCCCCGAATAATTTGAATCGGTTCAGATTGATTTTTCAACCGACCACACGAAAGCGCGCAGTCCGAGCAGCGGCTTCGCCTCGTCGAGCTTGTGCAGACGCTCGAGAAGCGGGTCCACGCGCGAATCCTCGACAATCGTCAGCATAGCTGAGGCGAGAGATGGCCACGCATGTGTCCCGTAATGTGGCTCGCCTGTTGAGGTTCCGCGTCCCTGGACAGTTCCGAAAGCAGTGAAACCCCGACAGTTGCTTCGTGTCAATGTGTCGACCACGGCCTCGTGATGGGCCTGATCGTATGATATGAATATCGCTTTCATTTTGATTGAGATATAAGATTATGGGTCAGTCACTCCGCTTTCTTGACAACGGCGAGTTTGCGACGGTTCCGTTTCACTCCGCGTCCGGCGAATACACAGTAGAGAACCGGAACGAAGAGCAGGGTGAGGATAGTCGAGAATGTCAGACCACCGATAACCGCTGTACCCATCGGACGCCACATTTCCGAGCCTTGGCCCGAACCGACAGCCATCGGCACCATGCCGAGGATGGTTGTCAGAGTCGTCATCACCACAGGACGCAGACGGGAGCGTCCCGCATCGATCACGGCCAGACGGATCGACATTCCACGTTCGCGGTTGAGGGTAATGTAGTCAATCAGCACGATACCGTTCTTCACCACGATACCGATCAACATGATGGCGCCGATCATTGACATCACGTTCAGCGTGTGGCCCGTCAGCCAGAGAATCAGGAAGACACCCGAGAAGGCGAACAGAAGCGAGGTCATGATGATTCCGGGATAGGTGAACGATTCGAACTGAGCCGCCATCACGATGTAGACGAGGAGGATGATCAGGACTCCGAGCAGCAACAGATCCGAGAAGCTGTCCTGCTGGTCCTCGTATGATCCGGCGATCTGGATCGTGATTCCCGGCGGGAGATGAAGCTCATCAATCTCGATTTCCGCCTGAGTGACAATCTGCGACATCGGAACACCGTCGACGACTGCCGAAACCGTCACGAGACGCTCGCGGTCCTTACGTTCGATTGTCGGAGGCGTGAATCTTTCGACAACTGTTCCGAGATCCTTCACGCGCACGCCGGCACCGGTCGGGGTGTAGATGACGATGTTCTCGAGATCCTCGAGTGTCGTGCGGTTATCTTTGTCATACATCACCTTGATATCATATTCCTCGCCATCCTCGCGGAATTCCGATGAGGTAGCACCGTTCACGCGGTTGCGGAGGTACATAGCGGCGGTCTGGAGGTTCAGTCCGTATCGGGAGAGCTTGTCGCGGTCGAAATCAACCTGATACTCCGGTTGGTAGTCCGCGCGGGAGACGGTTACGTCGGCCGTTCCGTGGATTCCTTCGAGAATCTGCTTCAGCGCACGGGCGATCGAGTCGGTTTCGTTGAAGTCGTAACCATACACTTCAAAGTCGACCGTCGACTGTCCGCCCATACCCATATTCCTGCCGCCGCCCACGTTGACGGAAGCTTTCTTGAATTCGGGGAATTCACGTTCAATGTCCTTACGCATCTCGGCTGCAATTTCCTTGATGTCGCGGTCACGGTCGCCCGGGTCGGTCAGGGATATGTTCATCGAAGCGATGTGCGAACCGTTATCCTGCATCGCGGCGAATGTATTGTCCGAACTTGCGGGGCCGACGGTGAATGTCGAAACCTTGATTTCGGGATATTTCGCCCGCCAGAGGGAGTCGAGCCTGGCAGTCGCATCTTGAGTGATCTCGACACGTGTGCCGATCGGGGTCTCGAGATTGACTCCGAGGCGCCCGTTGTCCTGGGTCGGCATGAATTCCGTTCCGACAAACTTCATCAGGAAGATCGATCCGACGAAGATCCCGAGACAGATGAGGATGGTCACTGTCCGGTGAGATACCACCCGGCGGAGCAGATTGGCATATCCGTTGTCAAACTTGTCGAGTGCCTTTTCAATCGGGACGTAAAGGGTATTGTAAATCTTGCCGTGCTTATTATTCAGACGGAGCCACTGGCTGCAGAGCATCGGGGTCAGCGACAGTGCGCAGGTTGTCGAAATGATCATCATGATGGTGACCATCCAGCCGAGCTGGCGGAAAAGGACACCGGTCATGCCTGTCACCAAGGTCAGCGGGAAGAACACGGCTATGAGTGTCAGTGTCGAGGCGACAACGGAAATTGCTACCTCATTTGTTCCGTGAACTGCCGCCTGTTTCGGATCAGACCCTCTTTCGATATGGGTCGTCACATTCTCGAGCACCACAATCGCATCGTCGACCACCATGCCGATAGATATGGAGAGGGCCGAAAGGGACACGATATTGAGAGTGTTCCCTGTCGCATATAGATAGATGAACGAGGCTATCAGCGAAACCGGAATCGTGATGACGATGATCATCGTCGCTCTCCATCTGCCGAGGAATATGAAGACGACTATCACGACGAACAGAAGGGCATAGAGCACCGTCTCCTCGAGGGCGGCGATCGTGTTGCGGATATTGTCCGAGGTGTCGACGATCACTCCGATCTTGACGTCCGACGGCAGATTTTTCTCCAGTTTAGGAAGCATCTTCATCACCTTTTCGGAGATGGCCACAGAGTTGGCACCGCTCTGTTTCTGGATTATGATCATCGCGCCAGTGCGTCCACCGATATAGGTCTGCTGGGTGCGCTCTTCGAGCGAGTCGTCAAGAGAAGCTACATCCTTCAGATATACGGTCTTGCCGTTATATGTCCCGACAGGAAGGTTGAGCATCTGGGACGAATCGTCGAATTCGCCTTCGACGCGGAGAGAGTACGTGTTCGAGCCGATGTCGAACGCGCCACCCGGCATATTCATGTTCTCGGCTTTGATCACTGACGAGATCTGTTCGATTCCGAGATGATATGCCTCGAGGCGTTTCGGGTCGCAATAAATGTGAATCTCACGTTTCGGAGCGCCGGAGATTGACACGGTTCCGACACCGTCAACCCTGGCCAGGGGATTGGCGACTCCGTCGTCGAGAATCTTATAAAGGCCTTTCATGCTCTCCTTGGCCTCGACCGAGAGAAGGCAGATCGGAATCATGTCGGTCGAGAACTTGAAGATGATCGGGTTTTCACAATCATCGGGGAGCATGGACTTGACCATGTCGAGTTTGTCACGCACATCGTTCGTCAGCACATCGATGTCATAACCATATTCGAACTCGAGCGTGATAACCGAAGTGTTCTCTCTCGAATTCGACGTGATATGCTTCAGATGCTCGACTGAGTTGAGTGAGTTCTCGAGCGGTTTGGTCACATTCTGTTCAATATCCGATGCTGACGCTCCGGGATACATCGTGATCACCATGATGGTGTTGGTGTCGATATCCGGGAAGAGGTCAATCGGGAGCTTGACAAGCGAGAAGAGGCCAAGGATGACGACTGTCACGAAACAGAGAGTCGTCATGATCGGCCGCTTCACCGCCGCACCGTATATACTCATTTCTGATATTCTGATTATACGTTAATTACTCGATTATTTCGCCAGAGTGACCTCTGCGCCGTTCGAAAGCCTTGACTGGCCGGTAACGACCACATCCGCACCCGGTTCTACGCCTGAGATGATCTCATATTTGTCACCGAGTCTCTGTCCGAGCTCGACCTTGTTGTATTTCACCTTTCCGTCCGCGTATGTGTAGACATAATGGTCTGCGGAGCCGCTCTGCTTGACCACCGCGCGGTCCGGAACGACAACGTGGCGCTCTGTTCCGAAATTGAGGGTTACACGGCCGAACATGCCTGGAAGGACGCGGTTGTCGTTGTTACGCATCGTGATCTCCACTCCGAATGTGCGGCTCTGGGTGTCGATTGTCGGAGATACCATGCTGACGTGGCCTTCAAACACCTCGTCGCCGTATGTCTCAATCATGATCCGGGCCGGCATCCCTTTCTTCACATGGGTGAATTCGCTTTCCGAGACGTTGATGACGATTTTCAGAGGATTGACCTGAGCCACGGTGAGGATCGGCAGTGCGCCGGTCATGTCGCCCGGATCATAATTGCGCGCGGTGACCACGCCGCTGACAGGCGATGTGAGGACCGTGTTCTCCCGTGCGTTGCGGAGTGCACGCTCCGCGCTTGCAACCGCATTCTTCGCGCTCGTCAGCTGTGTCTCCATCTGGTCGACATTCTGCTGTGTTCCACCACCTATCTTCAGGAGCTCCACCGCACGGTTATAGTTCGTCTGGACATTGCGCAGCTGGGCTTTGGCGTTGTCGAGCTGAATCTCATAGCTTGTCGTGTTGACGTCGTCGAGAGTGACGAGGACCTGGCCGGCGGAGACACGCATGCCTTCGTCAACGTTGATCGACTTGATGCGGTTGGCCATCATGGCCGATATATTGTTGATCTTCTCCGGTTCGACAGTTGCCGTATAAGTTCCGGTCTGATCGACATTCTCCTCCGAAACTTTTTCGATCTTGATGACCGGTTTCGAGACTTCTTCTTTGGCCTTTTTATCCTCTCCGGAGCAGGAGGAAAGCCCGAGGCCGAAGAGCGACAGCGCGCACACGGCCGATATGATGCGGATTGTTTTCATCTGGTTTGAATGATATTATCGGATTCCCATAGCTTCGTTCTCACGGCCGATCAGAAGATCGAGCTGTGAAGAAGAGCAGAGGAAGTTATATATTGACTGAAAATATGAGAGGCGTGCGTTTGTCCTTGCAAGTTCTCCGTCGCGTAGCTCAAGATATGACGCGGCTCCGATCTCGAAGCTTTTCTGGACGATCTCGTAAGCCTTGTTTGCCTGATGCACGCCCTCTTTTGACGATGCAATCTGCTTGGCCTCTTTGTTCATGTTGTCAATGGCCAGCTCGACCTGCATCCTCAGCGAGTTCACCAATTGCTCGCGCTGAAGCTCAAGTTCCTTCACCTGGACCTGAGCCTGTTTGACCTGATTCCACCGGGAGAGACCCGAGAAGATCGGGACGTTGACCGCAAGGCTTACGTTTGAATAGGGGTTGAATTCCTGATTGCGGAAGGGGGAGCCGTTGCTCAGCGACATCCAGTTGAGGTTATAGCTGACCCCGACTGTCGGAATATATGCGAATTTCTTCAGGTCGACATTCTGGCGCGCGAGCTTCGTGGCGATATCCAGCGAACGCAGTGATGAGTTATTTTCGAGTGATGGAACTTCCGAAAGTATGCCGTAGACATCACGTTCGAGGCTTTCCAGCTTTACGGCCGGTTCGAAATCGAAATCGGGGTCAATTCCCATCAGGACCTTGAGCTGGAGCTTGCACTGCTTGACTGCAATGTCCGATTCCAGAAGCTGAGGTTCCATGTTCTTCACCTGAACCGAAGAACGGAGAACATCGTATTCCGAAGCCGTTCCCTGTGAAAACATCTTCTCGTAGAGAGAGGCGTTGAAGAGAGCGATGTCATAGCTCTGGGCTATCACGTCGCGGCTTGAAACGGCGAGAAGAAGGGAATAATATGCGCGGGTCACCTGATCGATAAGCTCGAGACGCGATGATCTGGCGCTCTCGAGATTGGCCAGAATCTGGGTGTCGCTCATCCTGATGGATTTCCACAGGGCCGGCGCTATCAGGGGCATCTGGGCCGTGAATCCCATGTTCCAGGTGTTGTCCGAACCCATCTTGAAGCTCTGGCTCTGTCCGCCGAGATCCATCCTGACTGTCTGGAGCTCGATTGAGCGCTGATAGGCGAGCTGGAAGTCAATTGAGGGAATCAGGGCGCCCTGGGCCTCACGTTTCGCATATTCCACCTTCTTGACCTCAAGGTCCGCCACTTTTACGGTCTGACTTCCGATCATGGCGATTTCAAGACACTCCTGAAGAGTGAGGGTCTTGGCCGTGCCGGCCACGGCATTTCCGGCCTGTGCGGCGGATTGCGCGGTTCCCTGCTCTCCCGGTGTCACATCCGGGATTGTCTGCGCTGATAATCCAGTCAATCCCGAAAGGAGAATCAGCGCGGCAGATACAAATAGTCTGTTCATTTTTTCTGTGTCAGGTCAGTTATAGACGTATTCTGATGATAACCGGAGGCTCCTCTGATCGGACTTCCGGTCATGCAGATTTGTTTCAGGGTGCAAAGTTACTCAATTATAAAGAACTGAAATTGTTCCGAAACGGTAATTTTTGCGGAAATTTTACGGTAACATTGTTCTGTTTGACTTATTTGAGTAACTTCGCGGTCATGAAGACTTCCGACACCGGCAATCAGCTTCCCCATCGGATTCCGTTCCCGAACAATATGGGGGTCGTGCGTTACGTCCTTGCTTTCAGTGTCGTGATCGCACATTTCAACGAACTTGCCGACTTCGATTTCACGTTTCCTATTTCCAGTTTCACGGCAGTAGGCGGATTCTTTGCCCTCAGTGGCTTCCTTATCTATCCGAGCTTCCTGAGACGTCCTGTCCTGAAAAACTACATCATGTCGAGGGTCAGGCGCCTTCTTCCGGCCTATTGGCTGACTGTCATAGGCTTTGCCGTGGGGCTCGTCGCTGTCTCGACGCTGTCGGTGCCTGATTATTTCACATCCGGCGAATTCTGGAAATATCTCGCGGCCAATCTCTCGTTCCTCAATTTTATCGAGCCCGGTCTTCCGGGTGTCTTCACCGACACCGAAGTCCCAGATGTCGTCAACGGCTCTCTCTGGACCATGAAGGTGGAATGGGCTCTTTATCTTTCTGTGCCCGTAGTTGTAGCCATCCTTTCCCGTCTGAAAGGACGCCGCGATGTCCAGATCGTCGGCATCATCCTCCTCTCGATGGGCTATCGGTTGCTCTTCCGATACCTGTATGATGCAACAGATAAAGAGATATATGATATTCTCGGCCACCAGTTCCTGGGACAATTCTGCTATTTTTATACCGGAGTCCTCTGTTATCTCCAGCTCCCGCGCTTCCTGAAATATAAATGGAGCCTTCTCTGCGGAAGCCTACTTCTGATCCTCTTCTCCGAATTCATTCCCTATTCTGAAATACTGATTCATCCCGTGGCTGTTCCGGTGGTCGTGATCTGGTTCTCGATTGTCGGGAAATGGGGAACATGGGAAGCCAAAAAGGACAATGTCTCCTATAACGTTTATCTTGTGCATTTTCCGGTTATCCAGCTCTTTGCCATTTACCTTCAGAAACACCCCGTTCCCGGCTGGGCCGGCCTGGCAATATGCTGTGTGCTCTCCCTGCTTCTCTCTTTCGCGATGCTCCCGCTGGAAAAAGCAATAAGAGACCGTCTCATAAAGAATTAAACCGGCCTGATTTCCCGGAAGGGAGGGTTAAGGCAGACCAAAGGGAGGGTTGAGGCAAAAGAGAGTGCAAAAGAGAGAACGAAAAATTTTGAACACAAGTCGAAATTTTCTAATTTTGCACAAACAACCTGACCAACATCTTAAGATCGAATAATGAAAAACGTCCTTATCATCGGTGCTACGGGCCAGATTGGCTCCGAACTGACAATGCGTCTGCGCCGTGAATACCCGAACGGCAACGTTGTGGCCGGCTTTATCCGCGGTGCGGAACCTAAAGGTGAGCTTCTCGAAAGCGGTCCGGCCCACGAAGTGGACATCACCAATCCTCAGCAGATTGCCGAGGCAGTTGAAAAGTATAACGTAGATACTATCTATAATCTCGCAGCTCTTCTGAGCGCCGTGGCCGAGGCTAAGCCTCAGCTCGCATGGAAGATCGGCGTCGGTGGCCTTTACAACACTCTTGAAGTCGCACGCGAAAAAGGTTGTGCCGTCTTCACACCGAGTTCAATCGGTTCTTTCGGCAAGGACACCCCTCACGTGAAGACTCCGCAGGATACCATCCAGCGTCCCGAGACCATCTATGGCGTCACCAAGGTTACCGGAGAAATGCTTTCCGACTACTATGCGAAGCGTTTCGGAGTCGACACACGTTCGGTCCGCTTCCCAGGCCTGATCTCTTATGTCGCTCCTCCGGGTGGCGGTACGACTGACTATGCCGTTGACATCTACTATTCTGCCGTCAAAGGTGAGAAATTCAAATGTCCCCTGAAGCCCGGAACGCTGATGGACATGATGTACATGCCCGACGCTCTCCGCGCCGCAATCGAGATCATGGAGGCTGACCCTTCGCGTCTGGTTCACCGCAACTCATTCAACATCGCATCGATGAGCTTTGATCCCGAAGTGATCTACAACAAGATCCGCGAATATATCCCCGGCTTCGAGATGGAATACGAACTCGACCCGCTCCGTCAGGCTATCGCCGACTCGTGGCCCGACAGCCTCGACGACTCCTGCGCCCGTGCCGAATGGGACTGGAAGCCCGAGTTTGACCTCGATGCCATGACCGTTGACATGATCACCAACCTCCGAATCAAGCTCGGCATCGCCAAGCCCGAAGGCGTCCTGATCTGATCCTCGGCCAAATCGCCGATCCCGAAACATTACCGATCCCGTAATGTAGCGGATCCTTGGCATATTGCTGATGCCGGAACGTCACGGATCTTCGGCATATTGCTGATTCCGGCATATTAAGACATAATTTCAAATAACAGCCTCCGTCGCACGTATTCAAGTGCGACGGAGGCTGTCGTCTATTGTTATCTTCTGCTGTATCAACTGTTAGCCGAGTTTTGCGAGAAGAACGCGGGTGTCTTCAAGAGCGCTCACGGCATGTTCTGTGTTTGCCGGAACCACGATTGAGTCACCGCTCTTCATTTCATGCTCACGACCATCGATGTTGAAGTTCAGACGTCCGGAAACGACTGTCACGACAACATCGCCGTTTGCAGTATGCGGCGTCAGATTAGCACCTCGTGCGAAAACAAGGAGCTGAACAAGGCCCTTGTCATTTGACAAAAGCACTTTTCGGCTGACCTGACCATCTGTCACTTTCACCTGATCCTCAAGATGGACAGGTGTTTTGATTTCTACTTGTGTTTCCATAATACTGTTTTT
>CAYMTQ010000032.1:0-21163 GCA_964393395.1 uncultured Sangeribacter sp.
ATGCTGACTACCAGGTCGGACATGGCACGCCATGTCCGTACATTTAAGGCACGTGTAAATTATGGCACAGCCCCTTGACTAACAGACTGGTTATCAACTTAACATGCCAAAGGAATGTCCCTTCAATTCGACGATTCCATCATTTTGACATACCCTCATCACATTGTAGGCCAAGGTATGGAGGGTCGGAAGACCCGACGCAGCCTTGGTATACGTCACCACCGATATCAGCGCCGCGTAGCGGTGCAACAAGGTGACCGTAAGCGCCGGCAGACGCAAAGGGCCGTCGCGCGCAATATCAATCTTTTCTATTAATCAGAAGGTTGGAATGACCGGTCCGGGTGGTTCCGGTCGGGTGAGCGAGGCTCCGTAACCCATGGCGTCCGAACTTAAAAATAATTGTTCCGCGAAGATCCGCCCGGTCCTCATGAGGCTCGTTAGAGCCTGAAGAAAATAGTTCCGTAACTGATTTTTCTATTCAGTTCTGTTTCCAATTCAGTTCCACATCCAAATTCAGTTCATTGTGTCCGTACAACGACCGGGTGCAGGGTCAGCATGCCAAAGGCATGTCCGTACAGCGACCGGGTGCAGGGTTAACATGCTGAAGGCATGTTCCTACGGCGGAGGTTATCAATCAGGGGGCGGTCAGAGCGAGAAGTAGAGGTGGATGTTGAACTGGCGGCGCGTCAGGTAGTTGGGGACGGCGTATTGGATGTTGTTGACGTCCGTCACCCAGTAGTAACTGCTGACGTTCGATATGTCGAGAAGGTTGAAGACATCGAGACCGATCGTGATGTCCTTGAAATGGCGCCAGAAGTTATATGGTCTGACACCATCGGACGGTGCGCCGACAAGCTGATAGCTGAGGCCGATGTCGACACGCTTATAGGCCGGTGCGCGGAAGTATGAGACCGAACGCTGGACATGGGGCGCGGTCATCGTTAGACCGTCCGACAGCACTCCGCGGAGCGAGAATTTCAGTTTCGGGAATTTCGGGAAATAGTCAGTGAAGAAAAGCGAGATCGAATAGCGCTGGTCTGACGGTAACGGAACATTGACACCATTCAGATTCTGATTCGTCTTCATCAGCGAAAAGGTCAGCCACGAATCCGAACCCGGCACGAACTGACCGAACAGCTTCGCATCAAGACCGAGAATATATCCTTTCGAATCATTGCGGCCGGAGTAATTTATCTGAAGGTTGTCATACTCGTATGATATCAGACGTGACAGATACTTGTAATACGCCTCGGCCGTGATCTTGAAAGGACGGTTGAACATCCGGAACGTGTAGTCCGCCGCAAAGATGAACTGAAGGCTCAGCGGAGACTTTATGTTACGGTTCAGACCGATGAATGAGTTTCCGAGAGCATCCGAACTCGCCAGCCGATACTCCTTATAGAACGGAGACTGATAACAGAGACCCGTCGCGAAACGGTAGTTCCAGCGGTTGGCATTGACCGGAGTCAGCGAGAGATTGATTCGCGGCGAAACGAGAAACTCCTTGTTGAAATCCCAATAAGAGAGACGGAGACCGCCGTTGAGGGTCATATAGATCTTTTCGGTGTCGATATAATATGAATCCTCGGCATAGAAAGCGAGGCGGTTTGTCGCGATGTCCTGTGTGGAAGAGAGATTGTATATCAGATGCACACCCTCCGGAAGGGTAGGCAGGGAATAGCCAGCCGAGTCACGCCACTCCCATTCCTTCGTGCGGTCATGAAACTTTTCGTGCTGAAAGACAAGACCATAGCTGATGTTGTTGCGCTTAACTACGGTGTGGCCCTTTAGCATCGCCTGAATTACAGAGGCTTTCAGGCGGTTGCGCGAATGTTCCATGTATTTCCCGACACCTAACTCGCCGCCGATGCCACCCTGGCCGGCAGTGCCGGCCTTGTCGAGCCAATATTCACCCGAGATGTCATAGCTGACCATCTCATTGGTGAGGAACCCCGACAGACCGAAAGTCACGGAATTGGCCTTGTTCGGAGAAAAGGTTGCCGACAGCGCACCGACATACGTCTCGAAGCGGTCCTTCTCCTCGCCGTCGAAATAGACCTTGAAAGTCTTGGCATCCTGAGACGTTCCGAAACTCGTCTCGCGGTCCGCAGGCTTGAACTTATAGTCGTTCAACGCGATATTCCCGAGGAGATTGAAACTCCACTTCTCGTTGGGTTTCAGATTGATATTGGTCTGATAGTCAAAATATGCCGGATCATACTCGCCCCTTGTCTCGAGCGAAGACAAGAGCGAATTGTTTTTCTTGAAACGCAGACCGTGCAGCTGAGAGAACTTGCCGCTGTTCTGGCCGAAAGCCAGAGAGGCCCCCATCAGCGAGGCCATACCCGAGAGCTCGAGAGCTTCAGGCTCGCGGTAGGTGATGTCGAGTGCAGACGACATCTTGTCGGCATAACGGGCCGGAAAACCGCCTGACGAGAAGCGGATGTTGCCGACCATGTCCGGGTTGATGATCGATAGTCCTTCCTGCTGGCCCGAGCGGACAAGCTGAGGACGGTAAATCTCGACACCGTTGATATAGACCGAGTTCTCGTCGAAAGAACCGCCCCGGACAGAATACTGAGAGCTCATTTCATTGGAAGAATTCACGCCCGGCATCGTCGTCAGGAGTGCCTCGACCGAACCGCCCGAGACGTCGGGAGAAGTGCGGAGCGAAGAAGCGTCGAAATTCTGCATTCCGTTGATGTTCTGGCGGAAACCGATCACCTCCACCTCAGAGAGTTCGGCAGATTCAGTCGGCATCATGACGTTCAGCGTCACTTCACCCTTCGGATCAATGAGCTTGCGGGAGACCTGCTTGAAACCGATGCACGAGAAAATGACCTCCAGGGTATCTTTCGGGGCGACCGAGAGGTCATAATATCCCTGCAGATCGGTGTTTGTGCCGATCGCGGTTCCTCCGATCCGGACAGTGGCGAATTCGACCGGCTTCTCCTCCGAATCGATCACGCGCCCCTTTATCTTGACGTTCTCAGCCACGGCCACAGCCGTGAACGCGGCCAGAAGCAATGAAATGAACGCAAACCTCAGTAATTTCATGCCTAATAAACGTCCGCTTTCCCCGCGATATTGCACATTCCCGGCTCGGATGCCGGCCGGCTTTGCTATCGTGGGAACTTTTCGTTAACTTTGCAGTCGGTTGGGCAAAATTGTATAATAGCCATATCCGGGGTAGGGGGGCATGCTCAAACAAGTAAGGGGGAATATATAATCCGGGGGATGGAATAATCAGAAATACTCTTATCAGACAATGGCACAGAAACCTTCAATACCTAAAGGAACACGCGATTTCTCACCGGCGGAAATGGCACGCCGCAACTATATCTTCGACACCATCAAGGAGGCATTCCGCCTCTTCGGTTATCGACAGATCGAAACACCGGCGATGGAGAACTACTCGACCCTTATGGGGAAGTATGGCGAGGAGGGAGACAAACTCCTTTTCAAAATCCTCAACTCCGGTGATTTCCTCCGCTCCGTAGACCCGAAAGATCTCGAAGAACGCAACCTTCCGCGTCTGACGGCCGAGCTGTGCGAGAAAGGCCTCCGGTATGATCTGACCGTCCCCTTCGCACGATATGTCGTCCAGCACCGCAACGAGCTTCAGTTTCCGTTCAAGCGCTTCCAGATACAGCCTGTCTGGCGTGCTGACCGTCCCCAGAAAGGGCGCTACCGCGAGTTCTATCAGTGTGACGCCGACGTGGTCGGAAGTGATTCGCTCAACAACGAGGTGGAACTGCTCGCCCTGATAGATAACGTGATGACCCGGCTCGGAATCCGGACCGTAATAAAGGTTAACAACAGAAAGATCCTTTCCGGAATAGCCGAGACAATCGGTCAGTCCGACAAGCTGACCGACATCACCGTTGCGATCGACAAGATCGACAAGATCGGTCTTGAAAATGTCAAGGCCGAACTGATTGAAAAAGGAATACCCGCCGAGGCTGTTGACCGCCTCGAGCCCTTCCTGACACTCAGCGGTACAGATGCCGACAAACTCGCACTGCTCGAACGCGAGCTTTCTGAATCTGAGACCGGCAAAAAAGGAATTGAGGAACTGCGCTATGTGCTCGACGGAATCAGGGCCCTTGATCCCGCAAACGAGGTCGAGCTCGACATTTCGCTCGCACGCGGACTTAACTATTACACCGGAACAATCATCGAGGTCAAGGCAAAGGATGTCGAGATCGGAAGCATCACAGGCGGCGGCCGATATGACAACCTCACCGGAGTCTTCGGCGTCGACGGCCTTTCCGGAGTCGGAATCAGTTTCGGTGCAGACCGCATTTATGACGTCCTGAATCAGCTCGAGCTCTATCCAAGTGAAATTTCCGAGGCCGTGACCGTCCTCTTCGTCAACTTCGGCGAAGCCGAGGCCGCAATGGCGTTGAAGACCATGAAACAGCTTCGCAAAGAAGGAATCAGCTGCGAGATATATCCCGACAGCGCGAAGATGAAGAAACAGATGGCCTATGCCAACGGCGCCGGAATTCCGTTTGTCGCAATCATCGGAGAGTCCGAGCTCGAAAACGGAACGGTTACGGTCAAGAATATGGCGGCCGGAGAACAGACCACTATCCCCGTTTCCGAACTCGCGCAATGGATTAAATCCGTATGAGAAAGACGATAGATCTTCTTTGCCTTGTCTGCATGGTCCTGGCGATGATGTCGGGATGCAAGGGTTCCGACCGCCGCGCTGAGACAGGCGGAGCAGGGGAGAATCTGATGAAGCATGCGGAGATGATACGCATGGAGGACGGACGGGGATTCACCGTAGCTGAAATCGTCAGTCCGTCAGACTCCGCCGCTGTGCTCGCGAGATATATCCTTGTGGACAAGGACAGTATCGTCCCGGATGACCTGCCCGAAGGTACTCTGCTGAGAATACCGCTCGACAGGCTGACCGTTTTCTCGACCATTTATACCGATGCGCTGACCGAACTCGGAGCGAAAGACAGAATCTCAGGGGTTGTGGATGCGCAGTATATCACGACACCCGAAATCCTCGAAGGTCTGCGCAACGGAACGGTTGCCGACTGCGGTTCGTCGATGTCGCCCGTCGCCGAGCGGATAATCGCCACGCGCAGCGACGGAATCATCTACTGTCAATATGAGGGAATGGATGTCAAAGGGATTGACCGTCTTGGAGTTCCCCTGATCACGATGGTTGACAACTACGAGACCGATCCTCTCGGACGTGCCGAATGGATTCTATTTCTCGGTGCGCTGTCGGGACAAAGGGATGAGGCGCAGAAGATTTTCGACGGCATAGCCTCCCGATATCAAGCCATAAAACAGGAGACAGCGTCATCGCCCCGGAGGCCTAAGATTATGACAGATAACCTCTATCAGGGCGTTTGGTATGTTCCCGGAGGGAGAAGCTATCAGGCCAGACTGATCGCAGATGCCGGTGGAGATTATGTCTTCGCTTCGGATACTTCGGCCGGTACGTTGTCCAAATCGCTCGAAGAGATGATCTCCGGAACTCAGGAGGCCGATATCTGGATAATGCGGACAATCAAGCCTATAACGACACTAAACGCGCTTAAAGCCGAGGATAACCGTTATTCATACTTCCGTCCCTTCCGGAACAGGATGGTCTATGCGGCCGACGGTTCCCGGAGCGATGTTTTTTCGGTCTCTGCATTTCACCCTGACGTGATGCTCCGCGAATATGCGACAGTCTTCGGTACGCTGACGGAAAAAGAGGGGGGCGCCGGAGAGCAAGGGAGCCGGACGGAAGCAAGAAACGGGGCTGAAATATCACCGAAATACTATCAGAAATTGCAATGACGGGAGGAAAGAGAAGTGCCACGGGATTCATCCTGCTGATTCTGTTGCTCTGCGGAGGAATGGCCGGACTTCTCTTTGTCGGACCTGTGAAGATTTCGCCGGCCGAAGTTTTCGGCGCGGTCACCGGACGCGGAACGGACCCGATCGCTTCGGCAATAGTCGGAGGAACGCGATGGCCGATGGCGGTTTGTGCCGTTCTCTGCGGATCATCGCTCTCGGCTGCCGGACTCATGATGCAGACCGTATTCCGCAATCCTCTGGCAGGCCCATCGGTGCTCGGAGTCTCGACCGGAGCGTCGTTAGGAGTGGCGGCCGTGATGCTCGGAAGCGGGAGTCTGCTCGGCGAATTCGTGAGGCTCGGAAGTTTCTTCGGTGCGATAGCCGGGGCCGGGGCCGTGATCGCGATCCTCGCGGCTATGTCGGTCCGTGTCAGATCAAACGCCATGCTTCTGGTTGCAGGACTGATGTTCTCATATCTCGGTAGCTCGCTCATATCACTGCTCAACTTCTTCGCTCCCGCTGAGGGAATCCGTTCTTATGTCGTCTGGGGAATGGGCAGCCTGCAGACAGTCGGACCTTCCGAGCTTGTCCCCTTCGCGATCGTCACGCTCTGCCTTCTGGCGGCCTCTATGTTGTGTGTCAAGCAATTGAATGTGCTGCTTCTCGGTGAGAGCTATGCTCAGAGTCTCGGTTATTCCGTCAAACGGCTCCGGACCTTGTTGCTTACGCTTTCCGGGGTGCTGACGGCTATTGTGTCGGCCTATTGCGGACCGATAAGCTTCATCGGCCTTGTCGTTCCTCATCTGGTCCGGATGCTTCTCGGAACCGGCAACCACAGATTACTGATGCCCGGCTGTATAGTCGGCGGGGCATTGCTGACTGTTTTATGTGCCCTGATCAGCGTACTCCCGGAGCGGGGCGGGACAATACCGGTCAATGCGATCACACCCGTAATCGGTGTTCCGGTCATTCTCTTCATAATTCTCAGAAAGAACCGCATCGCATCATGAGCAAAGAACCGATGGACAGCGTGAGCAATCTTCCCGCTCTTGAGACAAGGCGGCTGACGACCGGTTATGGCGGAAAAATCATTTCGTCCGATGTCAACCTGCGTCTCGGAAGGGGAGAGCTGACAGCCATGATCGGGAGAAACGGGAGCGGCAAATCGACTCTGCTGAAGACCCTCACCGGAAGACTCGCGCCCATCTCGGGCGAGGTGTTTGTCGGAGGAAAGCGGGTTGAGACCATCTCAAGAAAAGAGATGGCCAGGCTGGTCTCGGTTGTCATCACAGAGCGGGCAGACGACATGATGCTGACAGCAAGGGAGACGGTCGAACTCGGACGTCATCCATATACAGGCTTCCTTGGAGTGCTCTCGGAGGCAGACCACGATGTGGTGGAGCGGTCAATGGAGCTCACCGGATGCAAACATCTGGGAGACCGTGACATATCGTCGCTTTCAGACGGCGAGAGACAGAAAGTGGCCATAGCCCGTGCACTCGCGCAGGACACGCCGGTAATGCTCCTCGACGAGCCATTCTCGTTTATCGATGTCGCGGCCCGGCTCGAATTGACCGATCTTCTGAAAAAGATTGCCACGGAAAACGGAAAAACAATCCTCTTTTCCACTCATGATATTTCCCAGGCATTCCGCTATTCGGACCGTCTTATATGTTTCACGACCGACAGCCACGTCTGCAGCATGACGCCCGGAGAGGCCGTCGCCGAAGGAATCCCCGACAGGCTTTTCCTTTCCGACAAAGTGCGTTTTGATCCCGGACGCCTCGACTATGTCCTGTGCCGGGACTGACCGCTTACCAAGCCGGGACTGACCGGGAGGAAGCCGGGAATGACCAGCCTCCGGGTCAGGACTAACCGGACCCTTAATTAACTCAAGAAATAAAAAAGAGATATATATGATGATCGAAAAACGTCTTTTCCAGCTGAAGCAACCGAACTTCCCCGAAGAAAAGTCGACTGACGAATTCTATTACCGGCTTGCCAACCGCCTCGCGGAGAGCGCGGTGAAAGAGAAAGCCGCCGGAGACATTCCGGAAACTGTGATCACGAGGGGTGCGCTGTGCGTCACGGGCTACTATCAGGATATAATTTCTGACGGCGGAGTCTGGCGTGGCTTCATAAATGAGATGAGACGCCTGTATGGCCGGACCGTCCCGTTTTTTGATACGGACCCGGAAAAATATGTCGATTATGAGCTGAATCCCGAAGACGTCCGGTTTCTTGTCTGGTATTCGATCGCGATGCAGGATGATCTGAGACGCGATATAGCTCCGACCGACAGCAGGATTGTGAAAATCGCCGGCCTCTGGTACGGGATTTTGGAGGAGGAATATGACGACGCTCCGGAGCCTGAAGGTTACAGGATGACGCACGAAATGGAGATGCACGCGCTCGAAGATCAGGATACGCTGATGCACCTTTCGCAGTGGGTTTCGAGCCAATGCTGGCTGATCACACCGGCCGATGCCCTGACGATGCAGGAGATTATAGCTTCGGCCGACGCGAAAACCGAAGAAGGACTCCACGAACTTCAGGATAAAGTCCACGAAGCCTTGACTTCGCAGCCGATCGGACCCCTGGCGCTCTACCTCCGCGAGTGGATGTACCTGATTGTCGAGGACAGAATGCCTCCGAAACCGAAATATCCTGCCGAAAACGATAAAACAGAATATAAAGGCTATAAGGCATTTGTCGAGGCTACCGGCGGAGTTCCAGTCAAGATGTTCGGCGATTATGAAGAGATGAACGGCTTCCTGATCAACGTGCTCGGCTGGACACCCGGCGAAAGACATCTTTCTCAGCTTGAATTCGACAACGATTTCGTGCTTATGGCCGATCCTGAGAAAGGGTTGCTTGTGGCCAAGAACATTGCGCGGAACATAACCATGCCCGGCAACACCCTCTATGACAAGGATTACGCCTCTCGTCATGCTTTCTCGCTGCTGACCCGCAGAGGTGTATGCCCGGCCGATCTTCTGCTCTACATCTGCCGGAACGGCTGGTTGCCCGATGCCCGCTTTCCCGGAACGGAAGACACAGCTCTGGTCGCAGACAACTGGGACTTCATCGCCCGTTGCTATCTTCAGCTCTACTACAGGGGAGATTGAGAAGCTACCGGAACATGTCGGGACAAGTACCGGATTATTTAAATAAAAAGAGCCCGGATTGAAAGAGCCCGGATTGAAAGACTCTAATTGAATATCACGATATGAAAAAATACCTTTTGATAGCCGCCGCAGGATTGTCAGCTCTCTGCGGATTCGCCGCTCCTGTTGAAAACGGCACGATCTTTTCCGAAGAAGGTCAACAGAGACTCCGGCAGACACCGCTGACGACAATCTTCAAAGTGCGCCCCGAACTTGGGGATACCGTCACCGTCACACCCGACATGCTCGGAGGTGTCTACTACGCATATCCTCAGGAAAGGGCCCGGAAGGCAAAGGTGACAGCGCCTCCCAAAGGATTTGAACCTTTCTATATCAGCCACTACGGACGTCACGGATCGCGTTATCTGATCTCTGACCGGGATTATGACAACATCCGCAAGATGCTCGTCAGAGCAAAGGAAGCGGATGCGCTGACCCCGCTCGGCCTAGACGTCCTGAACCGTTTCGACAGCGTGCATCTTGAGACCCGGGGGAGGGGTGGTGACCTGACACCGCTCGGTGTGCGCCAGCACCGCGGGATCGCCGAAAGAATGTATCGCAATTATCCTCAGGTCTTCAAAGGTTCGCCCGATCTGTCGGCAAGAAGCACCATCGTCATCCGCTGCATACTGTCGATGGATGCCTTCTGCGAGCGGCTCAAGGAGCTCAATCCTGATATCCGGACCACACGCGAGAGTTCCAACCGGTATATGGATTATCTGAACTACCATTCCCCCGAGTCAAATGCCTTCACCGGGGGAGACTGGAAGACATATTACCGCAAATTCGAGGACTCCCGTGTCAAATCGGATGATTTCGCAAAGCGCATAATTTCCGATCCGGCCTATCTCGAGCGCTATGTCGATCCCGACGCGCTGATGTGGGGACTTTACTGGCTCGCCGCCGACGCCCAGAATATCGAAACCGACCTCTCATTTTACGATCTCTTCACCCCCGAAGAGTATTTCGGACTGTGGGAAACGGGTAACTATCACAATTATGTCGCCGATGCCTCCTCGCCCGAAAGCGGTGGTCTCGTTGTCGGAAATGCGCGTAATCTCCTGAACAACATAATTGAATCTGCCGACGCAGCCATTGCTGCAGGTAAGAACACAGCCGATCTCCGCTTCGGACATGACGGCAACCTGATGCCTCTGGCCGCGATCCTTCTGCTCGAAGGCACCGCACCGGTTGAGCCCGATGCCGGGAAAGTGGCCGGAGTTTACGAGAACTACCATGTCAGCCCGATGGCCGGCAACATCCAGATGATCTTCTTCAGGAACAAAGCGGGAGAAGTCATCGTTAAATTCCTGCTGAACGAAGAAGAGACAGCGATTCCGGTAAAGACCGACATCTACCCCTTCTACCGCTGGGAGGATGTACGGAACTTCTACACCGCAAACTGAGATCACAATGAATCCGGAGGGGTATGAGCCCGTTTCAAAAAATTGGCAGCCACACGGGCTCTTAAAACAACGTCCGCCGGACTCATATATGCGCTGAGATTTGCACAGTTAGAAAAATCTGTCTATCTTTGCAATAGTCAGGCATATCTTCATGTGGGAACAACCCGTTGATGATCATGCCTTGTGACGTGGCCACAGCTTTAAAGATTTGGCCATAACTTTCAATACCCGGCCACTGCTTTCAATATGATCAGACGGATTTCTTCAGCATTCTCGCGATTCAGCAAGACGGTGAGCACCCACCGCCGGATGGAAATCTGTCTCAGGGCGTTCGGGATCACGCTCCTCGCCTTCGTCCTCTCTCTTCTGCTTGCCTCCCCGCTCTCATTTTCGGTCATGTCGATATTTTCGTCGCCGGATAAAGAGGACTCGCAGGTGTCCGATTTCTATGCGCAGGTAGCCGACAGGCGTCCGGTGCGTCATCTCGACTCCGAGATTGTCCTTATTGATATTGAGAACGCAGGAAGGGCAGAGATCACCGAAATGCTCGAGGTAGTTGCCCTTTGTGATCCGAAGGCGGTCGGACTCGACGTTATGTTCGAGGATCCGAGAGAAGGCGATGAACGCCTGATTGCCGCTGTGACCTCGGTTCCGAACATCGTGCTCCCGGTCGGAGTGGACATAAACGGGAAAGGGGAGGCTATACCCAAGGATGTCTCCTATTTCCACAAAGATATTGTCCGCAATCAGGGTGTAGTCAATCTTGCGGCGAAGAGCATGAACGGAACGATCCGGGAATTCGCGACATCATTCGACGGTGAGAATGGCAAGACTATCCCCTCTTTTCCGGTGGAGATTGTACGCGTAGCCCATCCGGAAAAGGTCAGGACTCTTCTGGAACGCGGAAACAGACATGAGTTCATCGATTATCCGTCCCGCGAGTTTGATGTGATTCCCATCGGGGAAGTGCGCGACAGGGCAGAGGAACTGCTCGGCAAGATAATCATTATAGGCTCATTGTCAGATACATCCGACATCCATGTCACTCCGCTCGATTCGCGTCTCGCCGGAGTACTTATCCACGCCTACTCAGCCGGAACGATCCTTTCCGGCAATTACTATACCCGTCCGACACGTTTCGGCGACTGGCTGATAGCATACATCCTTTCGCTGTTCACGATCTGGATCAGCATCCGGATCGACGCGCGTGTGAAGGGTCTCGTCGTCCGGTTGCTGCAGCTGATAATTGTCTATCTGGCCGTCCAGATCGGTTACTATCTGTTTGTAGATCACCGGATAGTCTTCAACTTCACATACACGCTCGTGATGATCGCCTTCGGAATGTTCGCGTCCGACCTGTGGCACGGGACTTCGGGTCTCGCGCGGATCATATCCGAGAAACGGGCCCGCAGAAGGCGTGCCGATCTTTCATGAAATACCTTTGCCTATGAAATATTTGTCCATACTCTTCGCTTTCCTGATGTTTGCCGGAACATTGACGGCCGACGCCGCTTTCGTAGTCCGCAGTGTGAAAGGCAACGTGACGGCCACCAGGGCCGGAAAGCCCGTCGCGCTGAAAGCCGGAATGACCGTATCGCCCGGCGAAAAGCTGAATGTGCCCGAGGGCGCTGTGCTGAGTGTCAAGAATGACGTCAACAATAATATCTACACTTCGACAAAAGCCGGATCCTTCACACTTTCGAGAATGATGCTCGACGCTGACGTGTCGGCCGGCGGTAACATCACCGCGATCAACGAACGTCTCAAAGTCGGAGGCGGTGGTCTCGACAACGGCAAGAGAGTCTATGTCGAGCAGGGAATGGTCAAGAGATCCCTGTCCGAATATGACCCTCAGGCTTCGGGTTTCTCAATCGATCCGAAGACTCTTGCGCGCTGCGTCCGTGAATGGGTACCGGAGAAACTTCCCGCTGTCCTTCCGTTCACGCCGGTTCTTGAGCGTGAGCCCGACGGATCACTCGCCGTTGAGATGACAAACCGCGAGGAGTTCCCGATCTATTTCAACATAATCTCAAAAGATGGCCCGGGGACCTACACGCTCTCCTGTCTCGGCCAGCCGGCAGGAAGCTATGTGCTTCTTCCCCGTCAGAGCATTTCAAGGCGTCACCGGGATGCGGTCGATCCGGATTCGCAGCAGATGGTAATAATCGCGAACTGCCAGTTCGATGTCGACGCTCTTCTGGAGAATATCAACAATCCGGCGGATTGTGACAACGAGCCGGTTCCGGATTTTCCGCTCTACATCATGAACTTCTGAATAGAAGACTGAAAAACTGAAATTAAAGACCCAAAATATCCATCGGCAGTGATCTTGCGTGGAATATCGTTTTTCCCAATTATAAACTGCCCAAAATCAGCCCTAACATGAGAAATATCTTCCGTCCCGTCCTGTTCTCGGCCATTCTCGCCGGTTCCGGCATTGTCTGTGCCCAATCCGCACAGTCACCGGCCTATGTCTTCAAGCACCGCGAAACGCCGAAGTTCATCGAGGCCTATTCAAATACCCTGTTCTCCGCATCGGCCCATGCGATGGAAACAATGCGCGGCGACCTGCTCGGTCATGAGTTCAAGGAGACACTGACTGACTTCGCTTCTGATCCTGCGGGCCGAATGCTCGCCTGCGTTGCCCTCAACAAGAAAGGTGAACCGAAAGTAATCGTCGTCTCCGCAACAGATAAGGACAAGGAAGTATTCAAATATAATGTCAAGAGGTTCGGACTCCCCTCGGCTGTCGCTTTCACTTCGGACGGCCGTTCGCTGATGGTAGCTACTGACAAAGGGATTCATTTCTTCTCAATTCCGAAGTTTGAGCTCCTTTCGACCATGCCGGCTCCGGATTTCAAGATAAGGGCCATGAAAGTCAGCGACAACGGATTCTTCATGGCTGCCGAAGGTGAAGAGAAAGTTGCGCTCTACAACATGGAACAGCATTCTCTCCGCCACACGTTCGACTGCGGCGAGAAGGTGAACGATGTCGTTTTCTCTCATGATTCCGACTATCTGGCGATCCTGACGGCCGACGGACTCCTCGAGATATACTATACGAATACGCTGCGTCTCAGAACCTCTCTCGAGGATCTCGGAGAGGGACTCGCATGTGACTTCAACAACAACGGCAAATATATTGCGGTGGTTACTTCGCCGGGAAGGATCGAGCTGATCAACCTCGTGAAGCCTGACGACAGAACGGTCATGGAACAGGCTGACGGCTCGGTTGCCGACCTCTCGTTCATGTCCGATGCCTTCGGAAACACTCTGCTCGGCTTCACCGGCCCCGAATCGCTGAGGGCCGAACGTCTCCGCAATCTCGAGCCCTATTATTCGAAGCTGGTCAGCGACGAGGCAGACCGGATGATGTCCGAATGGCTGAAAATGCAGCCGGGCGAGTCAATGGAGGAGTATAGCGCCCGTGTTTCCGACAAGACCCGTGCCGAACGCCGTCGCCTCTATGAGGATCAGGCCGCAACCTCACTCGCCGGTGACCTCGTGTCGATGGCGGAGCTTTCATTGGGTTCATACGACCGTGCCTCACAGCGTCTTGCCGTCGAATTCTCCAATCTGCCGACCGTTTATCTCCCCGTCCCCGAGGCGAGCATCGGTGCGTTCCATTCCGGTCAGGATCTGACAGTCAGCGATGCCCGTTATGGCGTTATGCCGGACGACAGCTTCGAGCTGATCTATGCCCATTTCCACAACCGCAACAACAACGAGACCTATATCTATGATAACCAGGAGCGCGTTCCTATGTCCTTCCTCGAAGGCGATGACAATGTTGTGAGCCTCGAGGTGCTTCAGCAGCAACAGATGGAGGAGATGCGTCTTCAGGAACTGAAGGAAAAGGTCGTTGCTCAGGCCAAGCACGACAATATCATCTCCGATCATACCCAGATCACTGTAGATTCACAGGTTGTTCCGGCCTACGATGCAGGTGGCAACAAAATCCTGAACTACATCGTGGCGGTTGAATATACGGTCGATCCCGAATTCTCTGCTATCGAGGACTTCGGCCCCGGAAAGTATCACATCTCCGAATCCGGAGCCGCCAAGTCGATGCTCGAGATCGTGCAGAAGGCGATGGAAGGTGATATGGCCCAATACCTCGAACCCGGAAGACGGGTGCGCGTGAAACTGTCGGGAAGTGCAGATGCCACACCGATCGTCAACGGAATCCCGTATGACGGCTCGTTCGGTGACTTCGAGGAAGAACCTGTAGTCCAGAACGGACAGCTCGCTCCGCTGAGTGTGACTAAGCGTTCCGGAATCAAGACCAACGAACAGCTTGCATTCCTCCGTGCGACCGCCGTCAAGGATTGGCTGAACACCAACATCCCCTCTCTGAAAGATGTGCAGACAGACTATACCGTCAATGTCGATGTCTCTCAGGACAAAGGTTCTGAACACCGCCGGATCAAGACGGAGTTCACCTTCGTTGACGTATTCGGTGAATAACAGACTAACGTCAATTAGTCCTGTTTCGTCGAAAATACCCGTATCTTGATAAATTGAAGACTCGTCAAAATTGAAGATGTCCTCATTAATTAAAGGCACGTCATAAAATAAAGTCGTACGGGCTCTAACACATAGAAAATGAAAAGGATATTCTATATTATTCCGGCTCTCGGCCTGGCGTTCGGCGGAGCTCTGTGCCTGACGGCGCAGAGCGACACGATGCCGGTTACGGCAACGGGCACGGAGCAGGTCAGTGAAACGGATTCAGTCGCACCTTCGCCCGGCGAAATTCTTGCTTCTGAACTTGCCGAAGCCTATAAGGCCCTGAAATTCATGGAATATGAAGGGGAGCAGGAGGAAGTGTTATACCGGACCGGATATGATGTCAATGATCTTGCTGTCCGCTCCTTGCTCGCTTCGGAGAATGACGATCAGGCAAATCGGGCCCGGACTGTGATCGCTGACGTCCATCCGCTTCTGCTTCAAGGCGCATTCTATCACTCCGGAAAGGGTAACAGCTCGGAGACGACAAGATTCGCCCGGGCCTTCGTAGATGTCGAGCAGATGCCGGAAATGTCCGCTATAGCTTTCAAGACCGATCCGAAGGTTATGTCACAGCTGGCATATTCCGCGGCCTACGGCGCTGTCAACAGCGGTGACAATGAAAAGGCGAAGCAATATTTCGAGGCTTATCTGAACACCGGAGAAACAGCCCAGAGGGAAAACGTCGTGGTATTCTACGGTCAGTGCTGTGTGCAGACGCAGGACTGGGGACGCGGAATTGACGTACTTGAAGAGGCTGTCAGCCAATATCCCCTGAATCCGAGGATAATCAATCTCGCGATGCAGTGCGCCATCGACGGGGGTTATCCCGACAGACTTCAGAATCTCCTTGACAGGGCGTTGGCCCTGAATCCCGACGACCAGAACCTTCTGGATCTTCAGGCAAAACTCTATTCCACAAACCGGGACTTCCGCAAAGCGCTCGACATCTATCTCAAGATCGCCGAGGTCCGTCCTCAGTCACTTGAGAATACACGTCGGATCGCGACATGCTATTACAATCTCGGCGCGACATATTACAATCAGTCGATCATGGAGGAGGATGAGAAAGTATCGAAGCGGGCTCACCGCCAGAGCCAGGCATACTTCAACTCTGCCGCCGAATCGCTCGAACAGCTTCTCGGAACCACTCCGTCGGATATAAAGTATCTCCGCGCACTTGCCCAGACTTACGCCGCTCTCGGAGAAAAAGAGCGTTTCGAATCGGTCAACTCACGTCTGATCGGATTCGGAGAGAAGGGAGTCGCCTTCAATGCGATGCCTGTGATGATCGAGGGCGATTCATTTGCCGGTGCCTCCGGCAAAACCGCCGTCACTGTCCCGACATTTGCCGAATTTGCGCGTCCCTTCATCGAGGAACGTCTCGGAACATGGGCACAGAGGGGTGAATTCGAGAAACTTGAGGACTACAAGAAGAGGGTGGCCTCCGGCGGTGGTGTCGATGAATATCGGGCGATCAATAAGGCGGCCGAGAAAGAATATCTCGACCGTTATGCCCGCCAGCTTGTACTCGATGATCTGAAACGCTCGGACTATGACGTTGATAATGAAACCTATAATATCTCGACACCATACGGTGACGCTGTCCTTAAGGTTCCTTACAAGAACCGCGAGGCCGAGCTCTTCAAGAGCGGATGGGAGTCTGCCCAGATCCGCAAGCCGCGCTTCATCATCCGCGACGACAGGGTAGCGCTTGCTGAAGTCACTTTTGTTGTCAACGGAAAGAAATACACATATAACTCGGCCGACGCTGCGGAATACCGCACGCCGGAGGTCTATGTCGACATCAACAGCATCCTCGCCGCCGCATCAACGGGTGACCAGAAGGGATCGCCGTCGGCAGCGGGGAGGAACGCAACGATGGTGTTCGCAGATTCAGACGTGGATGTCAATATTCCGCTGACTACAAGAAAATCCGACAACCTTTATGCCGTCATAATCGCCAACGAGCACTATGACAATGCTGACGAAGTCTTCGGAGCTCTTCACGACGGTTATTCATTCCATCAGTATTGCACACGCACTCTCGGTGTTCCCGATCATCAGGCTTTCCTCCTCAACAACGCCACGGGAAACCAGATCCGCGACATAATGGAGCAACTCTCGCGCAAGGTCAAGGGCACAGGTCCCGAGGCTGAGGTCATCTTCTATTATGCCGGCCACGGTCTCCCCGACGATGCTACAAAAGAGGCCTATCTGCTTCCTTCCGACGGCAACCCGCGGACGACCTCGACCCTGGTGCCGATGAAAGAACTCTATCATGCTCTCGGAAGAATGGATGCCAAGGCTGTCTCGGTGTTCGTAGATGCTTGTTTCTCAGGTTCTTCACGAAATCAGACAGGCGTAAAGAAAGGAGAACGCGCAGTCGTGATGAAACCCCGCGATGCCGAACCGGAGGGCAATATGTTCATCCTTACGGCCGCCAACGGTCAGCAGACCGCACTTCCTTACACGGAGAAACAGCATGGTCTGTTCACATACTATCTCCTGAAAAAGCTGCAGGAATCCAAAGGCAATGCGACGCTGAAACAGATTTCGGACTATGTCAAGAAAGAGGTCGAGCAGACCTCCAACCGTGTCAACGGAAAAGAGCAGACACCGACCGTCAGCGTCTCCGGTTCACTTGCCGCTTCATGGGATTCGAAGAAGCTGAAACCCTGATTCAAAGAATATGGAATCTTGATTCATAGAATTTGGAATTGAGATTCCTGCAAATGAAAACCCTGATTCATCGAACTTGAAACCGTAAATCCGTAAAAATGAAAATTGGAAAATCGTTCTTATGCCATTTCAGCCGCGTGGTAGCGGTCGGACTCGCGTTCTTTGCCGCGGATATCGCCTCGGCAGATAATCCGGTGGTGAATGTCGAGGGGAGCTACACTTATTATGCGACACCTAAAGATTCGCGCGATGACGCCCGGCGGATCGCGCTTCAGGAGGCACGCAACGATGCTCTCGCACGCGAATTCGGAACGATCGTCCAGTCCACTCAGCTTTCAACGACCAAGGCAGAAGGAAACCGGGAATCGAATAAGTTCCTTGCTCTCTCCTCGACCGAATCCAAGGGAGAATGGATTGCCGACAGCGGTGAACCCGAATTCAAATTCGACCTGGATCCGAAGGAGGGAACGTTGGTTGTCACCTGCAAGGTCCGTGGAAGCGCAATGGCCATATCAAACGAGGCTACGGATTTCAGCGCCGTCGTCAGCCGGAACGGCTCAAAAAGCAAGAATTCCGAGACTTTGTTCAATAGCGGCGATCAGCTGTTCCTGACGCTCAATGCTCCGGTCAACGGATATGCCGTTGTCTTTCTGGCTGACGAATCCGGAAATGTCTTCCAGATGCTCCCTTATCCCGGCTCACACGTAGACGAGATAAAGATAAGGAAAAATGAGGTTTACCGTCTGTTCGATTCCTCTGTAGACGATGGATTCGGTCAGGTTCAGGAGATGCTGATGACAGCCCCCGACGGGCTGGAATACAATCAGCTTTATGTGCTCTTCTCGCCCAATGTCTTCTCCCTCCCGGCGACGACATGGAACGGAAACCGTGTTCCGCCGTCGACATCCCAGGAGAGCTTCGCCCGATGGCTGGTGAAGTCCCGCAAGGCTGATCCGCGGCTCGGAGTCCAGCAGATCAACCTGACGATAAATCCCGAGAAATGAGAATTTTAGAAATAATAATTAATCCATAATCAACCCAACTCACAAGATCATGAAGAAAATCATCATGTTGCTTCTGGCAGTAGCCATTGCAGTTCCCGCAATCAACGCGGATCTCAACAAGACCCTTAACAAAGCTCTCGAAAAAGAGTATAAGGTAAAGAAAAAACAGCTCAACAAAGAGAAGTGGACCCCCATGGGCTCTCGCTCGCTCGACGTCAGCCTCCTGAAGCATTATCAGACTCTGAACGACACGGAGAATGACGCGCAGGAGATCATCGGTGTTGCGCGTGCGAAATCAAAGAACACCGCCTATCAGATGGCAGCCAACAATGCCATGATCAAATATGCAGGCGACGCCGCAAGTTCACTCAAGGGCCGCGTGATGACCGACGTTTTTGCAAACGGTGTTGACAGCGAGTCTGACTTCGACCATTTCTTCTCGGCATACGAGCGTCTTGTAGAACGTGAGATCAAGGGCGAGATGAAGGAGAGCATGGCTCTCTACCGTCAGTTGCCCGACGGCACATACGAAATCAACACGTACTATATCGTTTCTGAAAATGCCGCTGCCAAGGCACGCATGCGCGCTCTGGAAAATGCAATGAAGGAGAGCGAGGCCGCACAGCGCTATGCTGACAAGATTTCAGAATTCGTAAACTCCGCTTTCTAATAAGGGAGATATTTTCTAATAAGGGAGATATTTCACCTTTCTCCTCAGGGTGAATTGCATCTTCTGCGGGTGTAACTCACCTCTCAATGAACAAACCACCTCTTTCTGAGTAAATTATGAAGAGAATCACCATACTGTCTCTTTCAGCATTGGTAGGTCTGGGCGTTTCATACGCCCAGACCCCACAGACTTCCGAGGCACACAAATCATTTCAGGAATTCCGCAACAGCATCAAGAAGGACTTCAATGATTTCAGAAGCAGGATAAAGGAGCAGTATGCCGACTTCCTCGAAGGGGAGTGGCATCCTTACGAACCGCTGGTCCGTCCGGATCGCGACGAAACTCCGAAGCCTGTGGCTCAGCCCCGCATGCCTGAAAAACCCGTTGCGTCTACTCCGGCTCCTGTGCCGGCTCCGGCTCCGGTACCTTCTGTGCCCGTTCCGGCTCCTGTCCCTGTGCCGACACCGGCGCCTGTGGTCAATGTTCCGGCCGTGACACCGAAACCGAAGGTTCCGGCGGTTGAGCACACCTCTACTCCGCGCGGAGCAGAGGTTGAAACCTTCGACTTTTACGGAATCCCGGTTGAAGTCGGACGGGTTGACTTCAACATTCTCAATAATGTGAGCAAGCCTGAGGATGCCGGTGCTCAGTGGCGGGCCCTTCAGAAAGGAAAGGCAACCGAGGCGGCGGACATCATAGATGCGAAAGCTAAGGAAATGGGACTGAACGGATACCTGACATTCAGGTTGGCCGAAGCTTATGCCGATTCCAAATTCCCGAATGTGTCCCCCTCAGCCAGGATGAGCCTTGTTCATTATCTCCTTGTCTCGATGGGATATGACGCCCGGCTCGCGCTGACTACAAAGGGCCTTCCGTTGATTCTGCTCCCGATGGAACAGACCGTCTACGGAAGCCTGTACCTAAACTTTGACGGTCGTCCGTACACCGCTTTCGCTCCGGAGGGAACGGCACCGGAAGAGATGGGTGGGGTAATCAAGACATGTTCCCTTCCTCCGATCAAGGGTGAGACGAGGAAGATGGACCTGAGGCTCGCCGGACTCAATCTCCCGAATAAGCCGAAAAGCTTTGACCTGAAAGGGGGAGGTATCGAATTGAAAGGTGAGGTAAATGAAAATATCTTCAGGATGATCTACCGTTATCCGCAGATGCCGACCGAGGATTATGCCATATCAGTTATCGACCCTGAGCTTCGCAAGTCTATTGCCGGACAGGTGAAAGCTCAGCTCGGGGACAAAACGGAATCTGACGCTGTTAATTCTCTTCTTGCCTTCTTCCACTCGCTTCCATACGCTACCGATGATCAGCGCCACGGATTCGAGAAACCTTATTTCCTGGAGGAGACGCTTTATTATGACAAATGTGATTGCGAGGACCGTGCGATCATGTTCACATGGCTTTTGTGGAATGCGCTCGGAATCGAGAATCAGATGATCGCGTATCCGGGACACGAGAGTGCGGCGGTTCATCTCCGCAACACCTCTCCGGCCGACGTACCGCCGAGCTATGTCTACAAGGACAGACCTTTCTGGAGTGCGGACCCGACCTATATCGGTGCCGGAATCGGAGACGTCATGCGCGCCTACACGACTACCTCCCCCCACATCGACCTTGAATACAAATAGCCTTTCATCTTGTGCGCGTCAGTTCTTCGCTCCTTTGCGTGAGACGTATGCGAATTGCCTCACAATAAAAAAGGTGTTCTTATCGGGTGAATGACAGAGAGATACGGATGGCGTGAGAATTTGATTGTAAAAATTGGTGAAAAAATCGTCCGAAAAAGTTGCACGAACCGGAAAAAGATTGTAACTTTGCAGTCGCAAAACGGAAACGATTTGTAGGGTTCGCTAGCTCAACTGAATAGAGCATCTGACTACGGATCAGAAGGTTACAGGT
>CAYMTQ010000033.1:0-21128 GCA_964393395.1 uncultured Sangeribacter sp.
CGACCCCCTGATTAACAGTCAGGTGCTCTAACCAACTGAGCTATTGAAGCATTTTAAAAAATTCTGCTCTTCGTAATCTTCTTTTCATAAGAAGGTTCTTCCCGAAAAGCGTTGCAAAGTTAGTGTTTTTTATGGTCTCCTGCAAATGTTTTGGTTAAAAAATTTACGAAAAGTTTTTATCGTCTGCTCTAACTTGATGATTCTTAAGACTCTTTATCGCGAAAATATTTTTAGAAAAATGTCATTTTTAACATTTTGGCACGAAACATATTTCTCAGTTTCGTGTTATTGAGATATAAGGAACATCTGCAGGATGCCGTGTGTCTATGAAACAACATTTCTGTTGAGGTCGTTAAACGACGAAATTGCAGATTTCCGGTTCATTAAGAGTCAGTCATTAAATACCTGCACCTATGAATTGCGATTCCAATGTAAAAGTCCTTTCGGTTCAGCCCGGACAGCTTCCCGCCGGATTAAAGAATCCGGAGATGACAGTGCGCTTTCTTCGCCAGCGTGGAATCGCGGCTTCGGTTATGGAGACTCGCAATTCCCGCACGGCCGACATGATTTTCGGTGCTTCGGCAAACCGCTCGGTTTCCGGAAGACTTCTCTCCTCCAGAATGGTAGGTGGAGCGGCGCTTATCGTTTTAAGCGCTTTGGCTATGTTCGGAGTTGTCTATCTTCCTATGTGGTTTGCAGTTTCGCTTGCAATTTATAGCCTTTGTCTGATTTCCGGAACTGTAGTCCGTATTTCGGGTATGCTTCTCGCTTCTTCAGGTGCCCTCCTCCTTTTATCAGGGGTCACCGGAATGTTTGCTGCCCTCTGTCTGGTGGCATCCGTTGCCGTTGCGACAGGTTTCTCGATTACCGGTCCCGGCCGGTACTCGGTTGACAGGCATCTTCAGAGAAAGCTCCGCGAACGGCTGATCGAGTCTGAAACACGAGGCCGTCATCTTGATGATTATCGGGCATTCTCCCGTCTTTGATAAGAAATTTTTTACTGAAAATCGGTCGATTGATTTGGTTAATCGACCGATTTTTCGTAACTTTGTGCCGTTTTCCGCCATGGCTTCGGAAGTGTGAATTCCCGAAGGATTCACCGCCCAACGGATTAATTTGTAAATCAACAAGTTATAATGTACGCAATTGTAGAAATCAAAGGACAGCAGTTCAAGGCTGAAGAAGGCAAGTTCCTGTATGTCCACCATCTCGGCGACGAAGTGAAAGAGGGTGATGCAATCTCTTTCGACAAAGTTCTGCTTCTCGAGGCCGACGGCAACGTAACAGTTGGTGCACCTGCCGTTGAAGGTGCCAAGGTAAACTGCGAGGTACTCGTTCCCCTCGTAAAAGGCGAGAAGGTCATTGTCTTCAAGAAAAAACGCCGCAAAGGGTATCGCCGTAAAAACGGTCACCGTCAGCAGTTCACAAAAATCCTCATCAAGAACATCGAAAAATAATACTCATCAGAAATGGCACATAAAAAAGGTGTCGGCAGTTCTAAGAACGGCCGTGAATCAGAAAGCAAACGTCTCGGAGTGAAGATTTTTGGTGGGTCAAAGTGCAAAGCTGGCAATATCATCAAACGTCAGCGCGGCACACAGCACCATCCCGGCCTCAACGTCGGCATGGGCAAAGATCACACACTCTTTGCACTCATCGACGGTGTGGTTGTGTTCTCTACCGGTAAGGAAGGACGCAAATTCATCAACGTTGAACCTCATCCCGCAAAAGAGGCTTAATCGCCCTGCGGCAGAATAAAGTCTTGATCCGGGCCGTTCCCAGAAGGAGCGGCCCGGATTGTTTGTGCCTGCTCTTATTATCGTACATTTTTATTATCGACAGCTTTTTATTATCATCAGCTCTTGCTAAGCCTGTTTATTTCCGGGCACCCCTTGTTTATAAGTAAAGTCTATAAAAATTTTTAACAGTGACACTGATGGCCGGCTCACATTTTTTTTCTAAATTTGAACCGGCTATCGTCCTGCGGAAAATTCCATTAGCGTCGCCTGTTTTCAAGACTCGTTAAAGCTGAGACACGGTGAGACTGAGGGATCATCTTCTTCCGGATTGCGGCCTTTCTTCACAATGAAAAGAATAGGAAAACTATACTTCAGATATGGAACAATGGGGTCGGCCAAAACCGCCCTTCTCCTTACCACAGCCTATAACTTCGAGGAAAGAGGAATGGGCTACATGTGCATGAAGCCGGTGATCGACACCCGCGATCAGAAAAATGTGATCCGCTCCAGAATCGGCATCGAGCGCGAATGTGCATGGATATATCCCGATACTGATCTCTTCCAGATGGTGCGCCGGATAATGGCGTCTGCCGATAACCCGAAACCGGAATGGATTCTTGTCGACGAGGCACAGTTCCTGACAGCCCGTCAGGTCGATGAACTCGCGCGGGTTGTCGACGAACTTGCGGTGAATGTCATGTGTTACGGCCTGCGGACAGACTTCAAGACCAATCTTTTTGAAGGGTCGAGGCGCCTTTTTGAGATTGCTGACACTATCGATGAGATTAAATCTACCTGTAACTGCGGCCGGAAAACAATAGTCAATGCCCGGATAGACTCCCGTGGTGAGATTATCACCGAAGGAGAACAGGTTGAAATCGGAGGAAACGAACGTTATATAGCTGTCTGCCGCAACTGCTGGCGTCACCGCCGGATAGAACAGATCACGCGCAACACACTCCCGCTCGATTTTGAAGAGTCTGAAAACTGAATAACCCTTTGAAAACCGTCGGAAAGGGAGAAGAGAAGGGCCTCAATGTCAGAAGAAGACGCTATAAATAAGTAAATTAGAATTAACCTTAGAAACATCATAATATGCTCTCCAAAGAACTGAGAGACCAGATCACGGCTCTCATTAACCGCGAGGTGGTTCCTGCAATCGGATGTACGGAGCCTGTTGCAGTTGCCCTTTGTGTCGCAAAAGCAACCGAAACACTCGGAAAGGTTCCCGAAGAAATCAATCTTGCCCTCAGCGGAAACATAATAAAGAACGCTATGGGTGTCGGCATTCCCGGAACGGGTATGATCGGTCTTCCGATTGCCGTTGCTCTCGGAGCCCTTGTCGGCAAATCGGAATATGGTCTCGAAGTGCTCCGCGATGTTAACGACGAGGCTGTTGAGCGCGGACGCAAATTCATCGATGAGGGAAGGGTCAACGTCACCTGTGCGAAAGATGCCCCCTCAAATCTTCATATCGACGTGACAGTCACGGCAGATAACCACACCGCCCGAGCAATCATCTCGCGTGCCCACACAAACTTTGTGAGGATTGATCGCGATGCGGAGACTATTTTTGCAGAATCGCCCGAAACAGAAACTGCTCAGACTTCCGGCTCGGCAGAAAAAGATGTGACGCTCAATCTCTCGATGGTCTATGAATACGCAACCGAATCCCCGATTGACGAACTGCGTTTCATTCTCGAAGCCCGTCGTCTGAATCAGGCTGCCGCAGATTATGCGATGAATGGCAACTACGGTCACGATCTTGGAAAAACCATTCGTGCCAACGGTTTGAAATATTTCGGAGATACTCCGCTGACTCATGCTATCAGCCTGACCTCCGCAGCCTGCGATGCCCGAATGGGCGGCGCACCGGTTCCGGTCATGTCTAACTCCGGTAGTGGCAACCAGGGAATCACGGCAACGATGCCTGTCGTGAGCTATGCAGAAGACATTGAGGCCTCAGAAGAACAGACAATACGCGCTCTTGTCCTCTCGCACCTGACGAGCATCTATATCAAACAGAGCCTCGGAAGACTTTCCGCTCTCTGCGGTTGTGTCGTAGCCTCAACCGGCGCCGCTTCCGGAATCTGCTATCTGATGGGAGGCGGTTATGACAAGATCTGTGCTACAGTAAAGAATATGGTAGCCAACCTGACGGGCATGATCTGCGACGGAGCGAAACCCTCATGCGCGATGAAGATCTCCTCCGGCGTATCGACCGCGATGATTTCGGCCATGCTCGCGATGAACGGCAAGTGTGTGACCAGTGCCGAAGGAATTGTCAGCGATGACGTCGACCAGACCATCCACAATCTGACCTCAATCGGACGTGATGCCATGACCGTCACCGATCAGCTCGTGCTTGAGATCATGACATGTAAATGATGCTTTCTTCAGTTTAACGGTGACCGTGAAAGGGGTTGCCTGACGTTTAGGAACCGGCATTGTCCTGTGGTAGTAGAATTGTTTCTGCGAGTCCCACGAGGCAATGTCGATTCGTCTTGTTTCAGCCGGCGGAATCTCTACCGGAACGCTGACCGTCCTCGAATGGAGCATCTCTCCCTGAATGTTGCGGTAGATTATTTGAACCGTAAATTCCGTCAGAATATCTTTGCTCCTGTTCGTCACGAAAAAACTCTCTTTGTTGGAGGTCAGCGCTTTGTCAAACCCGGAGAACCCGAGCAAATCAGTTCCCGGAGTCTCATCACAGATTATCTCATAAGAATTTGATTCCGCGTGTATGCTGTCCCCGGAAGTTTCAGTCTTGAGTTCCGGGAGAGGGCGCACGTCCGAGATCCTGCGTCCCGAGAGCGACGAAAGACACACGATAAGAGTCAGAAGCAATATCTTCATAAATTCCGGAAACGAACGGGTGATTGGGAAACGAACGAATTATTGGGACAGATACAAATGATTGGGGAATGGTCGAGTGATCTGTTAGAAATAAACGGGACGGCTGCGCGATCCTGTCCTTCCGTCAAATCCCGGGGCGATTTTTCGGAAACCTTCGGGGAGAATGTCTTTCGGATTCTTGAAACTGAGCCGAATCAAACGGTTTAATTTCGGGAAAAAGGAGAGAGGTTTGAACGCAATATCGACGTCACCCTTCTCAATGGTGAGATACTCTCCGTTCCCTTTCAGACGGACAACACAGCGTTTCGAAAATGGAAATCTACCCGCAATCTTCCGTGAGATCTGATCTTTCGGGACATCCTCGAGCATCAGCCAATAAGCATTCTCTTCCGCAGAGGGTTCCAGATAACCGACAACACTTCCTGCTTTCCATTTGACACCCCCGTTTTCCGGGGCGACTGTTATTTCCAGACGGCCATCCTCATTTCTCAGAATCAGCACGAGAAGATCTTCTGAGGTCATTGACCATAGCCCTTCAATGTCGGACAACGGACGGCTTTTCAGGAGTTCGAGAGATCCACATTCACTCCGGACACTGATATTTGTGAAGATCATAAACAGCGATGCCAGAAGCAGAGCACGGGTCATCCCGCTCCTGAAGATGAAGCGGATCATATCGTCGAGAAGGTGTAGGTCAGGCCGAAGCTGAGGATCTCCTTGAGCATCCAATGTTTCCACTTGCTTCCGGGTCTCAGCTCTGACGAAGAGTCAAAGCGCAGATGCGTATAGATCTGAGTGGAGAGGAACCTGTTGATTGTGAACGTCAGGGTGTTTTCCCAGTCTCCCATGAAATAGGAATAATCCGTGAAGGCAAACACTCTCGCTTTCCAGTTTATGTTTGACATCAGATCCCAGTCGAGAGTCAGCTCCGCACTGCTACCGATCTGATTCGCAACCTTGTGGCCGGCCTCAATACCGTATTGAACCGGGTCAATCTTAGGATCTATACATGTCTTCAGATTGTAGGTAATCGGAGCGATAGATGCCGAGAACTTGAGTTTGTCGTTCCTGAAATTGCGGTTATAGGTCATACCGAGACCTGCTGTCAGTTCGGCTGGCGACAGGAATCCGGCTTTACGGATGTCGGAGTTGCTCTCATAGTTGTTGAGGAACTGCGTCTTGAACTGGAGGTTGAATGAATAGAACCAGCTCCTGAATGCCTTGAAACCGGTCTTCAGATTATACTGGAACAGATCCTGAGATATAGAATACTTGTGATATTCGTCTTTGACCGAGTTCAGCGCGAGCTTATAGCTCAGGGTGCTTTCGAACATCAGGTTCGGATGATACACCTGATTGAGCTTGACATTCCAGTAGAAGTTGAAAAGCAGCGCGAGATAAGAATTGCCACCCTGATACCAGTTAGGGGAGATGTATGCCTGCGAGAACTGAATCCCATCCGTTGTCGTGTGCAGCCAATGTGTCTTCTCGAAATTGGCCGAGACTTCGATGCTTTCCTGACGGGTTACTTCAGGAATGTCAAGCCGGTTCAGGAATCCGGCAAAGGAGTAATCATCGTCGAGCAACTTCGGAGGCTCCGGCAGTTCCCACGACAGATATGTCTTCTCATACGGATGACTGAGGATATACTCATATTCCAGATCTCCGAGCATTCTTTGGGCCCGTTTCGATCTGGCAAGCCATGTCGGAGTAGCATCCTTGGCCGATCCCGGGAAAGACCAGTCGATCATGTGTGAGAAATCGACATCTTCGATATGACGGTAACCTCTGAACAGCCTCGGTGCTCCGGGTGGCATCTGATACTGTATCAGTTCCGAACTGTCCACAGCATCAAACGAACTGAGAAGCGAATCTGCCGGAACAGCCGACTCTTCGAAATTCCTCGAGGGAATTTCCTGCATGACGGTTGTTGCCTGCTCTTCCATCTCGATATAAGGGCGGGTCAGAACTTCGGTCTGGGCAGCCAAAGTTCCGTACGCAGTCAATATTGCGGTTGAAAGAAGATATATGTGTCTCATGAATGATCAGATTAAGAGCCCTTCCCCATGATACATTTCCTTCCGTGTCAACGGTTGTCACTTCCCGGTTACAAACACCGGATCATCTGTTTTTATCGCTTCGAGAGCCTTGGCAAAAATCGGGTCGAAACCATTATAGACCTTGAAATAGGTTTCATTTTCAAATGCATCACGTCCGACGAGTGCCTTCATGATCATCTTGAACAGAGGCTCTGAAAGCGTCGCCTGCTCCTCATTGGGTTCGATGCCCTCCTCCTTTGCCATTGCCTTTATAGACTCCACCATTTCGGGTGTGATATTGAAATCCCGGACGAAATCATCATCGGTCCGGAAAGACTTGCGGAGCTGCTTCCGGTTCTTGTCGATATAGTCCACGGCCCATCGGTTGAAGAGACCTTTCGCCATCACGTCGCGGTAGTATGGTGTGTACATGGTCGTGTCGAGGCCTACGAATCGGTCCGGAGAGATTCCCCCGCCCGAATAGACATCACGTTGCAGGCGCAGAGTCTTGACTTTCAGTGAATCAACCTTTCTGATACTGTCTTCATGCATCAGCTCCCCGCTGTGATAGCGGTCAAGGAGATCCTTCGCGTATGATTCATTGTCCCCCTTTTTATAAGGCCGCTGGATGTCCCGGCCCGAGGGGGTGTAGTAGTGTGCGACGGTCAGACGCATCATTGAACCATCGGGGAACGGAACCGGACGCTGTACAAGACCCTTACCGAATGTCCTTCTTCCGACAATCAGGCCTCGGTCCCAATCCTGAACCGCACCGGCAGTAATCTCCGAGGCCGAAGCGGAATTCTGGTTGACCATCACGACAAGTCGACCGTCTTCGAAAAGCGGTTGACCACCCTTGGGGAATGCGAAATTATTGTGGCGCGGTGACGACCGGCCTTCGGTGTAGACCGTCATTGATCCAATCGGCAGCAGTTCGCCGAGAATGTCCACAGCCGCATTCAGATAGCCACCTCCATTATCGGTCAGATCCAGAATCAGGTTTTTCATCCCCTTGGATTTCAGTTTTTTCACTGCATCGCGGAATTCCTTGGGCGTCTCGGCGGCAAATTTGTTCAGACGAACGTAACCTGTCTCCGGTTCGACCATATATGCGGCGTCGACGCTGTAGATCGGAATGTCGTCTCGTTTGACCCTGAAAAATATCGTGTCGCTTTTTGATGCTGATTTGCGGAGTATTTTGAGATCGACTTCAGTCCCTTTCGGACCTCTCAGTCGTTTCATGATATCCTTTGTCTTCATCTCGACACCGGCGATAAGGGTGTCGTTGACTGCAATGATCCTGTCTCCGGCCAAGATGCCGACGCGCTCCGACGGTCCGCCTGAAACCGGCTGGATGACATAGAGCGTATCTTTAGTCATGTTGAACGAAATTCCTATCCCCGAAAAGTTACCTTCCAGAGGCTCGTTCAAGGCTTTTGTCTCCTCTGCATTGGAATACTGTGAATGGGGGTCGAGTTTTTCCAGCATACCTTTTATTGCATCCTCGACGAGTTTTTCTTCATCTACAGAGTCAACATATAGCTGAGCGACAGCCGCTTCGGCCATTCTCAATTTGTTGTTGGGCGCCGCGGGCGAGTTGAAGTCTATTTTTGCCTGCAGGGCTATTGATGAAATCAATGCGAGCCCGGCATATATCAGAAGTTTCTTCATTGCTTTTCAGTATTGGTGCTTTCTCCCTTCTCCGGAATAAATTCATCGGTCGGAAACCCGAAATGCCTGAGTTCCCTGACCATAGATGATGAAATGCACGCCAGTTCCGGGCGTGCGGTCAGGATAAATGTGTCAAGACCGGAAATGCGCCTGTTCACATCGGCCAGATTACGTTCATATTCGAAGTCAGCGATATCCCTCACGCTTCTCAGAAGAACGTCGGCTTCATATTTGAGGGCGGCTTCCGTGGTCAATGTCGAGTAGGCGACCACTTCGACGCGGTCATTCCCGGCATACAGGGATCTTATGGGATCCAGTCTTTCCGAAACCTGCTCGCCGGTCATTTTGGCCACATTCATTCCGATTCCTATCACTATGGCGTCGAAATGAGCGAGCCCCCTTTCAACAATGTCGGCGTGTCCGATCGTGAAAGGATTGAAAGATCCTGCGTAAAATGCTTTCTTCATATCCCTCAATTGTTTGAATCGCGGTCTTAGATCTGGGAATCGTCTTCAACGACAAGATTATCGATGATGAAGTTCTGACGCTCCATCGTGTTCTTTCCCATGTAGAATTCAAGAAGCTGGTCGACAGTGTCTTCCTTTTTCAGGCGCACGCAATCCAGCCTCATGTCCGGTCCGATGAATTCACGGAATTCTTCGTCATTGATCTCACCGAGACCTTTGAATCGCGTTATTTCAGCATTGTTTCCGAGTTTCGCGATCGCTGCCTCTCGTTCTTCATCCGTATAGCAGTAAAACGTGTCTTTTTCGCCGTCTGCAGACTCTTTCTTCTTCTTTCCCTTGGATCGGCGGACCGAATTCTTGTTGCGGACGCGGAACAGTGGAGTCTGAAGGATATAGACATGGCCCTTCTTCACGAGATCCGGAAAGAACATGAGGAAGAAGGTGATTATCAGAAGCCTGATATGCATACCGTCGACATCCGCATCGGTTGCGATGATGACCTTGTTGTATCTCAATCCTTCGATACCTTCCTCGATGTTGAGGGCTGCCTGGAGAAGGTTGAATTCATCGTTCTTGTAAACGACTTCCTGGGTCATTCCAAAGCTGTTCAGCGGTTTGCCGCGGAGAGAGAACACCGCCTGAGTGTTCGCATTGCGGACCTTGGTGATTGTCCCGGACGCAGAATCACCCTCCGTGATGAATATTGAGGATTCTTCGCGGAGGTCATCAGACTTGTCGCTCGGTTTCCGCTGATCGTTGAAATGGATCCTGCAGTCCCTGAGCTTGCGGTTGTGCAGGGAGACTTTTTTCGCCTTTTCCCTTGCAAGTTTCGCCACTCCGGCCATCGCCTTGCGCTCTTTTTCCGTCGATGCTATCTTTGTCAGCATAGCTGTCGCCGTGTCCGGATATTTGTGGAGATAATCGTCAAGTTCTTTTTTGATGAAATCTCCGACAAACTTATTGACAGTCTTCGGATTGGGATCTTCCTTGCTCTCCGGAGCGATAGTCCTGGAGCCGAGTTTGGTCTTTGTCTGGCTCTCAAACACCGGTTCCTGAACGCGGACGGCAACCGCCGCGACCATTCCCGAACGGATGTCGGCAAAGTCATAACCTTTTCCGGAGAATTCCTTTATCGTCCTGCTGACATGTTCCTTGAACGCTGAAAGATGCGTTCCCCCCTGAGTTGTGTGCTGACCGTTGACGAAGCTGTAATACTCCTCTCCATATTGGTCGGCGTGGGTAATGACAACTTCAATATCCTCACCTTTGAGGTGAATCATGGGGTAGAGCGGGGTAGCGGTCATATTCTCCTGCAGGAGATCGCGAAGGCCATGGCGCGAGACAAATTTCTCTCCGTTGAAGAAAATCTGAAGACCTACGTTCAGATAGGTGTAGTTGTTGACCATCGTGCGGACAGTCTCCAGATTGAAGGCATAGTTCCTGAAAAGATCCGGATCGGGATGAAAACGGACCATTGTTCCGTTGGGCTCGTCCGTAGGCAGTTTCCCGCTTTCGGAGACAAGATCGCCGCGTTCGAATTTCACCTCGACTTTCTCGCCGTCTCTGTAGCTTGTGACGTCGCAGAATGTCGAGAGGGCATTGACCGCCTTCAGGCCGACACCGTTCAGACCGACAGCCTTCTTGAAGTTCTTGTCATCGAACTTGCCACCGGTGTTGATATCGCTTGCGACCTCCTTCACTTTTCCGAGCGGTATTCCGCGGCCATAGTCGCGGACGGTTACCGTTCCCTCCTCGTCGATCGATATGTCGATACGTTTGCCGGCTCCCATGTTGAACTCATCGATTGAGTTGTCAACAACTTCCTTGACAAGCACGTAGATGCCGTCGTCAGCGTGGGATCCGTCCCCGAGCTTTCCGATATACATTCCCGGACGCCTGCGGATGTGTTCGTTCCATTTTAAGGTCTGGATGGCATCGTCCGTATATGTGCCGGCGGCCGAATTGTCTGAGACTTCGGCTGCGTCAGGAATTTTCTTGTTTTTTTTCGGTGCGTTATCTTCCGGGATGGGCTTTATATCTCCGGGCTGATCAAAGATATTATCTGACATTTCTTGCAAGGTGGGGATCTGAAGGAAAGTCTCTCAGACCGACCGTAAAATTAACAAATTTTCGTGAGGCTGGCAAATTGAGCGGGCCCCCTCAGAGCTGTTTCAGGACCCGGGGGAGAAGCATCCTCTCCTTGCCTCCGAAATTCACGCGGTAGCTTTTTGAAACACTGTCATATCTGACAACTGTCCCTTCTCCGAAGATTTTGTGTACTACTTTTGTGCCGGGATTCCATACATCCTCGTCGGTGAGATATAGTTCCTGCTGCAATGTCTGCACGAGCCTGCGCGTTCCTTCAAACAATTCCGGATCCGGATCTCCTTCGACTTCTACCATTCCTTCCGGTATTTCTGTCAGGAAGCGGGAAGGATATTTCAGGGCGCCATTCTCGTTCAGGTAGCCTTCCGACTCAGAGAGATAAAGCATCTTTTCGGCCCTGGTGACGGCCACATACATAAGTCGTCTTTCTTCCTCCTCGCCATCCTTCCGTCGTTCACGGATAGAGCGGTGGTTCGGAAACACACCCTCGGTCAGCCCCATGACGAAGACGGTGTTGAATTCCAGTCCTTTTGACTGGTGGATCGTCATTATCCGGACACAATCCTTATCTTTCTGATGATCCGTATTGGTGTACAATGCAATTTCCTGGAGATATGCGGCGAGAGTCCTGTCCTGCCGGTCAAGTCCGCGGCTTTCAAACTCCTTCATCGCATTGATGAGTTCGGCAACGTTTTCGAGACGTTCCTCCTCCTCATCATTGCGATACATCGCCGCCAGACCGGACGAGTTGAGCACCCAATCCGTAAGCTCGGAGACCTCGAGATCCCCAGCCTCGATTCGGGCGTTGTCGATCAGATTGATGAATGCGTAGAACTCCTTGCGGTTAAGTCCCGGCTCACCGATATGATTTCTTAGGGCAGTCATCAGCGACGTGCCCTCTTCTTCAGCTATCGTTCTGAGCCGTTTCATTGTGGTCTCACCGAATTTCCGGGCAGGAAGATTGATGATCCTGGCGAAGGCCATATCGTCTGAATCGGAGGCGGCAAGACGAAGATAGGAGAGAATGTCCTTAATCTCCTTGCGTTCGAAGAAGCGGATTCCGCCCCAGACTGAATATGGAATCTGCCGTTTCAGAAGAGCCTGTTCAAGAGGTCTCGAAAGAAAGGAACTGCGGTAAAGGACAGCGAAGTCGCTGAATTTTCCACCGTTCTCAATCCCGTTTGATATTGTCTCGGCTATGGCCGTTGCCTCCTCGTTCTGATCTTTATGATGTCGGTAAAGCGGAACAAATTCGTTGTGACGCCGTGTGAACAGATCCTTGGGAACCCTGTTCTTGTTGTTGGAGATGATCTCGTTGGCAACATTGAGGATATCGGGCGTTGACCTGTAGTTTTCGTTGAGGATTATGTCTGTGTCGGCCTTGAAATCGACAAAGATCTTCGGGTTGCCTCCCCGCCACTGATATATCGCCTGGTCGGGGTCCCCTACAACAAAGAGGTTGTGATGGCGTCCGGTAATGGCATATAGAAGCTTCCAGTCATCGCCGGAGCAATCCTGGACTTCGTCAACAAGAACATAATTCAGAAGGTCTGTCCAATATTCTCTGGCTTCCTGGAAATGATCGAGAATGAAGAGTGTGAAGTAGAGCAGATCGTCAAAATCGAGGGCATATTGCTTCAGCTGCAGTCTTATATATCTTTCAACAGCCCCGTCCATAGGAGCGCTCCCTCCTAAAGAATCTGTTTTCGAGGAATCGGGCAGGATTATGCGGTTGATATAGGCGGCGGGATCAGCGCCTTTGACACCGGCAACATTCTTCAGAAAGCGTTCAGCGGTATTTTTCTTCCGGTCGATACCATACTCCGCCATAGCCTGCCGGGCCAGTTCGCGACAGTCTGTCTCGTCTATGACGAGGAAATTCTTGGGGTAGCCGATCCGGTATATTTCCCGTCGGAGAAACTTCACGCAGAAGCTGTGGATGGTGCAGACAAAGTCATTGACGCTTCCGCCGTCTACAAGACCGGAAATACGTTGCTTCATCTCCTGCGAGGCCTTGTTGGTGAACGTAAGGCAGAGGATATTGCCGGGCGCTACACCTATTTCATTGACCAGATATGCGAAACGATGGGCGAGCACCCGGGTCTTTCCGGACCCGGCGCCCGCCACAACGCGAACTCTTCCTTCAGTGGCTTCTACAGCCTTCTGTTGTTTCTGGTTTAGCATTATTTTAAAGACCCCGTTTAGTCCTCTTTCCCGGAAAGTGTCAGTGCCATGGACGCGAAACGGGATCAGCGGCGTTTACCGAGAAGATCGCGCAGTCCGTCCATGTCGAACGTGAGCGTGAAGCGGAGCGTCTGGTCGAGGGGTGAGCTCTGGGCTGTCGCGAGCATATATGAGGCATCAAGCTTCACGACGTTGAGCGAGAATCCGGCGCCGAAGCCGAAATATGAACGGCCACCTTTGTTCGCGTTCTCGTAGTTATAACCCAGACGGACGAAAAACTGCTGATTATAGGCATATTCAGCGCCGATCGAGACGTTGATTTCCTGAAGCTCTTCCTTGAATCCTCCCGGAGCGTCAGTGAAGCTCTTGAAGATTCCGGAAATGGGAGATTGGTCATACCAGTCCTGTGTAGCTTTATCCCATGCAGCTTCGGCTTCTGCCTGGTCGGCATAACCTCCGGCTTCTCCGATTTTTCCGGTATAGTCTTTCAGCCGCGGTTTCGTCGGAACGAGGAGTTTGTTGAGGTCAAGTCCGATTGAGATCGTATTGTAATCGGCGAGGGGGAACATGAAGTTCGTGCCGAGACGGAGGTTGGTCGGGAGGAAAGCGTAGGTCGCTCCGTGGTCATAGCTCACTTTCGAGCCGATATTCGAGATGTCGAAACCGAAAGAATACTGACATTCGGAACGTCCCACCATGGGGAAAGTGACGAAGTATCCCGACAGGTCGGCCGAGAAAGCGGAGGCCGCGGTGTTCGTTTCTCCGGAAGACGCATCTTCAAAAGAGAGGTCCGAAAGAATATAACGCAGAACGACACCCATGGAGAATTTCTCCGAGAGCTTTCGCGAATATCCGAGATCGACGGCGAACTCGTAAGGATTGATAGTCTGAACGGATGGGCCGTCCGTGCCGTTGAGCGTAACTTCGCCTAACGAGAAATAGCGCAGTGAAGCAGACAGAGCCTGATTGTCGCCCGATCCTAATTTCCAGTAGCCCGAGAGGTCTGCCAGAAAAATATCATTTACGATCTTGCGAAGCCAAGGGGTATAGGAGAGGGCGAGGCCACCCTGGGAATATGCGAAAGCATATTTCGAGGGGTTCCAGAACTGGCAGTTCATATCCGGATCTGTCGCCGCACCGAGGTTACCCATCGCACTTCCGCGTGCGTCGGGGGTGATACTGAGCGTCGTCACACCGGTGTTCACCGGGTTGAAATCATTGTCTTTTATATCATTCTGTGCAAAAACGGAAAGCGATACCGATAGTGTCAGAACGGATAATGCTATTCTAAAGATTCTCTTCATGATGATTGGTCAGGAGAGACAACGGCAGTGTCTCCCTACTATGTGAAAACGTCCTAAATCTTTGCTTATTGCATTTTGCCACGGCTCTTATATCCTATAGTGGGTGGCATGGCGGATGCAGGATAGCTGCATCTGCCCGGAATTTATCTCTTCAATATCTTGTCTCCGATTCTCATGAGAGCACCGGCCGGTGCAAGCCATGCCCATCGGTTGCCTATCATGGCGCTTCTCGATTCCTTAGTTATTCCGGGTTTGGAAAATCTCCAGAAGTTTATCGCGGCCCTGCATTTACGGATAAACGGGACTCTGGGGTTATGGGCCAGTTCCGAATAATATGTCATTGTCCCGAGTGGAGATGTTCGCCTGATCTCAACTATCCTCGAGCTGAGTCCTCCGGGTTGATAGACAACGACCCCGACAGGGCGGTTGATGTAAAGCAACCTGTAGTTCTCGGCCATCCGATTCCATATCAGGGCCTCGGGTACAAATTTCTCTCCTTCAAATTCCGGGAACTGAAAGTTGTCCCTGAAAATTGATGTGAAGAACACCTCACTGCAGTCTCCATATATTCTTCTGATCTGCCTGAGGTCAATCTCGTCGCTTATCAGACGCGCCGCCGGGAGCTTCGGTCCTATGGGGCTTCCGTCAGGGTGTATTGTCCGGAAGGCTACGCCAATCATACGGTCCCCTTCAAGACGGTCCATTTCTTCGATTATCGTTTCCACACCGTCGGGCAACATGTAATCATCACTGCCGATGATGAAGAAGTATTCGCCGCGTGCATGTTTGAGGCCGAGATTGATTGCGCGGTGTCTTCCGCCGTTGTCGCATTTCAGCGTATGAATCTGAATCCTGTCTTCGGCAATCCATTTCTTCAACAGTCCCGCGGTCTGATCTGTGCTCCCGTCGTCAATCACAAGCCATTCGAAATCACGCGAAGTCTGCTCTGCCAGACTGTTATATAGTCTGGTCAGCAACTCCGCCCGATTATAGGTCGATGTGAAGACAGTCAGCTTCATTCGTCGGCGTCTGAAAGGATAGGTTTCTGTCTAATGGCCTGCGCGGTCTCAATTTTAATGAGACTGGCTTAAGGAGCCGGTCCCGCCCCTATTGTTTATGAGACGGGCTTTAAAGTACAAAATTAAACAAAACTGCTGAACTGAACACACCGACACCGAGAAATATTTTCTTGTATCTTATTTTGAGATTAGTGTCTGTCAGGGGATAGAAGAAGAGAATCGGCATCAGCACCCATGACAGATAGGCGAAGCGGTCTGTGAACGGAAGACGTATGACTAAGAGCCAGAGAGCATTGACAAGGAGATATGTGGTGAAGGTCACGGCATAAGTATTGGAGCGGTATTTCAAAACATACCGGTAGAAAAAAGCCGCGGTCATGGGAAGAAGACTGAATGCAATGAAATCCCAGCGGAAGCCGGTGTTATATTGAACGGGAAGTTCGGCAAGCATCCCGTCATTCACAAGATATTCTGTCCGGCCTCCGTGTGCAAGGGATGTGACTATGTCCATCAGCCGGTCTCCGCCTGCGAGTGAAATAATGAATGCCGCCACCCAGACCGCTTCTCCGATTCCTACTTTCTTCTTTCCTAAAAGCATTGACAAAACGATTGCCACTGCCGGGATTATCATTGAAAGGTGGAACAGGACAGCAATGAGGAAGCTGATTATCAGCACCGGTAAATTCTTTCTATAACTAAGACCCAGCAATATGAATGACATCGCGAGGCCGGTTCGGATTCCGTTGATTCCGTATGTGAAGAATCCGAAACCTGCGATAAAGGCAATAAGCAGGGCAGTCAGCCGCTCTTTACCGAACCGGTATGAAGCAAGCAGGTAGTTTCCCGTATAAATCAATGCTGTGATCAGTAACCAGACTTTATATCCTGCGAAACGCGAAATGAAATACTGATATAACTGAAAGAACGGATCTCTGGTCTTGAAGCATTCGGCAGGGTCGGTGACATAATCCCTCTTCCATTCAAAAGATATGATATAGACGTCTCTGTCATTGCCTGTGTCCCAGGGGACTGGAGTGGTCGCAATCCAATATGCTGTTCCCAATGCGATTATCGATCCTACAATCAACGATGCTTTCAACGGTGGCCAGTTGTCAGGACGGGTTGCAAAACACCATATCATGAGGGCAAACGCAAGACCGACAGCCAACCACGAACATCCGCGGACATGAAACAGCAGGTCTTCCATCGAAGGATTGTCTATAAACCACATATCTTTGATTATATAAATCTTTGATCCAATATGAAAAAATTCGGTCAGACAGCGGAATCGCTGCTGACCGAATGTCTATATTATCGTGTCATGTTTCTGTTATCGTTTCCTGTTTCTCAACCCGCAAACGGAATGTCCGCTGATGAGTGGAGAACCGTTACTTCTTGATGAGGTTGGTGACGAGTATCGCCATTGAAGCGACAAAGGATGCGGCGGACATCCAGAACGAAACGGTGAGGACGTTGTTGCCGTTGACGACTGCGTTACGCTTCTTCATGTCATTGGGCTCGACATAGACGATGTCGTTCTGCTGGAGATAATATGCGGGACTCTGCATCGCCGCTTCAGTATCCGTCAGGTCGATACGATATGCACGATCCTGACCGTTCTCTTCTCTGACGACAAGCACGTTGTTTCTCTTACCGGTGATGTTGAGGTCACCTGCTTTTGCAATCGCCTGCCAGATAGTGAGGTTTTCTTTGTCGATCACATACTCTCCCGGGCTGGAGACGTCACCGAGAACCGAAACGGTTGCATTCAGGAACTCGACGGTCACGATTGCATCTGTCAGGAGCTTTTCGCTGACAAGACGTTTCTGAAGCAATTCGGCGATCTCCTGTCTTGTGAGGCCTGCGACATGAATGTATCCGAGAATGGGGAACTCGATATCGCCCCTGTCATTGACGGTGTATGCAAGCGTGTTGTTGCCACCGCTGCTTCTGACTCCGACCATTCCGTTTGAATTGGCATTGCTGGAGTTGATCATGCGCGATGTGGAGAGAAGGTTGAAGACCTCGGCAAGCGAAGGGTCTTTCGACGATACGTAGATTCCGATTTTGTCGTCTGCCTGTGCTGTCAGACGCTGCTGTGCCCTTACCTTTGCGATGTCACCGTTGTCAAAACCCTGCATGTAAGTGATGTTCTTCGGTGTACATGCAGAAAACATTACGATCGCGCAGAGAAGGAGAAGCGAGTTGTAAATCCGTTTCATATCAGGATTGCAGGTTTTTGTGAACGGCTCAACCGAAATGTCCATTTAACGGAAAAAGCGTGAACATCGGTTTTCGCCGTGAAGATAGTTTTTTGTATGTGGGTGCGGACTACGCAGTCCGCACCCGTTAATCGTGGTGGCTTTGTCAATATGATTTGGCGTAAGCGTAATAGCGTCCGTAATAACGGTTGCCATATCTTGCGCCGTAGGTCGAAGACTCGATGGGGGTTGCATTCAGCAGTACGCTGAGATTGCGGTATGTCTTGTCATCATAGAGACCCTGAAGCATGTCGAGCATCGAACGGTCGAGAAGACCCGTACGGATGACAAATATCGTGCGGTCAACGAGCGGATTGAGAATCCGGGCGTCAGCGACGATATCAACAGGCGGACAGTCGATGAAGATATAGTCATAGTTCTTGCGGGCCTCTGAGAGCATCTGCTGGAAACGACCGTTTTCAAGTAGCTCGGTGGGGTTCGGCGGTACCTGGCCGACGGGGAGGACATTGAGGTCCGGGCTCAGTTCCGATTTCTTCACGAGACTCTTCCAGTCGGTAGTCTTCCCGGTCAGATAATCAGAAAGACCGTGGGTGGGAGTGCCAACGAATGTAGATGCCGAAGCACGTCGCATATCGCCGTCGATTACCAGAACCTGTTCACCCTTGAGGGCAAGCGACATGGCCATGTTCATCGAAAGGAATGTCTTTCCGGATCCGGGATTGAACGATGTCGTCATCAGAACCTCCGCACCCTTCGAGTTGTCGCCGGTGCGATCAGATGCCGTCATGAAGCGCAGGTTGGTGCGCACGACACGGAAGGCCTCGTTTATGATATCGCGGCCACCGGAGCTGACGACGATTCCGGGTTTCTTCACCTTGCGTCCGGACGGAGTCCTGACTTCGGGAATCTCACCGACAAGAGGCACGGTCATATTCTCGAGATCCTTGCGTCCGCGGATCGTGGTGTTGAGAGCTTCCTTGATATATGTCCATGCGAAGGGGAGTACAAGACCGACAACAAACGCGATGAGGATTATGCGCTCGCGGTCCGGTGCGATGGGACCGCCGGGGCCGTCAGGCCGCTTCACGATCTTGATATTGTCTGAGGTGTATGCCTGTGACAGCTCGTTCTCCTCGCGTTTCTGAAGCAGGAACAGATAAAGTGATTCCTTCACTTTCTGCTGGCGCTCGACGCTCAGGAGGTAACGTGCCTGATTCGGGCTTGCCGCAATTTGAGCTGTCAGATTGTGCTGGGAACCCTGGATCGCCTTGATTGACTGACCGAGAGTGGCGAGCTGTGTGTCGATCGAGGAGATGATGTTGGCGCGGATCTGGGAGAGGCGTCCGTCGATGTCTGCAATCACGGGGTTCGACTCTGAACCGGACGACGAAAGGGAGTTGCGCTGAAGGACAAGTGCGTTGTACTGTCCGATCTGGCTCTCGATCGCTCCGTTGCTGATTCCGGTGTTGGCCGGAAGCACCTTGCCGTTGTCAAGTGATGACATCACGTGGTCTCTCAGATAACGGGTCATCTGAAGGGTGTTGTTGAGTGAAATCAGCTCCTGAGTCGCGGCGGCGTTACCGCTCATTGCCATTGATGCGTTCTGTGACACATCGGGAATAAGATTCTGTGACTTGAAGGAGGAAATATCGGAATCAACGCTTCCGAGCTCCCTTTCAATCAGAGCAAGACGCTCGTTGATGAAGTTGGTGGTGGCAGATGCGACTTCAGCTTTTTCGCGTGCGTTGGAGCGGTTGTAAGCCTCAATTATTCCGTTCAGGATATCTGCCGCTCTCTGGCCGGAAGCATCCGTCACGGCGAGGGTAACGATAGTTGAGTAGTCCGACTTGTCTTTTGCAACCGTGAGTTCGGACTCAAACATCTTCGACGCCGACTTCATCGGGAATCTGTAGACATTCAGAGTTCCGGTATATGCGTCGTTGAAGTATGGGCTTTTCTGAACTTCAATCTGGCCTGCAGGTGTCGACAGAGGTTTGCCATAAGTTCCCTTGGCCGTGAAGTTCTCACACGGATTGCCGTTCTTCACGAGATTCTTGACCGTATAAGTGTTATCCTTCGAAAGAGAGAGTACGCAAGAGGCGGATTCGTTCTCAAGCAGAGAAGGGAATTTGACAATTACCGGTGATGTCGAACCGTAAAGAAGTGTGGAACGGAATGTTCCGGGACGATAGATGCTGACATTGAGACCGTATGCCTCGACGACCTCCTGCATCAGGTCCGGACTTTTGAAATATGCCAGTTCGTTGTCAAGGTTTGGTGCGCCGTTTGCAAGGCCGAGCGTCTGGAATTGTGACGCAACGGAGAATCCGGACGAGCCGGAAGTCGCGGGAAGCTTTATTGCAATTTCAGCCGCTCTTCTGTAGGTCGGTGAGATACGGGCCTGATACAGCCATGCCAACCCTGTGATTACCACAACCGAAACCACAATCCAGGGCCATCGGCTGAGTGTCTTCTTCAGAATATCATCAATGCCGGGACCGGGAAGGGCGCCAAGTTTCTTTTTGGGCGCCGGGGCCTGAGTCTCCGGTGAGTTCTGGGGAGAAACCATGGGAACTTTCGCAGATATTAATTATCGTTATCTTTAATCTGATTGGAACTTCCGGCGGAGGATTTCTGGCCGTCGGATAGTGATAATACCGATTTCGGAATCATGACAGAACGCCAATGTCAGTTTTCGGCTGAATTGGCAGATTTGCCGAGGAGCTTATCCGTCAGGCGGTAATTCGGTGCAAAATTACACAATATAGTTGTTTTATCCAAAAGAAATTTTGCCCTTCGGTTCCGGAACGGAGTCCGGTCAATTCTTCAAAGCTGTGTCGAAAGCCTTGACAAAGAGGTCGAAAAAATGCGGTTCGACCATTCTTGCGAGGGCGGCCGTGTCGTTCTTAACTTCAGGTGCTTTAATCCCTTCCCGTTTTACGCGGGCTCCATATCTAAGGCCCAGGTCGAAAGGAAGCTGCGTATCGTCAAGCACACCTGTCATCTTTGCCAGCCGGTAGGCATCGGTCAGCGGGAGATTCTCGACAGTTTCGTCATAGGAGCGTGAAAACTCAACGATTTTCCGGTCGTCTGCCTGATAGATTTCGAGAGCATACAGTTGAGCCATTGATAGGGAATCTATCGTGCCGGAAGAACTGCGGCCGAGCGCGGCATAACAGATATATCGGGCCAGAGAGTCGGGAGACGTGATCTGCGCCATATAGCTGACTTTTTCACGATCCGAGGCATTTGCTCCCGGTGCGACAGTTGCATCTTTAGAGTTATTGTCACCTCCGCATGCGGAGAGTAATAACAATCCGAAAATGGCAATAAGGATATGTCTCATAAACTGTATTAGATTTACGATTCACCTTCCCCATATAATTCGGGCGCGAAGTTAGAAAAAAATCGTGAGAAAAGTTTGGAGAATGAGAAAAAAGGACTAATTTTGCAGTCGCAAACAGCAAAAGCCATGGAGTGGTGCTCGAGTGGCTGAAGAGGCACGCCTGGAAAGCGTGTAT
>CAYMTQ010000034.1:0-20847 GCA_964393395.1 uncultured Sangeribacter sp.
AATAGCATAAGCCTTGTCATAGCATTTCTCACGGACATCCGCACGCAGAGCGTCATCGTTGATCTCGTGGTTATATTCGCGCTTTGTCTCCTTGCCGGCCTCCTTCATGAGCTCGATCTGGACGAGACAATGCTTCTTAATCTCTTCATGGGCCACTTTGAGGGCTTCAAGAAGTTCGGCTTCCGAAACTTCATTCATTTCGCCCTCGACCATCATGATGTTGTCGTAGGTTGCACCGACCATCAGTTCGATGTCGGCCTTCTCCATCTGCTCGAAAGTCGGGTTGATCACCCACTGGCCATCTACGCGGGCCACGCGGACCTCAGAGATGGGGCCGTTGAAAGGAATGTCGCTGACTGCAAGCGCCGCTGAAGCTGCGATGCCGGCAAGCGCATCGGGAGCGTCATTCTCGTCGGCCGAATAAAGAGTGACGTTCACGAACGTCTCGGCATGGTAGTTATCGGGGAAAAGCGGACGCAGAACGCGGTCCACAAGACGTGATGTCAGGATTTCGTAATCGCTTGCGCGACCTTCGCGTTTGAGGAAACCTCCGGGATAACGTCCGATCGAGGAATATTTTTCCTTATACTCGACCGTCAGAGGCATGAAATCGACGCCTTCGTTGGCGTCCTGTGCGGAGCAGACTGTGGCAAGAAGCATCGTGTTGCCCATTCTGACTTCAACCGCTCCATCGGCCTGTTTGGCGAGTTTTCCGGTCTCGATCGTGATCGTACGGCCGTCGCCAAGCTCGATGGTTTTCTTAATTGGCTTTAACATTACTGGTTGATAAATATTTTTCTTCTTTGCGTATTCGGGCGCAAAGTTAATACTTTCCCTGAAGATATGCAACCTTATTTTCCGCACGCGCGATTCTTATTTAGACCATTTAACCCCACCTGCTTGCGATTTGAATTTTTTAGCTATCTTTGCGCCCATGAAAAAATTCAGACCTTACTTTGCCGGAGTCTGCCTGACTCTCTTTCTCCTGCTTGTCTCCTCAAGCTGTTCTTCAGATAAATTTAAGATCAAGGGAGAAATTGAGGGAGCTGATAATGAACTTGTTATCCTCAACAAGGCAGACTTTGCCGGCCGATGGATGTTTCTTGACTCGGTCCGCACCGACCGTTCAGGGCGCTTCTCTTTCTCGCGCCCTGCGCCGGATTCTCCTGAGATCTATGCAATTTCCACACCCCTCGGAGTGGCATACGTTCCCATAGATTCAACCGAAACGGTCACATTTTTTGCCGACAGCAAGAACTTTCCGGGAACATGGAGGGTCGAAGGTTCGGCAATGGCCGATGCGCTCAGCTCTTTCGAAAGCGACGTCAGGAAATTCATGCCCCATTCCGCAGTTCCTGACTCCGCGAAGGCTTTCAAAAGACGGGTATATTCAAAATACATCCAGAATGAGCAGGGATCTCTGGTCAGTTACTACATCCTGACCCGCACATTGAACGACGACCGTCCGCTCTTCGATCCGGCCGACAGCGCCGATCTCGGAATCTTCGCGGCCGTTGCTACTGCCTTCAAGGAATATCATCCCAATGACCCCCGGACTCCGCTCCTCGAGAACACGGTGCTCGATGCGAGACGGGCAAAGAATTCGGCTGCAGGACGCAAGCGTGTGGTCGAAGCCGAGGAAGCCGGTCTGATTCCGATTGTACTCCCCGATGAAAACGGCCGCAATGTTTCCCTCTCGTCTGTTGTCGGCCATGGCAAACCCACTCTCCTGATGTTCGGGGTGATGTCTCTTCCGGAAACACCGAACTATAACCGCATCATTTCAGACATCATCAACCGCCGCGGGGGTGACCTGACCGTCTATTCGGTCAGCTTCGATGCAGACGCAGGATTTTGGCGTGAAGCGGCACGCAACGTTCCCTGGATCACGGTCCTCGACCATAATGCGACAACTTCTGTAGCGACCGACTATAACATCCCCTCCCTCCCCTGCTTCTACATCATCGACAGGTCCGGAAATCTCGTTGACCGCACAAACGATATTGTCGAAGTCGAGAAATTGATCCGCAAACACTCCTGACTATTTTACATCATGACATTCCCGGTTCAGACTCCACCACACCAGAACCGGCCAAGACTCAATAATCGATATGATCAAAGCCAGCATCAGACAATTTCTTCCGCTCTTTCTGCTTCTCTGCCTTCCGCTTCCGGGCCTGACTCCCGATGCTGAAGCCAAGAAAAAAAAGGACGTTGATTTCTGCTTCCGCTTCGGACCGGAAGAAAAACCGCTGACAATCTCGCCGATCGGCACCCTGCTCATCGACGGCGCGGTGTTCGCCGGCGAAGACAAACATCTTTTCCCTGACGGCGTGGCGATTCCGGATGTGCGGCTCGGCGTCCAGTTGGCCTATGGCCAATGGTCGGCTAAGATCGAGGCCGGCCTTGCCTACGGAAAGGTCGGGCTGAAGGACTGCTATCTACAATATGACCTGAACCGGTTCAACTTCTTCCGTGCCGGACTGACTCTTCACCACTTCGGCTATCAGAACTCGACGGCCGCATGCATGAAGACGACCTTTATCGAACCGATCTGTAACAGCGTCTTCAACGAGGCCCATCAGATCGGCATCTCATATTATCACCACTCCCCGAAATGGTATGCCACAGCTTCGGTTCATGCCGAACCGATGGCGACAACGGTGCTGATGGGACCCGATCAGCTGACCCGGCTCGGTTATGGCGTCCGCACACGCCTTGTTGCCCGGCCCCTGATAACCACCTGCTCCAAATTTCAGACCGGAATCAGCGTCGCTTTCGCGACACCGCAATATGCACGTACATCCGATAATGGCGACGATCCTCACGACCTCTTCACATTCGGTGCGAACTTCCCCTCGAAAGTCGTGCAGAACCGTGCGATCGAAAGCCGTATCTGCGACTCGCGCAACCTGTTCAAGCTCACCCCCGAGCTCATGATAAATCAGGGACCGGTGGCCCTCGAGGCCCAATATTTCTGGATGCAGGTGAACCGTAAGAACGGGCTGAAACCGTATCGTGCACAGGGAGCCTACGCCAGCCTCCGCGGACTTCTTCTCGGCAAACGCTACCCCTACTCTGACGGACTGGCCGGTATCGGAACTCCCGAACCCGGATCTCTCGAAGCCGTTCTCGGATATAACTACACGACCCTGTCCGACTCGCGCTCCGGAATCCGCGGTGGCCGCGTCAATGACGCCAGCCTGACCCTGAACTATTATATCAACAGGTTCATAATAGCTAAATTGAGATACAGCTATACCAACACTTTTGACCGCGCCGGCTACGAGCCGATGCAGATCAACGCAATTCAGGCCCGTCTTCAGATAATATTCTAATTTGATCGCGGACCAACCTTTGATTTGCTCTCGGACCAACCTTTAATATGATCGCGGGACAACCCTACCTGAGACCAAATACCAAACCCTTCGGAAATCCTCAAAACAGACTCAGAAAATGACAGCTGACTGGAAAGATGCCCTCGCCGGCCTCATGGCTTCGGGAAACCTCCCCGAAGCGGACGGCGACAAAACCGAAACGAAAAGCGCGGATGAATCACGGGCGAATGATAGAACAGGCGGACAGACCGAGGCGCTGAATATTGTTTTCGAACGCAAGGGCCGGGGCGGAAAGTCGGCCACGATCATCGAAGGATTCACGCTTTCCGACCGGGAAGTGAGCGACATCGCGTCGCGTCTCAGACACGTTCTCGGAACCGGCGGCAGCGCGCGCGGAGGGGAAATCCTACTCCAGGGTGAATGTCGCGTCAAGGCGGCCGAACATCTCCGCGCCATGGGCTTCCGAGTCAAAGGAGTGAAATAATCCGGTATCGTCAGAGTCTGCATCATCAGAGTCCGTCACAATCATCAGAGTCCGTCACATAGGAAATGTTAACACGACAGCTTGCCTCGGCAGGATCAGGAAAGACATATACCCTCGCCCGTCAGTTCATCTGGCTCTTCATCACGGTTCCCTCCGGCGAAAGAACTCACAGCCGGTCAGAACAGCCGCGAAGATTGCGCACACGTCCGGAGCTTTCGGACTCACTTCGCCATATTCTCGCAATCACTTTCACCAACAAGGCGACCGGCGAGATGAAACAGCGTATCATTTCAAAGCTCGCCGCACTCGCCGGTTTCCGAAGCGGCATGCCGACCGGCTCGATAGACTATCTTGACGATTTCTCATCTGCTCTCGGCGTCTCGCCGGAAGAAATAGCCAGGGTCTCGACCGAGGCCCTCGACATCCTGCTGAACGACTTCAGCGATTTTCAGGTTTCGACGATCGACAGTTTCTTCCAGCAGGTGATGAGGACCTTCACATACGAAGCGGAGCTCCCGGACAACTTTCAGCTTGAACTCGACTCCAACTATATCGCCGGCCTCGGCCTCGACTCCGCCCTGACCGACCTGAACACCAACCGCTCGTCGGAAAATTTCAGATACTGGACAAAGCTGCTCGTCGACACAGAAGTGAACCGCTCGGGAAGCTGGAACCTCTTCTCTCCCGGAAGAAGGACACTCTACACCAAAGTGCTCTCGATGCTAAAGACAATGGAGAGCGAGAGTTTCAAGGAGAATCTCCGGCAGCTGAATAAATATTTCGACACTATTGACGGAATAGGCGATCAATCCCGCGGAGGGCGCCTCGCCGAGATCCATGCTCTGTATGACAGTATCTACCTGCTCCCGCTGAAGGAATACGCATCGAAAGTGCGGGCGCTGGCACGCAGGGCGCTCGATCTGATAGCCACCCGCGATGTCGAAGTCTCCAAGATGGCCCAATATCTTCACGGACGCATTGTCAAGCTCGCGGCCCTGAACTGGAAGACAGGCACAGACGGGAAATTCACCGGAGAAAACTTTATGGTCGAAACCGTGATGAAGAAAGGTATTCAAAGCGATCCCGACCTTGTGGAGACAGTCAATGAACTCGGCGTGGCCTATGACTCTTTCCTCACCCGCTTCTCGGATCCGGCTGTACGTTCGTGGATGGTTTACTCGAAGTCAATCCGCCAGCTCGCGGTGACTTGGGAGATTAAGAAAAAGACCGACGAGCTGATGCTCGACGCCAATTCAATCCGCCTTTCGGACACCAACACCATCCTGAATACAATCATTGGAGACGATGAGACCCCTTTCATCTATGAACGCATCGGATCGCGTCTGGACCATTTCCTGATTGACGAATTCCAGGACACTTCGCGGCTCCAGTGGGAAAACACTCTTCCTCTTCTTCACGAAAGCGATTCCCGAGGATGTGAGAACCTGATCATCGGCGATCCGAAACAGAGCATCTACAGATTCCGCAATGCAGACTCGAGCCTGATCACCGGTGCGGTCCGCGATGAATTTCCCGATCTCCACGATGCCGGAAAGGATCCGAAGAAAAACACCAACTGGCGCTCTTCTCTGAACATCGTCCGTTTCAACAACTTTCTTTTCCATTCGCTCGCCTCTCTCGGGATGGACTATTCGGACAGCTATGGAGATGTCATTCAATATTCCACGAAAGATCCGGCGACGCCCGAAGGCCTGGTCAGGATGCGCTTCTATCGTCAGTCTGACGAGGCCGACGCAGCCTTCAGCGATGGCGACGAAAACGGCGACGAGGTTACCTATCCCTCCTATTTCAAGGAGATACCCCGGATAATCAATGATTTGCGCGAACGTGGATACCGCCAGCGCGACATTGCCATTCTTGTCGGGACACACCGTGTCGGAACGCAGGTGATCGATGCTCTGCTCGATTTCAATTCAACAATTGACACATCCGCTCCGGATGCACCCGATCCGATCCGGTTCGTCAGTGAGGACTCACTGAAAGTGACCAATGCCGGAGGTGTCAGGATCGTGATCGAAGCCCTGATGTCCATCAATGGCTCGACACCCTTCACCCGGATGCCGGTGGGCGGATTTCCGGAAGAGGCGCCGCTTCCGGAAGGGGATGATGTTCTCAGGAAAGATCCGCTCGAAGAATACGGTATTTTCGCAACGAACTGCCACACGATGGTCTCCGACGATCTGCGCAGGATGCTTGCCGGAATGTCGGTCGTAACTCTTCCCGCCTTGGTCGAGCAAATTATCGCCACATTTGTTCCGTGGGGAATAAGGAAAGCCGAGGCTCCGTTTCTCGCTGCCCTTCAGGATACGGTGATCGAATTCTGCGAAAGTCACCAGCCTGACATAGCCACATTTCTGAAATGGTGGGCCAAACATGGCGATTCGCTGACGATCTCCTCTCCCGAATCTACAGATGCTGTCCAGGTCGTGACGGTCCACTCTTCCAAGGGACTGGAATTCGGCGCCGTGATCATTCCCGACGCAAATTACCGGTTCGAGACCTCACCCTTGAAAATCGAGACAGTCTGGCTCAGGCCTAAACTTCCCCCTCAGCCCGACGCCGCGCTTCCTCCTTGTCTTCCGGTCGAGCTGACCAAGGAGGTCGAGGGAACCTATCATGAGGATGAGCTGGTCAAGAACAGGAAAGAGGTAGCCACAGACAAGCTAAACGCCGCCTACGTGGCCTTTACACGCGCCAAATATGAGCTTTACACACTCTGCGAGATTCCCAAGACCAAATGGCCGGCGCGTAAAGAGGAAGAGGGAAAGGAGGCATCGTCCAAACGAAAAAAGAAAGAGGATAGCGGCTTCGCAAGAGTTCCCGCTTTCAGCAGCCTGTCGGACGGATTCTTCAAAATTATGGAAGATCCCTCGAAAACCCTCGGTCTTGTACCCTCGGATAAGACCGCTTTTGTCGTTGATCCCGATCAGATCATCGAATTCAGAGGAGAAACCGGCCCCGGCGCCCGGGAGATCATAGAATTCACCTACGGTTCCCCGGTCGATTTACGCCTCAAAAGGAACGGGGAGAATGAAGGTGCGGGATCCGGAGTAATAGGAAGCTACACAGTCAATGACCTCCTTCCGGTTCTTCATTTCCGGAGCGGGAGCGGCCTGTTTCCCGTCGAAGAAGACGAAGACGGGACCGAAGGAGATGAGGAAACGACGGAATTACCTCAACCGGCAGATGATGAAGAGGAGACGGAGGAAGAGGAACTGATTCCGGGATCGATCGCATCATTGCTCCGCGAGGCAATCGGCAAAATAGCCTCCGGCATGAGCGTGGAGCGGGCGGTTCTCTCCCTTAAGGTAACCGGACGCTGGACCGACACACAGCTCGACAAGGTCAAGATAGCCCTGACCGGACTCAGCGGGACGGAAGAGGGGCGGAAATGGTTCAGACCCGGACCTGAATGGGAGATTTTCGCCAACCGGCCGCTTATTCAGAAAGGGCGACGCACCAGGACGCCCGATCTGCTTCTTATCTCACGGAATAATGCCGAAGCCGTAATAGTCAATTTCAAGACCACGCCTGAGCCGGAGCCAATCGAATGGAAGCAATTGAAATGTCACGTAAGGGCCCTCAGACGCACCGGATTCAAAGGGAAAATAGAGGCATGGCTCTGCCATCCCCTCTCCGCGCTATCGACCCGTCTTAAGGCAGATTTTGTATTATTGTGATTTTTTGGTAATTTTGCCTCAATGGATACAGACCCTTTACCAGCCACGCCCGCAGGTTTACGGCTCCTTGCCGTGACCGCCAGGGCCATTGAATTCAACGCCCCCGACAACTGGGTGGCATGGGGAGCTATAATCCTCATCGCATGTCTCTGTCTCGTGATTTCCGGTTTCGTCTCCGGTTCCGAGATCGCATTTTTCGGACTTACACGCCCCGAGCTCGAAGAGCTTGAAGAGGACGAGTCGCCCGCAGCCGGGAAGGCCCTCAGGCTGCTGAAGAACCCCGAACAGCTGCTCGCAACTATTCTGATTACGAACAATCTGGTGAACATCACGATGGTTGTTCTGCTTGCCTTCGCCATCAACCAGGTTATCGTCTTCAACAGCGACCTCCTGAACTTCCTGATACAGACCGTATTCCTGACCTTTCTCCTACTGCTGTGCGGCGAGATTCTTCCGAAACTCGTGGCGCGCAACAGGACAATGAAGTGGGTGTTGTCAGCCTCCCCGGGAATCAATGTGCTCTATCGCCTTACTGGTCCGCTGGCAACCCTGATGGTCCGCTCGACCTCAATCATAAACCGGATAATCACCAAACGCGAGGATAACCTGACCACAGACGAGCTCGAGAAAGCGCTTGAAATTTCCGACCTCAAGGAGGGCAAGGACAAGGAAATGCTCGAAGGAATCCTGAGTTTCGGTGAGAAGGAGGTGTCGGATATCATGATATCCCGCGTCGATGTCACCGACATCGAGTATCACGCAACGTGGGAAGAGGTAGTCGAGCTGATCCGGACAACCGGCTACTCCCGCCTCCCTGTCTACGACACGTCTCAGGATGCCATCCGCGGAGTCCTATACAGCAAAGACCTGCTCCCGTATATCGGCAAACGCGACAATTCCTTCCGCTGGCAGACCTTGATCCGCGAAGCTTATTTCGTTCCCGATTCCAGAATGATCGACGACCTTCTTGAAGATTTCCGGACGAAGAAAATCCATATCGCCATCGTCGTCGATGAATATGGAGGAACCCGCGGAATCGTGACTCTCGAAGACATCATTGAGGAAATTGTCGGTGAGATCGACGATGAATATGACGAACGGCACGCTATGTACCGCAGAATCGCCCCGTCGACCTATATCTTCGATGCCAAGGTGCCGCTATCGGAATTCTGCCGCGACGTGCATATTGAGGAAGAAGAACTCGGAGATGTCGGGGATGCCGAAACGCTCGCCGGACTCATGCTCGAAATAAAGGGTGATTTCCCGAAACCCAAGGAGTCGTTCCAGCGCGGACCGTGCAATTTCCTGGTGCTCAAGATTGAGAAACACCGGATCACGGAAATACGCGTTGCTGTCAACCGAAATACTGAAACAGAGAAATAGAGCTGAAACAATCCGGAAAAGAGATCTGAAACAATTATGGATGAATTCGTATATTGGGCCCACCCGACGGCTGTCGGAATTATGGTTGAGGAGGTCAGTGGCGGAGAGGGATACTCTCCCAAGGCATGGCTCCCGATGGCAAAACAGATTTTCGCTGAAAACGGGAAGGATGGCTATCGCGAAGTGATCCACACGGATTCCGGCGCACCGCTTCTCGAGGGATCGGCCCAACGGATTTCAGTCTCCCACGCGACCGGATTGCTCGTCGTCGCAATGTTACCGCCGGTTCCGGGGACTGATCCGGAATCTTTCTCACTCAGGACGGCACTCGGTGTCGATGTTGAAAAGAAGGACCGCAAACAAGTTGTCCGCATCCGCGACAAATTCCTGTCGGACAGAGAACTCCGGATGATTCCGGCGGATGACATCGAGAAAAACATCCTCGCGTGGACGGTCAAGGAGGCAGTCTTCAAAGCGCTCCTATCCGAAGGGGTTGACTTCAGACGCGACATTCGGATCGAACGCCTGCCGGAGATTGCGGAATTCCCCCTCGATAAAAAAAGAACCGGTCGTGTCCTGGCAACACGCACCGGCTCTCTCGACAACACTGAGTCCTCAGCAGACTCCGATAATATCGTAAATCACGGGACCTCAGTCAATTCATCCGACTCCGAAAACTCCGGGAACTCCGAAAAAAATACATTCAAGGAACAGGCAGGACAGAAAGAAATAGTTCTCGATTTGTTTTCTTACAGGAGCGACGACCATATCGTAACCTTGGCTTACAGCAAGCTCCGGAACTGAAGGCCCAGGACCGTTGCGGAAGCGAGAGCGAGCAACAGATACTGCCAGCGGCCTGATCCGCACCGGCGGATCGCTGACGAAACAAGACGTCCGATAAAGCTGTTCAGATCGGTCACGAAATCTGACCGGCGTGGAAGGATAAGAGTTGATTTCATAAGATGTATATTTAGAGGTGTAGTTTCAAGAGATTTTATTTCAAGAGATATAATCTCGCGAAATGTCGTTTCAGGAAATCAGCTTTCTGAATACACCGCAAAATTAGGACAGCTAACTGCCACTATATTGCACCGCTATGTTAAAAAATCAAAATACAGCATTGACATTAGGTCTAAAAAATTGTAAAAAGTTGCTTCGGATAAGGAAGTTTGTGGTTTTCAGACGTTTTTTTATATGAAAAATTTGTGGAGTGGAGAAAAACACTTACATTTGCCACCGATAAAAGCCCGTCATTTATTGACCAGTCATTTATTGATATGTAGGGCTTCCGGAAATATAAAACACAAAGTATTTAACACAATAGTATTATGAACAAGACAGATCTTACAAACGAAATCGCTGCAAAGGCCGGTCTCAGCAAGGCTTCAGCAAAAGCAGCTCTCGATGCTTGTCTCGAATCTATCGAACAGGCTCTCGCAAACGAGGATAAGGTACAGCTCATCGGCTTCGGCACATTCTCTGTTGTGGAGAAGCCCGCCCGCACAGGCATCAACCCCCGTACAAAGGAGAAAATCGAAATCGCAGCCCGCAAGGTCGTGAAGTTCAAACCCGCGGCAGAACTGGGCAAGTAATATAGCCAAATCGCTGTCAAGAACGAAGTGAGGTGTGTCAGATCCGACGATTTGACACACCCTCTTTCAATTTCAACATTGACACTCTCTTTCAATGACTCGATTTGACACTCAATAAATCAATATAGCTCTGTCCATAGTTGATATACCGTTGTCCACAATATGCCCCCTTCCTTCAATAATCCCCCACAGCATCCGTTATATAGCTGAGCATCTTTAACAAACTCATCCTACCCCCCCAACCCCCAGAAGAGACTCATCCTAACCTCAAACAATATCACAAACGGCGGCGGATCAGGTTCAGATTCAAGCATTTTTATCGGAATCCTGACCGAAAGACTGTTTTCGCAAACTTCACACTATGAAATTTAGATATATCATATCCTCATTACTTGCAATTTCAACCGCGGTATGCGCTCACGGAGCAAAGAAGCTCACCGGTGCTCCCATCGGAAGCAAACCGGCCGAAATCGGAACCGGCCTTCCCGCCCACGCTTTCGACGGCAAGTATGATACCGGATATGTTTCTGAAGGCAATTCATATTCATGGGTCGGCCTCGATCTCGGCTCGCCTCATGTAATCACAAGAATCGGCTTTTCCCCGCTCGCAGTCGACGGGGAAACCGGCACTCTGCAGCTCGGTGTCTTCGAAGGTGCTAACCTTCCGGACTTCATGGATGCCGTTCCGATTTATATTATTTCGGGAAATGACGCTCCCGAAAAAAAGACCACATACGCCGACATCAAATGTTCGCGCGGTTTCCGGTACGTCCGTTATGTGGGACCGGCTAAAAGCAAATGTTCCATCGCGGAGATCGAGTTTTACGGATCCGAGGGTTCCGGCGACGATTCAAAACTCTATCAGCTGACCAACCTTCCGACAGTGGTGATCCACACCGAAGGTAAAAACGAGCCGACAGGCAAAGAGAAGCAAGATGAACTGATCTCGCGCATAATGATTATTTCGGAAGATGGCACAAAACTGCTCGATGCTTCCGGAACAACCCGTCTGCGTGGAAACGCGTCGATGACTTTCGAGAAGAAGCCCTACAGGATAAAATTCGATAAGAAGCAGAATGTCCTCGATGCTCCCGCGAAAGCAAAAAAATGGACGCTGATCAACAATTACGGTGACAAGACGCTGCTGCGCAACGACCTGGCCTTTGAAATCGCCCGTCACCTGAAGATGCCTTATGTCCCCTATCTGACGTCGGTCGACGTGATACTCAACGGAGAATACAAAGGCAACTACCAGCTTTGCGATCATGTCGAAGTCAAGGAAGGACGCCTTGAAATCGAAGAAATGGAGGCGACCGACAATGAAGGTGAGGCGCTCACCGGAGGATATTTCATGGAAATTGATCCCGCAGTCACCGAAGCGGCTAACTGGTTCATCACTCCGAGATGGATCCCGGTGTCGATCAAATCGCCGGATGATGACGTCCTTACACCGGAACAGAAGCAATACATCAACGACTATTTCGTCGAAATGGAAGATGCCTTGTGGGCCGGAGAGGATGACGATTTTGAGAAATTCCGCTCCATGTTCGACCTCGACAGTTTCTTCCGCCACTTCCTCGTCGGCGAAATCTCCGGTAACACCGACACCTATTGGAGCGTATTCATGTATAAACACAGAGGCAATCCGTTGATTTACACCGGACCCGTCTGGGATTTCGACATTGCCTTTGAGAATGACTACCGGACTTATCCGATCAACAGACGGGATGGTTTTATCTACGACAGCGGCCGCGCTTCGTCTGTCGGGAAAATGTTTGACTTCGTAAACCGCATCGTAAATGATATTCCCGGATCGAAGAAGGCGATCAGGACATTATGGGAAAATGCGCTTAATGACGGTCTCAATGCCAAAGTCCTTTCGGAATATTTCGAAAAGAGAGCCCGGAGAATCGATGATTCGCAACGGCTCAACTTCATCCGCTGGGACATTCTGGACAAATATGTCCACGCGAACCCGGAGGCTGTCGGATCATACGAAGGCGAGGTGAAGCGAGTGTCTAAATATCTTGCCGAGCGCTTCGATCATCTCAATAACTACATCAGTCAGTTCAGCGACACGAACGGCATCGACGACATCATTTCCGGCGAGGGCAACATCATCGCGAACGGAAGCGAAGTGGCCGCTGTCGGCTTCGGAAAGCGCTCGGCCTACACCGTCGTGGATATGACGGGACGTGTTAACGCCTCAGGCTCATTCAACGGCGAGTTTCACTTCGATCTCCCGGAAGGGATGGTCATCCTGACCGTAACCGACGGAGAAACAGGCCGCACCGTCACCCGCAAAATCGCACACTGACCGTTTTTGACTTAAACAATTCTTGTAGGTCGGGGTCTTAATTTCACGAAAAAGGGGGCATTGACCCCTTTTTTCATCCCCGACGCGAAGAAATTTCCCGATTATTCATTAATTTTGTCTGTTAATACACAAGATGAGGGATCTCAGATCCCGTCTCACAATAAACAGCAATGAATCTTGATCAGATAATAGCCCGGGGCGCATCACAGGCAGTCCGGGAACTTTATGGCGCGGAGTTTGCGCCCGAGTCTATCGTCACCCAGGCGACACGAAAGGATTTCGAAGGCAACATCACGGTCGTCGTGTTTCCGTTCACCAAGGCGAGCCACAAGAAACCGGCCGACACCGCGGCCGAAATCGGCGAATGGATGAAGAACAACATCAACGAGGTCACGGACTACAATGTGATCAACGGCTTCCTCAATATCCTGATCGATCCTGCCTTCAGGCTCAGACAGCTGAATGAGATTCAGGCCGACAGCAACTTCGGCTTCCGCAAGGCGGATGAAAACTCAGACCTCGTGATGGTCGAATATTCATCGCCCAACACCAACAAGCCCCTGCATCTCGGACATGTCCGCAACAACCTTCTCGGCTACTCGCTCGCCCTCATTCTCGAAGCCAACGGCCACAAGGTTGTCAAGACAAACATTGTCAACGACCGCGGAATCCATATCTGCAAATCCATGCTCGCATGGCAGAAATGGGGCAACGGCGAGACCCCGGAATCAAGCGGGAAGAAAGGCGACCACCTGATCGGAGATTACTATGTCGCTTTCGACAAGCACTATCGCGCCGAGCTCGAAGAGCTTCAGAAACAGGGAATGACCAAGGAGGAGGCCGAAGCAGCCTCGACCCTGATGGCCGAAGCCCGCGAGATGCTCCGCAAGTGGGAGGCCGGCGATCCTGAAGTGCGCCGTCTCTGGGAGATGATGAACAGCTGGGTATATGCCGGTTTCGACGAGACCTACAGACGCCTCGGTGTCGGTTTCGACAAGATATATTATGAATCCGACACATATCTCGAAGGCAAGGATCTCGTACTCGACGGCATCGAAAAGGGCATTATGTATCGCAAGGAAGACGGCTCGGTATGGGCCGACCTCACTCCCGACGGCCTCGACCACAAGCTCCTCCTGAGAGCAGACGGAACATCTGTCTACATGACCCAGGACATCGGCACCGCCAAACTCCGCTATCAGGATTATCCCATCGACAAGATGATCTATGTCGTCGGGAACGAACAGAACTATCATTTCCAGGTTCTCTCGCTCCTTCTCGACAAGCTCGGATTCAAATGGGGCAAGGATCTCACCCACTTCTCATACGGTATGGTGGAACTCCCTGCCGGAAAGATGAAATCCCGAGAGGGCACAGTCGTGGATGCTGACGATCTGATGGACAAGATGATAGCTGACGCCGCCGAGACCTCGGCCGACCGCTTCGCAGACATGCCGGCAGAAGAGGCCGCCGAAATCGCAAGGATGGTCGGGATGGGTGCGCTGAAATATTTCCTGCTGAAGGTCGACCCGAAGAAGAACATGCTCTTCAACCCGGCCGAATCAATCGACTTCAACGGAAACACCGGTCCGTTCCTGCAATACACCTACGCACGGATCAGGTCAGTCCTCAGACGTGCCGGAGAGGACTTTGACCCGCAAGCCGATTCGACTGCCGTTCCGAACGAAAAGGAGGCTTTGCTTGTTCAGAAGATAGCAGACTTCCCGCAGGTCGTAGCCGAAGCAGGCCGGACATATTCTCCGTCGTTGATCGCTAATTACTGTTACGATCTTGCGAAGGAATACAATCAGTTCTATCACGATTATCCCATCCTGCGCGAAGAAAACCGCGAGGTGCGCGAAATGCGCCTGAGACTCTCCGCCCTCGTCGGCAGGACACTGAAAGCCGGTGTCTCGCTTCTCGGAATGGAGATGCCTGAGAGAATGTAATTCAGACCTCATCTCACAAAAAAATACGAATAAACAAAACTATGGAACTAAACAAAAATAACGTCACCCCTCCCCCCTATTCAGGCTGGGGTGCAACAGCCCTGACAGATCAGGTGCGTTCGGTCATGAAGCGCGTTTATGTCCGCATGACGGTCGGTCTTCTTATTTCGGCCTTCTGCGCTCTCGGCGTCGCTTCATCTCCCTCATTGCTCAACTTCTTCTTCGGAAATCAACTCGTCTTCTGGGGAATGCTGATCGCCATGCTTGTCATGGCCTGGGTCATTCCGGCCCGAATCACAAAGATGTCAAGCGCATCGGTCCTTGGACTCTTCTGCCTCTTCTCGGCGCTGATGGGTGTGTGGATCTCGACCATCTTCCTCGTTTACAAGATGTCGTCGATCGTTTCGACATTCTTCATCTCTGCCGGAACATTCGGAGCGATGTCGGTCTACGGCTATTGCACCAAGACCGACCTCTCGAAGATGGGATCATACCTGGTGATGGCCCTCTTCGGTCTGCTTATCGCGATGGTTGTCAACATCTTCCTCCACTCTTCGACACTCGGATGGATCGTCTCGATCGTCGGCGTGCTTCTCTTTGTGGGCCTGACCGCATGGGACACACAGCAGGTGAAACAGATGGCAGCCGCCAATCTTGATCCCTCGCTTGCAGACAAGCTCGCGACTATCGGCGCCATGAACCTCTACCTGGACTTCATCAACCTGTTCCTCTTCCTGCTCCGTATTTTCGGAGGCAGCAGAGACTGATCAAGATAGCGTCTTAAACAGGAATCTTCAACATACGCCCCCGGCCGTCACGACAGATAGTGACCCGCCGGGGGCGTTCCGTATCTGATTTTTTTGTATCTTCGCGATGAAAAAGAAACATTACGACAATGGGTTTCAATGACTCGGGTCCTTCGTGGTGGCGTTCGATGCCCCCCGTGACCAAAAATCTCATATTGATCAACATTATTGTCTGGCTCGTGGAATTCTGCATTCCGCGGTTCGGACAGACGATTATAAATACCCTCGGTCTTCATTATGTCGGAGGTGACCGGTTCAATCCGATCCAGATCATCACCTATCTGTTCGTCCATGACCGCTCCACGCCGATGCATGTTTTCTTCAACATGTTCTCCCTCTGGATGTTCGGCCGGCTGATGGAACAGGTCTGGGGCTCGCGCCGCTTCTTCATCTTCTATTTCGTCTGCGGAATAGGAGCCGCGTTGGTCCAGGAGGGTGTCTGGGCGCTATCATGGCGCCATGATTACATCGAAGGGATCGCCGGTCTCAACGGCCTGACCTACGGATCGATGGAATCAATCGTCTCGCGCGGACTCGCAATCGGTGACGTGCAGTGGATCGAGGCCGTCGAGGCCTATAAGTCATCTATCGTCACTGTCGGTGCTTCCGGAGCAGTCTTCGGACTGCTGATGGGCTTCGCGTTCATGTTCCCGAACATGCCCCTCTATCTGTTCTTCATTCCAATCCCCATCAAGGCGAAATGGATGGTGCTCGGATATGGCGTGATCGAATTCTTCCTTGGTGTAGCCGGGTCGGGCACGATTGCCCACTTCGCTCATCTCGGCGGACTGCTCTTCGCCCTGATACTCCTCTTATACTGGAAAAAGAAAGGCACTCTGAATGGCGGTCCGTTTTATTGATAAGGGTCACGGCTCTCTCGCGGGGCGGCTCGGGTCGGTTTCCCTGGCGTGGCTGATAACGGTCAATATCGCAGTCAGCCTTGTCCTATGGACCGGCATGCTTATCAGTCACGGTGACTCCGGCATGGCGGCATGGCTCGCGCTTCCGGGATCTTGGGACGGATTTGTCAGTCGCTCATGGACACTGCTGACCTACATGGTGACCCAGACCGGTTTCCTGCATCTGGTCTTCAATCTGCTCTGGCTCTGCTTCTTCGGCAGGATTGCGGCAATGATGACCACAGACTGCAACATCCTCAGCATGTATGTCGGAGGCGGTATCGCCGGAGGAATTGCATTTCTTCTCGGAGACCTTCTCATGGAAGGAAGTACGCCCCTTCTCGGAGCATCGGCTTCGGTAATGACCCTCATTGCCGCTACTGCCGTCTATCAGCCGAGGATGCGCCTCAATCTCTGGCTGTTCGGCAGGGTAGACCTCGTCTGGATCGCTGTCATATCCATCGCCCTGACCTATCTCGGAGCCGGAGGCGGAAACTCGGGAGGTCAACTTGCCCACACCGGAGGCCTGCTCTTCGGTTTGTGGTGCGGATGGCGGATGAAACAACAAAAGGATCCCAATCCGGCCATCACAGGTCTACTGTCTGCTGTTTCAGGATGGAGAGACCGGAGACGGGCGGACAAGATATCGAAACGAAGGCGGCCGGACGCCGAACTGATGACCGGAATCCGCGGACGCCTCGCAGACCGCGAAAGGCTCGACGAGCTTCTCGACAAGATCCGGACCTCGGGCTATACTTCGCTGACCCGATCTGAACGTTCGGAACTCAACGCCCTTTCAAACCGTCTCAACTCTCCCCGCGACGATCTGTGACCACACCGGGCCTTAATTTTTGAGAACACATCAAAAAAACTGACAGAGTGATTATCATCAGTCCGATCATCCGGAGTATCTTCGGGGTCATTTCATACATACTTTATGCCGTCACTCTTCTGGCGGCTTTCGGAGGCACGATCAATCCGGAAATCTTTCCTCTTCCATCGCTGCTCGTTCTCGCACTCCCATACCTGGCGATCCTGACGGCAATCACCGCGGTCGCATGGCTCTGTGCAGGAAAATTCATCACCGGAGGACTTGGAGTCGCGACAATCCTTATCGGCTGGAGCCCGATCTCGATGGCATGCCCCCTGTCGTTCAAGAATTCGCAGGAACCGGGAACGCAGACCCTGAAGATCGTGACTTTCAACTGTCTGCACATGGACGACATCCGTGAGGACCGCGCCCAGAACCGCTCCCTGCGGTTCCTGCTCGATTGCGACGCAGACGTGATCTGCCTTCAGGAAATGCTCCTGATGTTCGACGAAAGGGAGAATCCCTGGCTGGACAGGACTCTGGTCGACTCATTGCTGGCCAAGTATCCCTATCAGCCCCACATGGGATATACGGACATGAAAATTCTGTCACGCTATCCGGCCCACACCGAGCCGACCCTCAACCAGTCCAACAACCCGTACTGGCCACCTGCCTACAGGTTCTACAGGATAAACGTAAACGGCACCGTCGTGATGCTCGCCAATGTCCACCTTCCCTCCTATCACCTTTCCGAAGAGGAACGTCAGGTAGTGACGGACATCCGGGGATTTTCCTCGGCCAAGCGCAGCGCCGGGGAAATGAAACGGAGCATCATTGGAAAACTCAAGAAGGCTTTCAAATACCGTGCGGAATCCGTCGACAGCCTTATGGCCTCGCTCCGTCAGGTCAAGCTCCCGCTGATCGTCTGCGGCGACTTCAATGATGTCCCGGCCTCATGGTGCTACCGCCAGTTCCTGAAGGAGGGATTCCACGATGCCTATGCTGAGACCTCGTTCGGACCCACGATCACCTATAACGCACACATGTTCTGGTTCCACCTGGACCAGATTCTATATCGGGGAGATATCCGTCCGCTGAGTGTCAAGCGGATCACGATGAACGCTTCGGACCATTATCCGCTGATGGCGGTCTTCGAACTCCCCATCAATGACAAAAAAACCGATAACAATTTCAAGAACCTCAAAACTGATACCAAAAGGGGCCGTCCGGACTGATCCGGAAGTCTCCGTAACCTGAACATCAATTCAAAATGATCAAAAAAACATTTCTGACCCTGGCCGCTGTCGCCGCTGTCGGCGCGGCCTCTTTCCCGACTATGGCAGAAGAGACAAACCCTCTGCTCTCGTCATACGAGACGAAGTATGAGATCCCGCCCTTCGAGCAGATCAAGCTCGAGCACATTATCCCCGCGATCAAGGCCGGTCTCGAACAGCAGAAGCAGAACCTGTTCGCTATCACTTCCAACCGCGCAGTGCCCGATTTCGACAATACGATTCTCCCTCTTGAGAACGTTTCTCCGATCCTGGACCGCACCGCCGCCCTTTTCTATCACTATGACAACGCCATGTCGACCGACGAGCTCGCGGCGATCGGCGAAGAGGCCGTTCCCCTCCTCAACGAGGCGACAAACATGATCAACCTCAACGAGCCCCTTTTCCAGCGCATCAAGCAGGTTTATGACAACCGCAACAAAATGGGTCTGACTCCCGTCCAGAAGCGTCTTGTCGAAAAATATTATCGCTCGTTCGAAGAACAGGGTGCCGCTCTTTCTCCCGAGAAGAAGGAACAGCTTGTGAAGATCAACGATGAGCTCTCCAAGCTCTTCATCCAGTATAACAGAAACCTTCTGAACGCGACAAACTCTTTCTTTGTCACAGTCTATGACGAGGCTGATCTGGCAGGTCTTCCGGAGTCTGTCGTCGCTCAGGCAGCCGCAGAGGCAAAGGCGCGCAAGCTCGACGGAATGTGGGTCTTCACCCTTCACGCTCCCAGCCGTCTCCCGGTCCTTCAGTTCGCTGACAACCGCAACCTCCGCGAGGCTATCTACAAGGGATATACTAATCTCGCTTCATTCGGTGAATACAACAACTATCCCGTAATCGAGAAAATCGTCAAGCTCCGCAATGAGAAGGCCAAACTAATGGGCTTCGACAATTTCGCACAGATGATGACCTCCCGCGTGATGGCCAAGACTCCCGAAGCCGCCGAGGAACTTCTTCTTCAGGTCTTCGAGCCCGCTGTGAAACGCTCTGCCGAAGAGGTGAAGGACATGCAGGCTATCGTGGACGCTGAGAACGGTGGCTTCAAGATCGCTCCCTGGGACTATTATTATTATGCCCAGAAGGTCAAGAAGCAGAAATATGATCTCGACGAAAACGAGCTGCGCCCCTATTTCGCGCTTGACAACGTCCTCGACGGAATGTTCCACGCAGCCGAGAAACTCTATGGAATCAAGATGGTCGAGATGCCCGACGCACCGAAATATATGGACGAGGTGACTGTATATGACGTTCAGGATGCCAAGACAGGCGAGCACATCTCAGTATTCATGACCGACTACTTCCCCCGCGCTTCAAAGCGACAGGGTGCATGGATGGAACAGATGCAGAGCGCCGGCCTCTATGAGGACGGCAAGATGAAACGTCCGATCGTCTACAACGTCGGCAACTTCACACGTCCTTCGGGCGACACTCCGGCCCTCCTGACCCTCGATGAGCTCGAGACTACATTCCACGAGTTCGGCCACGCTCTTCAGGGCATGCTGACACGCGCCGAATACAGATCTCTGGCCGGCACAAATGTGGACCGTGATTATGTCGAGACCGCATCCCAGATGAACGAGCATTGGGCGACATCTCCCGAGCTGCTGAAGTATTATGCAAAGCACTACAAGACAGGCGAGCCGATTCCCGACGAACTGATCGCGAAGATCGAAGCCGCCGGTGCCTTCAACCAGGGCTTCACAGCTACCGAACTTGCGGGCGCCGCTCTTCTTGACCTCTACTGGGGCAAGCATGACGGTGAAAACGTAAACGTTCCTGAGTTTGAGGCTGCTGTCGCCGAGAAGATCGGAATGCCCGAGGAAATCACATTCCGCTACCGTTCGCCCTACTTCAAGCATATCTTCGGAGACGACGGTTATGCTTCAGGCTATTACACCTATCTCTGGGCTCAGGTTCTCGAAGCCGATGGCTGGGAGCTCTTCGAGGAGAAAGGAATCTTTGATCCCAAGACCGCCGCATCCTACAAGAAGAATATTCTCGAGTCCGGTGACACTGAAGACGCAATGGTTCTCTTCAAGCGTTTCCGCGGTCACAATCCGGACGTTCACGCTCTGCTCCGCCTCCGCGGTTTCGAGCCCAAGGCAACTAAGAACTCCAAGAAGTCCAAGAAATAAGAACCCGTTTAATAAAAAGTTAAGGCCGCCTGTGCGGCCTTAATTTTTTATAGGAAGAGGTCTAAGGCTCCGTTCCCCAAGTTGCTGATGACATCTTAATTTGCTATTTTTGCAGTCATGAGAAGCGACGAATTCTATATGGGGAGGGC
>CAYMTQ010000035.1:0-20446 GCA_964393395.1 uncultured Sangeribacter sp.
AAAGAAGGAGAAAAGCTAAATTATTAAATTTTCGCCCCAAAATTGCCCCAAACACATTAAAATGTGGGTTCAACTTTGGGGCAAGCCTTAGCAAAAACGGCTTAAAACCGCTATTTTTTGCGCAAAAACGCCTATTTTACCTTAAAATTAAGGTTCGATTCCCGTACGGGTCACCAAAAAAACGAGGTAAAAACCTCGTTTTTTGCCATTTTTAATGGGTTTTTGAAAGATTGCTCCCAAATGCCCCCAATTTCAATTTTACAAAAAAACGGTAATTTCTCCCTTGGCTCGGCACTTTGCCAGGCTTTTTTTCTTGTGTTATGCGTTTGCGGTTAAACCACGCAGGCTTCGTTGATGCAGCCAACCGCATATGCTTCTAATGCTTTGCCGCTTAAAATCCCCTTCGCAGTGGGGTTAAGACTGTTTTATTTTTATATTTAGTTGTTTTTAATTGTGAATATAAATGAAGCAATGCTCAATGCACCAAAAACACATACGTACGCAATCAACCAGCCTTGCGTAAGCTCCACTTGACTTAATACTATCGAAGCCGCAATATTAATTATAATAGATACTATCGGAAAAATAATCTCGACTTTAGACTCGTGTTCACCGAAAAGACTTATTACCAGCAAAACCCACGACGAATACTTGGATATAAGCATCGGGGATAAAAGCACGGGACCTAAAATAGCAATTAACGCCATTATAACTGCTATTACAGGATCCCTTCCTTGAGCCCCTGCATCAAGCACCTGCTTCAAATCCGCAATCAAAAAATAAGACGTACAAAATAATACGGCAATAGCCACCGTGAGTCCAATAAGCGACACCCAGCAGTGCCAAGAACTTTCATCGGCGGCAAAGCAGGAAATAAACGATTCCAAAAATCCTTCAATGAATATCAAGAATAGTAAAATGAATATAAGATTAACCCATTCGTACGGCGGCAAAAACAGCGGATACGTATAGTATAAATAAATGCCGACGAACGCCAAAATCGCCAAAAGATTTATACAGCACCAAAGATATTTTATAACCTTCTTCATATTTCCTCCTTCGTACAAAACCATTATTTGATTTTTACCGTACTATGTAATATCCGTCTATATTTTAAATCATATCACCTAACTCGGTATTTTTCAATAACAAAAAGAATTAATTCAGTCACACCATTCCAGGCTCTTGCAAATTCAGGTTCTCCCGACTCCACTGAGCTGTCAACCGGTATCTCCGAGGCACTTGTGAACACCGCCTTCGGTATCGCAACAGGTGCATTCGCAGTTATCTCCTATAACTTCTTCACCAATAAGATCGACAATCTTACCTACGCTATCGACGAAATCGGTTTCTCAATCGTAGCCACATTCGCTGCTACACACAAGTAATCTGACCCCGACTCCGGACCCCCGCGCCGATGGCCCCGGGGAACCATCAGAGTCAGAACCAAATTTCCCAAAACCGATTAATAGTTAATAGCAGAAATGGCAAGAGCAAAAATTGCAAGAAAAAGCACATTCATCGACATGACGGCGATGAGTGACGTGACCGTGCTTTTGCTCACCTTCTTCATGCTGACCTCGACTTTCCTTCAGAAAGAACCGACCCAGGTTATCACCCCTGCCTCGGTTTCGGAACAGAAGGTTCAGGAGACGAACTTCGTTCAGATCCTCGTCTCTCCCGAAGGAAAGGTTTGGCTCACGATGAACAACGACACCTCGGCCGCATGGTCGAACGAGAAGATGAAAATCGCGCTGTTGGACAAAGTGACCGAACTCTACAACGAGACGCATAAGAACAAACTGAGTTTCACTCCTCAGCAAAAGCTCACGTTCAGCAAACTGGGATCGTTCGGCGTTCCCCTTCACCAAATGGGTGAGTTCCTCTCGCTGGCCACCATGCCCGAGGGCACGACCCAGATGGACAAATGGCTCCAGGGTGAAGACGCCAACCCGAACCATGTGACCGGTATTCCCATCTCGTGGAACAAGGACGAGAATAACCCCAACGAGTTCCAGCTGTGGATCAAGGCGCTGCGCCAGACCGACAACGATAACCTCAAGCAGGCTATCAAGGACGGCGAAGGCCTCGCAATCAAGGCGGACCAGAACACCTCCTTCGAGACGATCCACATGGTGATGGACAACCTCCAGACCATCAAGCAGAACAAGTTCACACTACTCACATCACTTAAGAGCGGAGAATAATCATGGCAGAAGTTCAACAAAAAGATTCCGGCGGCAAGAAGAAAGGCCACCAGAAGAAAATGACAATTCGCGTGGATTTCACGCCTATGGTCGACATGAACATGTTGCTCATCACATTCTTCATGCTCTGTACCACAATGATCAAATCACAGACTCTCAACATCGCACTCCCGACAAACGAAGAAGTCAAGAGCGAAGAGAACATGTCCCAGGCTTCGGCCGACGACGCTGTGACAATCATCCTCGACGCCAAGCGTAAGGTCGGCTCTCTCGATGTCGACACTGTCAACGGCAAGGTCGTCAATGAGGTCTACTACTACTTCGGCAAACCCGGTGGCGACGCCGGTATCGACGGAAACGTTTCCGATCACAACAACCTCCAGAAGTCGGAATTCCTGACTGATGATGTCAACGGCGACGCACGCACAGCGCGCGGTATCCGCTCCATCATCCAGAGCCGCAACAAAGAGGTGCTCGTTGAGATCGAGAAACTCAAGAAAGATTTCCGCGAAGGCAAGATCGATCAGGAGAAATATGACGAACTCGCGAAAGCTGTCCGCCGCGACGAGAAGCTCAAAAAGCCCGTGATCATCATCAAGTCAACTCCCCAGGCCTCTTACGGCTCTCTGGTGGAGATCCTCGACGAGATGCAGATCAACTCGATCGCAAAATACCAGATCGACAACATGACCAAGGCCGACTCAGTGCTGCTTATCGATTATCAGAACCGTCACCACAACGACTGATGCAAGATTTACGTAACCCTTTAAAGCAAGAAGAAAATGGCTAAAAGAAACATAGATCTTACATCACCCGAATGGCGCGACCTTATCTTCGAAGGGAAGAACAAGGATTTCGGCGCCTATGAGTTGCGTAAGAAAAGTGACCGCCGCCACAATCTCGCGGTCCTCTACATGCTCCTCGGTCTCGTCGTTGTGTTCATCCTCCTGGTCGCATGGTCAAAATACAGCGACTATCGCGCTGAACTCGCCGCAATCGAGGCCAAGGAACAGGCCGAGAAGATGATGCAGGCGATGCTTGACCAGCCCGTCGAGGAAGAAGCTCCGGAAGAAGAACCCGAACAGCAGAAGTTTGAAGAACCCAAGGTCGAGGTTCCCGAAGAGGTCCTCGCTACCGTACAGGTAACCCAGATCGCCATCGTCGACGCCGACAAAGTGAAGAACGAGGTGATGGATATGGAAACCCAGCAGCAGGACAACACCGCCCGCGGCGTTGTCAATCAGGAAGGTTCGGATGACGCCGACAAGTTCCACGCAGTTCAGGAACAGGTTGTCGTCAAGGAACCGGAACCTGTGAAGCCCAAGGAGGACGAGATCTTCGTCGCCGTCGAGCAGCAGGCTGAGTTCCCCGGTGGCCAGGCCGCCCTCATGAAGTGGCTCGGCAAGAACATCCGCTATCCCGAAGCTGCCCAGGCTAATGACGTCCAGGGCCGCGTGATCGTCAAGTTCGTCGTCGAGAAGGACGGTTCGATCGGTGCCGCTACTATCGTCAAAGGTGTCGACAAGGACCTTGACAAAGAGGCGCTCCGTGTCGTGAAGAACATGCCGAAATGGCAGGCCGGCCGTAACAACGGTGCTCCTGTCCGTTCTTACTTCACGCTCCCCGTAACCTTCAAACTCCAGACTCAGTAATTCTTCAGACTCAGACTTCAGAGTGCTTGAAGCCATGCTTCAACATGCTTCAGGTCTGATCTGAAACCTCCCTATAATGAACGGGACCGCCACACCGGCGATCCCGTTCATTTTTTTGTTTACACGAGATAAACCAAACACAAGCGTGAAGTGTTAAATTTACAAAAGAATATTAAAAACCCCAGCTATGGATAACAACGGAAACAATACCCCGAAAGGCATGCGCCTCATCTTCGGTATCTTCATGGTCCTCGTTTATGTCGGAGTAGGACTCCTGTTCATCTTTGACTTCTTCAATATCGACAATGTCGCAGTCTCCTGCGTAGTCGGCGGTCTTCTCTGCGCCTATGGTGTCTTCCGTGCCTACAGGCTCTATATCGGAAGCAACTGACGTCCGGCACGGACACAGAGCAATTCTCCCAATTCCCCAATCAAATCCGGAATAAAATAATATGAAGAAGCTATTCAGACGCGCACGGACTTCAAAAGCCCTGATCGGCACAATCGTCGGCGGAGGTCTTCTGGCTCTCGCCGCATTAGCCTGCACGCCGATCAAGAGAGGTGCATATACCGAAGGAAGCGCGACGCTCTTTTGTGACGATGGTTTCAGACAGGTGATGCAGGAGGAGATCGAAGTCTTCGAATATACATATCCCAACGCCTCGATCATCCCTTTCTACGTCAGCGAATCTGAAGCAATCGATACACTGCTCGCCAACAAGACCCAGGCGATCGTGACAACCCGCGAGCTCAGCCGCGAGCAGATAGACTTCATGAAGGCAAAGTACAAAAGAATCGTGCGCCAGAACTGCATCGCGGTCGATGCCGTCGCGCTGATCGTCAACAATGCCAATCCTATCGAGACTCTCTCGATGAACGATATCAAGGGAATCCTCGACGGTTCAATCTCAAACTGGAAGCAGCTTGCCGCCTCTCCCGACACGACAGCGATCAAACTTGTTTTTGACAATCAGGGTTCATCGACTGTCAGCTATATGCGCGACAAATTCCTCGGACCCGACGGAAAGATTTCACAGAACAAAAATGCCTTCGCCCAGAAAAACAATGCCCAGGTATTCGACTATGTGAAGAAAGACCCGAATGCTATCGGCATCATCAGCGTCAACTGGCTCGGCGATGACCTCAGCGTTGCGAAAAAGGTTCCCATCGAAAAGAGGATGGAGGAATATAACGTGGCCACTGATACTATCGCCACCGAACTCACGACTGAGGTGAAGATCCTGAAAGTCAGCAATCCCACGGAAGAAAATGACTTCAGCTCGGTCGGATTCAAACCCTATCAGGTCTATATCAACTCGGGCGAATATCCCCTCTTCCGCAAGGTCTACATGATCTCGACCGCATCGAACTCGACTGTGCTACACAGTTTCTATACCTTCGTCACAGGTTTCGTCGGTCAGAAGATCATCACCAAGACAGGTATCCTCCCCTATCACATGAATCCGCGGGTGGTCCAGCTCACGGGTAAAAAGAAATGATTCACACGAAAATGTGCCAACAGCAATAAACCGGCCCGCGCAAGCGTTGTCTATTCGGTAAGATAACGCTTTCGCGGTCTCTTTATTCATCGAAAACTCAAATACATCCCAAAGATATGAAATTCAAACCTCTATTTTCATTCCTGCTTGCAGGAACCGCCCTCATGGCCTCCGCTCAGAGCCATGTCGAGGGTATGGAATACTATAAGGCGGACCAGCCTGAAAATGCACGCGAGCTTCTCGAGCGCAACTTCAACAGCCCCGGAACGGACAAGGCTCTCGCCAATTATTATCTCGGCATGATTGCCTTCGATAATGGTGACCTTGCGAAAGCTCAGAAATATTTCGAAGCCGGACAGGCCGCCGATCCCGAGAATGGATACAACTATGTCGGCCTCGGTGCCATTCTTCTGAAAAAAGGGGATGTCAAGGGAGCGGAGAAATATTTCAAGGAAGGTGAAGGTAAAACCAAGAAGGATGCCGCTTTCCAGGTCCAGATCGCCCAGGCATATTATGATGCCGACCCTGTAGAATACTCCACTCAGATCGAAAAACGTCTTGAAAAGGCCCGCAAGATCAATATCCAGGAACCCGCGATCTACATCTTTGAAGGAGACCGCAAGAAAGCCAATAAGGATGTCGGCGGCGCAGCCGGTTCTTACGAGATGGGTGCGGCCTATGGCGGTACTACACCCGAGGCTTATGTAAAATATGCCAACCTCTACAACAACATCAACCCGGGTTATGCCGTGACGATGCTCGAGAAACTGACTCAGGTCAATCCCTCTTCCGCCCTCGGTCAGAAAGAGCTCGCCGAAGCCCTCTATAACAAAGGGGACTTCGCGAAAGCGGCCGAGCAGTATGGCAAGTATGTGAAGAACCCGAACCACTTCAAGAAAGATGAGGACCGCTATGCGTTCCTTCTCTTCTACGGTCAGAAATATCAGGATGGCTATGACTATGCCACCAACCTCCTGAAAAATGACCCGAACAACTTCAACGCCCGCCGTTTCCAGTTCATCAACGCCGCTCAGATTCCGTCAATGGAAGCTCAGCTCCCCGCTATGGCCGAGGCACTTTATGCAGCGAAGAAGAGCAATCCGGCAAACAAATTCGCACAGATCGACTATACCCTTCTCTCTGACGAATTCGCCAAAGCTGCGAAAGCATCCGGCGAACGTCCCCTGAAGGCTATTGAACTGATGCGCGAGGCTGTCGCCGAAACTCCGGAGAATCCTGCATACCACAAGTCTCTGGCAATGATGTTTGTCGAGGACAATGACCTGCCGAATGCCGCCGAAGCATATAAGGGCTACCTCCAGAACACTCCGGAACCCGGATATAACGACTTCATTCAGGAGGCTACTTTCGCTTACTATGCCGGCGTACAGTATAAGAACGATGACCAGGATCACTCACGCAAGGCGGATCCCGCTCAGGTTGAGAACTACTTCGGTATCGCCGAAGACTTCATCGGCCGTGCCGCCCAGATCCTCCCGGACAACTACCGTCCCCTGAAGATGCGGGGTGACATCGCGATGCAGCGCGCAAAGTCCGAAGCTGATGTGAAGAAAGCCGCACAACCCCTATATGAGCAGGCTGTCGTCCTTCTTGAGAACAGCGCTGATCCCTCCCGCTACGCAACCGACGCGAAGACGATGTATAACTATCTGGGCAACTACTATCTCGACCAGAAAGATACCGCCAAAGCAAAAGAATACTTCAACAAGTATCTCAAGTATGACCCCAACAACGACGCATACCGCAAGTTCGTTGAAGGTCTCTGATAGTAAGAAATAACTCATGGAAAAGGTTCCTGCCGCATGCAGGAACCTTTTTTGCATCCCGGCTCAATTATTCCGGAAGTGTCCGAATTTTTGTGGACTGACCTAAAAATATTAACTTTGCACAGCCGTCAGGAGCAAAATCCAAGAAGTGTGACCGGCAGGAATCATGACATTAGCCAATAGTTATAAAATCGCAATATCCAAGCAACAGCTCGCCGATATGCCGGCGGCAAACTTTCCGGGCGAGGTGATCCTCATCGACCGTCCGGAAGATGTCCCCGATGCCGTTGGCTATCTGCGCTCTGCAGCTGTCATCGGATTCGACACCGAGACACGTCCGACTTTCCAGAAGGGACAGTTCCATTCGGTCGCGCTTCTTCAGCTCTCGACTGATGACCGTTGCTTCCTCTTCAGGCTCAACATCCTCGGGATGCCGGACGAAATAAGGTCTCTCCTCGAAGATGAGAAAGTCAGCAAGATCGGACTTTCGACCCACGATGATTTCCTCAATCTGAAACGTATATGTCCGCTGACTCCCGGTGGCTTCATCGAGCTTCAGAACTATGTCGGTGAGTTCCACATCGCTGACAAAAGCCTCTCGAAAATCTACGGAATACTTTTCGGACAAAGGATCTCGAAGGGTCAGAGACTGACCAACTGGGAAGCACCGGAACTGACGGCATACCAGCAGGGTTATGCCGCACTTGATGCCTACGCTTGCCTGAAAATCTATTCTTTCCTCAAATCCGGTCAATTCTCGCCGGACAATTCTCCCTTTAAAGTAATGAACGATGAAAACAACCGGTAGTCTGCTGAGAAAAAAGTATATATGGCTGCCGGCAGTCCTGACTGTATATTTCCTTTTCATGACTTTCAGGTTCGGAATCCGGCTCCTCGAGCACGGTGAATCACTGAAATTCTGGCTCACGGCCGGTTCCGAGACGGCGGTCATAATTGCGCTCTATTTCGTCCTGAAACGCCGTCAGGAATATCGCGAAAGACGCGAAGCCGACGTGAACAGGGACCTTCCCGGAAACGTTAACCAAGAAAACAACAATGGAAACTGAAGATACTAAAATTCCCGCAACCGATAACGGGGGCTCTAAGAAGATTGAGGCCGATACTGACAAGTCACTCCGCGTGACAAACCGGGCTATTGAACTTCTGCGCACTGTCTTCGACCCTGAGATTCCGGTCAATGTGTACGATCTCGGACTGATCTACAAGATCGACTATGACCCGTCGGACGATATGCTGCATGTTGACATGACTCTCACTGCCCCGAACTGTCCCGCCGCGGATTTCATTCTCGAAGATGTCCGCCAGAAACTTGTCAGCATTGATGACATCAAGGGTGTTGACCTACGTCTTGTCTTCGATCCTGTATGGGACCAGAACATGATGAGTGAAGAGGCCAAGCTCGAACTCGGCTTTCTCTGATTAAGGAATTTTTTAGATCACGAAATGTCAGAGTCTCAGAGATCTAAGGTCTATTTCCTTTCAGATCTGCACCTCGGCGCTCCTTATCTGCCCCGGACACGTGAGGCGGAGAAGAGAATCGTGTCTTTTCTCGAACATATCCGCAAAGATGCAGCCGAGATTTATCTGCTCGGCGACGTTCTTGACTATTGGTATGAATACCGGTATGTCGTTCCGAGAGGATTCGTGCGCTTCTTCGGCAAACTCGCCGAACTCAGCGACTCCGGAATAAAAATCACCTGGATCATCGGCAACCACGATATATGGATCCGCGACTATATCCCCAATGAGCTCGGAATAGAAGTCATTGACGGAATCGTGGAGCGCACGATCTACGGGAAAAAATTTTTCATGGCCCACGGTGACGGACTCGGGAAAACCTCGTTCGGATTCAGGATCATCCGGTCCGTTTTCAGGAACCGCTTCGCCCAATGGCTTTATTCCGGAATCCACCCGCGGTGGACCATTCCGTTTGCCTACGCCTGGAGCGGCCACAGCCGCAAGACCGGGGAAGCCCGTAAACCGGATCTCACCGCAAAGCCCGACACCTACGATCCCGAACCATACATCAGGAATCTCGCGGTCTACTCCCGCGGCATACTCGAGACGCAACCCGACATCAACTATTTTGTCTTCGGACATATTCACGTCTTCGCCCGCGAAGAGCTTTCGCCGACTTCCGAGATGTTTATTCTTGGAGAATGGATCCGGACTTTCAGCTATATCTGTTTCGACGGGAAGGAGATGAAGATGATGCTGTGGGAAAACAGCATTTTTGCAGACTGACAAAGTTTTTGTAACTTTGGCATAAAATATAACTCTGGCAAATAATTGAATCCACTATGAACAAGTTCCGGAAAATCGCACTTATGCTTGCCGTAGTCTTCTGTACGGCTATCAGCGCAAACGCAGGCCTCCGCTTCGGTATCAAGGCCGGCCTCAACGTCAATGAATTCCACTTCGACAAGAATGAGTTGTTCAAATCCGACAACCGCTGCGGCTGGACAGGCGGCGTCATGGCTGAGATCATGATTCCCGTTGTCGGCATCGGCTTCGACGCTTCTGTGATGTACACAAGAATGAATGCCGAGGCAATCGCGAAACATGATTTCCGCGACATTCTGAAAAGCGAATCGTTCGGAAAGGACTTCATTGAAATTCCAATCAACGTGAAGTATAAGCTCGGCATCCCGATGATCGCCGATATCTTCAAGCCTTACGTCTACACTGGTCCCTCCTTTGCATTCAAGGTCAGCAAACATATCGTCGATGATTTCAAATCCAAAACCTGCCAGGTGGCATGGAACGTCGGCCTCGGCTTCGAGTTCTTCAAGCACCTCCAGATCCAGGGTTCATACGGCTTCGGAATCAACAACGCCATGAACTATGTTCCCGACCTTCCGGATCATCATTTCAAGAATGACATCAAGGCCAAGAACAGCTACTGGACCGTTACTGCCGCATATCTTTTCTAACAATCTGAAAATACCGATCTGACTGATGAGAAAATCTCTATTAGTCATCCTTCTTCTGACACTCTTTCTCACGGCTTCGGCCGCATTCCGATGGGGACCGACCGTCGGCCTGAACGTGACCCATTTCACATGGAAGCAGAAACTCGTTCCGAGCAAGGATGCATGCGGTTTCAATGCCGGCATCGTCGGGGAGCTGATGATTCCCGGAATCGGATTCGGAATCGACTTCGGCCTCCGTTATGCAATGGTCGGGTCTGACGTCGACTTCGGATCCAAGAAGGTCTGGGCCGACAGATGGGGAAATGAGAAAGTCCGTCTCCACACCATTCAGGTTCCCGTTAACCTCCGCTTCAAATGGACAAGGCTGAACGGAGTCGAGGATTATGTCGCACCTTTTGCCTATGCCGGTCCGCTCTTCCAGTTCCAATGTTCTTCTACCCAGAAAGAGCTTTTTGATGTCCCGGCAGGATCAGTCGGAATTCAAGTCGGAATAGGTGCGGAGGTGATCAAGCATATCCAGCTCTCGGCCGGATATAACTGGGGTGTCACCTACTGCACCCGCACGGCGAAGCTCGAGAACTTCTCTGCCCGTTCGTCAAACTGGCAGATTAACCTCGCCTATCTGTTCTAACATTGTTTTCAGATAAAGGTGTGCCAAAATGATGTAACCGTCACGTTAATAATGGCACATCTTCGTTTCATCAAAACCGTCGATGTTTGTTGAGGTAATTCTTCCGTTGCCGATATATTCGACATTCACATACAGCGTGCCGGCCGAGATGCAATCGCGTCTTTCGGTCGGCTCGCGTGTTCTCGTGCAGTTCGGACGGAAAAAATTCTATACCGCTGTCGTCTCCAGCTTCAGATCGGCCCCTCCTTCGGACTATGAGGTCAAGCCGGTCATCGAAATGCTCGATCCGACACCCGTCGTCAGATTCCCTCAGCTGAAGCTTTGGGACTGGGTCGCGGAATATTACCTCTGTTCCCCGGGTGAAGTGATGAGGGCCGCGCTCCCTTCCGGACTCAAACCTGAAAGCGAGACGACCGTCACCCTTAACCCCGACTTCGAAGCTCCGGAAGGATTCCGTCTGACGGAAAGGATGGAAAGCATTGTCTCTCTTCTCGAAACTGAAAAGAAGCTGAGGATCGCTGAGCTTGAAAATAAGCTCGCCGCCACGAACCTTACCTCCACGATCAACAGAATGCTCGAGGCAGGAATCGTCGAACTCGATGAAAAGCTTCGTGACCGTTATCGCCCGAAAAAGCTCAATGTCGTCGAACTGCTGGCCGACAGAACGGATCCAGAATCGCTCCATCCGGCAATGAATGCCGTCGCCCGTTCTCCGAAACAGCAGAATGCGCTGATGGCTTATCTCGACATGTCGGGATGGATGAACCGTCGCAATGAGCCCGCGAGAGTCCTCAAGGAGGACCTTATGAAAAGGGCCGGCGTCTCCCCCGCCGTGCTGAAAAGCATGCAGGACAAGGGAATATTCCGGATTACCCGGCAGACGGTAAACCGCTTTTCTTCTTCCCTTCAGCGCTCTTCGGCTCCTGTTCTGCCGACTCTGTCCGAAGCACAGGAAGTGGCCCGGAAAAGCATCACGGACAATTTCCGCTCAAAGGATGTCACGCTTCTGCGCGGTGTCACCGGAAGCGGCAAGACCGAGATATACGCTCACTTGATGAACCGCGTTCTCGAGGAGGGGAAACAAGTGCTGTTCCTCGTGCCTGAAATATCGCTGACGACTCAGCTGACCGACAGGCTCCGCAAGATGTTCGGCAACCTCCTGCTCGTTTATCACTCCAAATTTTCGGACAATGAACGGACAGATATATACCGACGGCTACTCTCGACAAATGAGCCCCTGATTATTCTCGGGGCACGGTCGGCGGTTTTCCTTCCGTTTCACAAACTCGGACTCGTGATTGTCGACGAGGAACATGAATCATCCTATAAACAATATGATCCGGCTCCGCGATACAATGCCCGGGACACAGCCATTGTGCTCGCCGGAATGCACGGCGCCAAAACACTTCTCGGTTCAGCCACTCCTTCTGTCGAGACATATTACAAGGCTTCAAACGGTAAATACGGGCTCACTGAGCTGACAGAACGCTATCAAGGGGCCTCTCTCCCGGAAGTGCGAATCGTCGATATGCGCCGCCAGCGCAAGGAGAAGCTTAACTTCGGAATCCTTTCGAAAGATCTGAAGCTGGCGACCGACAAGACCCTCGCGGACGGCAATCAGACGATCATGTTCCAGAACCGGAGGGGCTTTGCTCCCGTTGTCGTCTGCCAGGTCTGCGGCTGGACCCCGAAATGCCGTAACTGCGATGTATCCCTCGTCTATCACAAGAATACCGGGATGTTGAGATGTCACTATTGCGGCTATGCCGAGATGCTCCCGAAACTTTGTCCGGCCTGCGAGGAGAACCATATAGGTGTCTTCGGATATGGCACCGAGAGAATCGAAGAAGAGATACACGACCGTTTTCCGGCGGCGCGTATCAGCAGGATGGATCTCGACACGACACGCAACAAGGACTCTTATCAGGAGATAATTGAGAAATTTGCGGAGGGATCGACAGACATCCTCGTAGGAACCCAGATGATATCCAAGGGACTCGATTTCGAACATGTGAAGACAGTCGGAATCATATCGGCCGATACACTCCTGAATTTTCCGGATTTCAGAAGCAACGAGAGGGCCTTCAATATGCTCGAGCAGGTATCAGGCCGCGCCGGAAGAAAGGGTGAGCCGGGAACGGTATTCGTCCAGACCTCTCAAGCCGAGAATCCGGTCCTGGACTTTGTGAAACGACATGATTATACCGGATTTTATCAAAGGGAGCTCGAAGGACGTCACAGGCTCGGTTACCCTCCTTTCACACGGATCATTACTGTCTATCTGCGCAATAAGGATGCTGAGATGTGTGACGCCGCCGCACGGCTCCTGGCAACGACTCTCCGATCTTCTCTGGGCAACCGCGTCCTCGGCCCTGAAAAACCTTTTGTCTCCAGAATATCAAACTATTTCATACAGTCTGTCATGATCAAGATCGAGACCGAGGCCTCGATGAAAAACGTCAAGAAGTATCTCCGGGAGGTTTATGCGGGTCTCGCTCAGGAACCCCCGATCAGGACTTCACAGATCTACTATGACGTGGACCCCGTCTGACAGCAACCAAAGGAAACATGATACACGACCAATTTGACCGCCTTCATCTCTGGCATCCATATACATCCACAGACAACCCTCTTCCGACATATAAGGTATCCCGTGCGGAGGGGGCTGAGATCATTCTTGAGGACGGGCGTCACCTTATCGACGGCATGTCTTCATGGTGGTGTGTGATCCACGGATATAACGATCCGGACCTCAACGCCGCCGCGAAGGCTCAGATCGACCGGATGAGCCATGTAATGTTCGGCGGTCTCACCCATGAGCCGGCAATCGAACTCGGCAAGCTTCTTCTTTCGATCCTCCCCCCTTCGATGGAGCATATTTTCTATGCCGATTCAGGATCTGTGGCCACGGAAGTAGCCATGAAAATGGCCGTCCAGGCTCATGATGATCCGAAACGCACCAATTTCGCCACGATCCGCTCCGGATACCACGGCGACACATGGAATGCGATGTCCGTTTGTGATCCGGTGACGGGTATGCACGGAGCTTTCGGATCCGCTCTTCCCATCCGTCATTTCGTCGATGCACCTCAGTGTCGTTTCGGCGATGAATGGGACGAAAAGGACTTCGGGCCGATGAAACGTCTTCTTGAAGAAAAAGGTGACACAATCGCGGCCGTGATTCTCGAACCTGTGGTCCAGGGAGCCGGTGGAATGCGTTTCTATCATCCGCAATACCTCAGACGGTTGCGCGAGGAGTGTGACCGACACGGAATCCTTCTGATTTTCGATGAGATCGCCACCGGTTTCGGACGTACCGGTAAACTCTTCGCATGGGAACATGCCGGTGTCGAACCAGACATCATGCTGATCGGCAAGGCTCTGACAGGAGGATACATGACATTCTCTGCCGTGGTGACAAACGCAGAAGTCGCCCGGAGGATCGCCGATTCTTCCGCTCATTGCATCATGCACGGCCCGACGTTCATGGCCAATCCGCTCGCTTGCGCGGTCGCAGTAGCCTCGACACGCAAACTCCTTGCTTCCAACTGGAAGGAAAGGATTTCCCGGATCGAGGAGATAATGAGGAAAAAACTTGCGAAGGCTGCAGATTGGGAGTCGGTCGCTGACGTCCGCGTGCTTGGAGCCATTGGTGTCGTCCAGACCAAGGAACCGGTCAACATGGCCGAATTTCAAAAGAGATGCGTTGAGAAAGGTGTCTGGATCAGGCCCTTCAACTGCAACGCATACATCATGCCTCCGTTCCTTGCCGTCACGGACGAACAGGTCGAAATATTGTGTGACTCATTGCTCGACATAATCCGGGAACTTCACGAGAAGCCTGCACTGGAGTCTAAAAACAAGTCCTGATGGAAGTTATCAGAGAATTACTTCAGGCTCTTGACAGTTCATCGAACCTGAGGAGGATTCCATCGCCTCTGAAGGGTAGATTCATTGACCTGAGCGGAAACGATTATCTCGGTTTCGGAGCTGACGCGGCCGTTCTTGAGGAGGAATTTCTCGATAGCAGGCACGGCAGACCTCTCCTCTTCACCTCCTCGGCTTCAAGACTGCTCTCTGTCCGCCAGGAGTCACATCTTGCATTTGAGGATGAACTTCAGAACGCCTATGGACGTCCCGCCCTGCTTTTCAATTCGGGCTTTCATGCCAATGTCGGAATAATCGGATCTCTGGCCTCTGTGCCCGGAACGGTTTTTCTGGCAGACAAGCTTGTGCATGCTTCGATTATTGACGGTCTGAGGCTTTCCGGAGCACCGTTTTACAGGTTTCATCACAATAACGTCGCCTCCCTGAAGAAGCTGATCGAAAAACATCGGAATGAAGCCGGGAGAATCGTGATCGTCACGGAATCAGTGTTCAGCATGGACGGTGACATTGCCCCGCTCGCGGAGATAGCTGAAATCAAAGCATCGGATCCGAAGATCATGCTCTATGTCGATGAAGCACATGCTTTCGGCGTATTCGGTCCGCGGGGACTTGGATTCACCGCGATGCCGCAATTCAGGAATCTGACCGATGTGACGGTCGGCACTTTCGGAAAAGCCGGAGCCTCTGCCGGTGCTTTTGCAATCTGTGGCGACGACCTTAAACAATGGCTCGTGAACACGTCGAGGCCGTTCATCTTTTCGACCGCACTCCCTCCGGCCAATGCCGAATGGAGCCGTTTCATTTTCCGGAAGATATTGAATGCTGATGACCGCCGCGGGCGCCTTGCGAACATCTCGCTCGGGTTCAGGCAGATGATTGTAGCGCTGAACAATTCTTTTTCTCCGGGTCTGAAAAATGTCCCGGTCTCATCTTCACAGATAGTCCCTCTCATGACAGGCTCCTCCGAAAGGGCCGTCGCCCTGAGTACCCGGCTGAAGGAACACGGAATCCTCGCCCTTCCGATCAGGCGTCCGACCGTTCCCCCGGGGACAGAAAGGATCCGGTTCTCTCTCCATGCCTCGTTGCCTGAAGAGACGGTCGAACTCACACATAAAGCACTCAAAGAGGCAGCCGACTCCCTTTAAATCGCTTCAGCCGGTTCCATCAGTTAAATCGCCTCAGCCGGTTCCATCAGTCTGAAGATTCACTCGAGCTTTCCCTTTCACCGGCTTTCTCTTGGCGATTACAGGCTTTTTTTGTAGTTTTGCGTAATAAAGACCCCGCCTCGGAAAATGGCGGTTAAGGGACGGCGAGTCCGTCCGGTCGAATATCACGGAATGAAATACACGTTTCTTCGTCAATCCGAAGGCAACAAACGCCTTGTCATCATAGCTACGGGCTGGAGCACAGGCCCGGCACTTTATGAATCTCTTGAATTGGAAGGATGGGATATTCTTGTCTGCCACGCTTATCATGACTTCAGTTTCCCGACCGAAATATTAGAGAACTACACTACTATCTACCTCTTTGCATGGTCGCTCGGCGTCGCAGCCTCGGAAAAGGCTTTTGGCGATTCTCCGATCACGGCCGCATTCGCGATCAACGGCACTCCTGACCCGGTCAGCGACGAAAAGGGCATCCCCACGGACATTTTCATCGGAACAGCAGTCGGACTTTCGGAAAGAAATCTCCAGAAGTTCCAGAAACGCATGTGCGGTTCAGCTACTGAGTATCTGAACGTGGCTAACCGTCTGAGAACTGATGAGTCAATCGAGGAACTGCGCTCCCAGCTCCTGCTCTTCGCAAAAACCGCTTTCGATAAGCCCCGCCTTCCGTGGCGCCGAATCTTCATTTCGCAGAATGATGCTATCTTCCCTGCCTCCAATCAGAAAGCCGCTTGGGAGGATTATTCGCGCGGGCACAGCACGGAGATTATTGTCAATGAGGGCTCCCATTTCGCTGACATTTCCTCTTTCGTAAGGTCTCAGATCGCTGATCTGGCTAAGGTTGCGCGCAGTTTCTCAGCCTCCCACGAGAAATACCCCTCGAGCGCCATCGCCCAGAAAAAGATTGCCGAGCATCTTGCATCACTGATTCCGGATCTCGGGAACACACCCGTCAGTGCTCTCGAAATCGGACCCGGAGCCGGTGTCTTTACCCGTCTGTTCCGCCCGAAACTCGAACTGACCCACCTCCACCTTGTCGACATCTATGACATTTCGACTGTGGGTTTCCGCGGAGACGAGACTTTCATCAAGGCCGATGCCGAACAGTGGATCGAGAGTGCCGGGACAAAATGGGATATCATCCTCAGCTCTTCTTCGATACAGTGGTTTGCGAACCTCAGACGGTTCTTCGAAAATATCCGTGAACACCTGACTCCGGGTGGACATCTCGTCTGCTCGACTTTCCTCGCCGGAAATCTCGAACAGCTCGATTCACTTCGCCCTGCCCCCCTTCTCTATCTCGGGCAAAAGGAAATCGAAGAAATGATAAGTGAGATTTTCGACGGCTACTTTATTGAAAGCGAGGATATAACCCTCGAGTTCGATACTCCCCGGAAGGCATTGCTCCATCTGAAGGATACAGGCGTCGCCGGTGTCGGAGCTTCCGGAAAGACAGTCGCGAAGATAATCAAGGCTCTGACGCCTCCCGAAGGTGAGAAAGTCCGATTGACCTACAAACCGGTCTACATTCACGCATGGGTCAATGCGGAATAACAGAATACTTCCAGGCCATTAGATAATTCATAAGACACATGGTGATGTCTTATAAAGCAATAAGTTAGCTATTGAGATGAAAAAAATATTATTCCAAGTGCTTGCCGGCCTGCTGGCAATCGTTTCTTTCGGATCCTGCAGCAGTGACGAACCGGAATATCGCGAACCGGATTCGATCGTGCCGACAGGTGAGGGTCAGATGGAACAGCTTTCTCCTCAGGCCCAGGCGGCTTTTCTCGCTGAAACGGCGACCATGGCCGAAGCATCCCTAAATGTGGAAGCTATCGGTCAGTTAGTAGCTGAGGCAACCTATTTCAAGACAGCATACGGGACATTGCAAGCCCCAGGGTCCTGGAGGAAAGCCGGATTGGAGATACTTGAAAACATCGGTTCCGGAATTGATATCGAAGATTTCTTTCCGGCAAACCCGGCTTCGTGGCTCTCGGAGATGACGTCTGGCGCGTCCCGTGCCGACGCCATTGCCTTCACCCGTGCCTCTTTCAATATTATCAACTCATACACATTTGCGGATCTGTCGGGTGTGTATGAACCGGGAAGCGGAGAATGGGTGAAGACCGGTGATTCAAAAGATATTGAATTCCGGTTTGCCGGTGCGGAAGGGGCTCCGCGTTCATTCATCGTCTCAGCTTCGGAGAAGACGTTTGTCTACAGCTTCAACGAGGAGCAATGGAAAGGCAATGATGTCTATTATACAGCGACGGTGCTCAATATTCCGACCCAAGTCGAGGCTGTCTATCAGGTTGCCGGCAACACGGTGGCCCGGAGCCGTGTGGAATTTAACGTTGATAAAAAAGATGACGGGACAATGGACATAAAGGCCGAAGTGACTGCTTCAGCCGCCGGCATGGAAGCCGATGCTGATCTCAGCGTGACCAACCGCAGGATCGAGGCCCGCTATACCCTGAATTCAATGGGCAAGATGCTTAGCAATGGTGTGGCGGAAGCAAACGGCGATCATCTGACCGACCTGATGTATATCGTCAGCCTGAAGAAACCTGAAGAGGCTCTTCTGCTGATCAGCAATGCCTCTGCATGTGTGGATATTCTCGGCCGTGTCCAGATCAATACCTCGAGCCGTCCTACAGATAAGTTCTTCGGTCTTCACTTCATTCTCGACAACCTCAGCGGGATGTCTGAAGACGAGGCGAAGAAAGAAATAGACCGGACTGCGGAAATTCTGGACAGCAACACCGGGACCTACCTGAGATATAACGGGACAGCGACCGTCCAGGCCCGCATAAAATGGGGAAGCAAGACTGACGGCAAGGATGGACTCTGGATATGCACGCTCTCTCCTCTAGTCAGTTTCCCGGCCGACGGAACGGTCATTCCTGTCACGACATTGGTCGAATCCCTGATCGGTTCGCTTGTCCCGGGAACCGGTTCCGCGGCGTCCGAAAGGGCACCGTTCTGAGCATCGGAAGCCAAACGGGATATTGACTGTTTCCGAAATTATTAGTAATTTTGTGGATTCACACGAGGTTTGCCAGAAGGCGAAACCTGATGTCAGTTTTTCAGACCCCGCAACAGGGGAAATTGAATTTATTTTAGACTTATATAAAGACACTTATGAGCAAAGCAAAGAAATTTGTGACTTGCGATGGCAACCAGGCGGCCGCACATGTAAGCTACATGTTCACCGAAGTCGCAGCCATCTATCCCATCACACCTTCGTCGACAATGGCGGAGTATGTGGATGACTGGAGCGCAGCAGGCAGAAAAAATATCTTCGGCGAGACGGTTCTCGTTCAGGAGATGCAGAGTGAGGGCGGCGCCGCAGGTGCTGTCCACGGTTCTCTCCAGGCCGGCGCGCTGACTACCACCTACACCGCTTCGCAGGGTCTTCTGCTGATGATCCCCAACATGTATAAGATCGCCGGAGAACTTCTCCCCTGCGTGTTCCACGTTTCGGCTCGTACGCTGGCATCTCACGCCCTCTCCATTTTCGGAGATCATCAGGACGTGATGTCTGCACGCCAGACTGGTTTCGCAATGCTTTGCGAAGGTTCGGTCCAGGAGGTTATGGACCTTGCCGGTGTCGCACACCTTTCGGCAATCAAGAGCCGTGTGCCGTTCGTCAATTTCTTTGACGGATTCCGCACTTCACACGAGATCCAGAAGATCGAGGAGATGAATCAGGATGATCTCGCCCCGCTGATCGATCATGAGGCTCTGGCTGAGTTCCGCAATCGCGCGCTGAACCCTGAATCGCCCGTTGCCCGCGGCATGGCCGAGAATCCCGATGTATTCTTCCAGCACAGGGAAGCTTCTAACAAGTACTATGAGGCTGTTCCCGAAATCGTGGAGCAGTATATGAAGGAAATCACGAAGATCACCGGCCGTGAATACAACCTCTTCGACTACTATGGAGATCCTGAGGCTGACCGCGTGATCATCGCCATGGGCTCTGTAACTGAGGCTACACGCGAGACTATCGACTATCTCCGCGGAAAGGGCGAGAAGGTAGGTCTCGTCAGCGTTCACCTCTACCGTCCGTTCTCGGCACGCCATTTCCTCGCCGCTGTCCCCAAGACCGCGAAACGCATCGCCGTCCTCGACCGCACCAAAGAACCCGGCGCACTTGGCGAGCCCCTTTATCTGGACGTGAAGGATTGCTTCTATGGCAAGGAGGATGCTCCGGTGATCGTCGGCGGACGTTATGGCCTGAGCTCGAAGGACACCACTCCGGCCCAGATCCGTGCGGTCTATGAGAATCTCGCTCTTCCCGAGCCCAAGAACGGCTTCACAATCGGCATCGAGGATGACGTGACATATCTTTCGCTTCCTCAGCTCCCTGAGATGCACCTCGGCGGTAAGAGCATTTTCGCCGCCAAGTTCTTCGGTCTCGGCGCGGACGGAACAGTCGGTGCAAACAAGAACTCGGTGAAGATCATCGGTGACAATACCGACAAATATTGTCAGGCATATTTCTCTTACGACTCAAAGCAATCGGGCGGTTTCACCTGCTCTCACCTCCGCTTCGGTGACGAGCCCATCCGCTCGACATATCTTGTGAACACTCCGAACTTCGTCGCATGCCACGTTCAGGCATATCTGCACATGTATGACATGCTCCGCGGTCTTCAG
>CAYMTQ010000036.1:0-20380 GCA_964393395.1 uncultured Sangeribacter sp.
CCTTTGAGATATATCTCCGATAATTCCAACATAAATCAAAAACAAGGCGTCCCCGGGGGCTATGTGCCGGTCGGGGACGCCTTTGTATATATGGGTTGGTGGATCAGCGGACGAGGATCTTGCGTCCGTTGCGTATATAGAGACCGGGGACGGGTTCGCCGTGAACACGTCTGCCATAGAGATCATAAATGACATCTTCTGAAGCCTCGGAATCGGGAGCTTTGACCGAAGTCACATCCTGCTCGATCTCTAATTTAATGCCACCTGTATATTCCTCGCCACAGAATAAGAAGGCATAATATTCGCCGTTTTCAAGTGACGACAGGTCGGTGGTAACAGATCCGTTGAATTCTTCTCCTCCTTGTAATGAGATCAAAGGAGTATAGTAATAGACTCCGGAGTGGATGTAGCTGTCTTCGCCTGCGGTGTAGAAGTGAATCAGGAGGTTATCACAGAAATAACCCTCTGCACATTTGATTCCGTAATCAAAGGTCACTTCTCCGGGATTCTTTATCGGGTTCTCACCGACGAGGCTGAAGCCCGTGAACTCCATTATTGTTTCCTCGGGTGCCTCAGCGAGTGTGATAAGATCAGACCGATCATAATACAGATACCAATATCCTGTCCTATCCACCATCAATTCTCCGGTATCATACACTAAACCGAAGATATATTTTCCGGGTTCGAGTTCTTCATCTGTCGCGCTTGTAAACAGACAGCCTATGTTTTCCATACTTTCTGTCTCTCCAGGCATTATATCCATGACGAAGTCACTGCATTGGGCAACGATCTTCCAAGTATTATCAAACAATACCGGTCGGATCTCGCCATAGAATTCCTTCTCTGTCGGATTTTTAATGGTCATGGACAAGGAGAACTGACGGCCGGTGAATAACGTGGTCGGATAGGTGATGGATTCAACCTCAAGTCCCGGATTGGTATCGGGGATTGAGAACTCACACGAACCGTCTTGAGAAACAATAAGATCGTAACTTGTATTTTTTCCAAACTGCAACCTCACCTCTGTCCAGGGACCGTTTTCAATTCTGTAAACAGGAGTCAGCGTATATTTTCCGGGGCTCAGCGACGGAATGTAGAATGTTAAATTCTGATAACCGTAAAGATAGGTAAATCCATCATAGGATTGAGCTGTCGCGTACTGCACGTCTCCATTTTCAGAAGTGAATTTGACGCCTGTCATGCTTCCTTCAGGACAATCCCACAAGGAGTAGTTATATATGCCGGCATAAAACTGCACCATATCGCCCGTGTGGCAGTATTGATAATCATTATACAGGTAGAAATCCTCACCGAGCAGGAAATATGATTTGCTCGAATTGGCGGTTTTCGGCTGAAGCCCGAGAATTGCTGCCTGAGCCTGATTATACCCATCAGGAGTGCCCCCTCCGATTCCCTGGCCTGCGGGAGTCAGGGCTGTCAGAAGGAAATATCCGTCATAATAACCGCCCCAGCCCCAGTTTATATGGAAGAAACCGTCGGCTGAGTATCCGTCACACACAAATGCGTGACCGCCTCCATCACTGGAACCGGAATAATAAACCGGCCTCCCTTCCTGAATCTCTTCATAAACAAGATCTTCCCATTCATAGAGCCCATAATATTGACGTAATACCTGTCGCGCACCTTCATCATATTTGAGATATTCGATCAAACCTCGTGCCGCAACGGCATTATTGGCTCCGCTTGCAGCAGGAGAATAAGCCATGTTGGCAGCTATGCCACATGCGCTCATGAGAGTCGCGACTGCATTACACTGTTCTTCCGAAGCGGTTTCGTCATATTCCGGAAGCATGTTTCCCCAGTCGAACGTAGTTGACCCGAAATCGAATGAGAGCTCCTTTCCACCTTTTTCCCAATAATAGGAATGTGTGCCTGTTCCTTTATCGGGCCACTGATGATAGTTCATGATCTGAGCCATCGCCGTTGCGACACAGCCAGTGACGCTACGCTCTCCGTCGAGTTCGGGACAGAGGTTATTGTAAGGCTCGCTCTGATTCCATTTTGTTGAGACAAGAGGAGAAATGGCGGCTCTTTTCGGACGTTCGGATGCGGCCGGAGCTACCTTATTCTCAGAAGCCCGGGAAAATGCCTTCTCAGGGGCCTGGGAAAGTGTTGAAAGTTCCTTGTTGTAGAATTCGAGCCACGCTTTGAACGAGGGGTTCTCATCGGGAGCAAAAGATGTATCGTCGCAATATCCGAGCAATGCAGGAGCGCGGTCATCATCGGGAAGGATGATGATGCCATCTTCATTCTCAAAAACATAAAGGTGGTCGAGTGTGATGCATGACTTCTCGCTCATTCCGGAAGCCTTGGCCCGATGGGCACCGCCGGATTGGGAAAGACGGCTGAGAGCCTGCTGAGGTGTCACGTGCGCACCGAAAGCCGGAACGGCTCCCAGAGCCATACACAGCAAACCCAGAGGTAAAATTTTTCTCATGAAAAAATAAGTTAGTGAACTGAAACTTCGGATTCCGCTCGCAATACACCAATATCCGGAGAAATTCAGAGCACGTCCATAAGGCACCAATATCCGCAATTCAACAGCCGGTGACTGCCACAATTGGAATCCGTCTGCAAATTTACAACTTTTTTTCGTCACTCCATTTTGACTATTGGTAAGTTTTATCGAACAGCAAAAAAATTGCGGAATACTGGGACTATTATAACCTGCTATCCTTATAAACCCCGGTCGCGTCGGATCTGACTGGGCTCCTTACAGAAGCATACAATCTTGTCACACATGGCGCTTCCTCGTAACCCTCCAAATAATGCCCGACTCATAAAATGTCAGCCTGCTGAGGGTCACAGCCTAAGATCTAATGCATAAATCCGATAGACAGAGGAAACACTTCAGATACTATTAGATATCTCTGATATTCAATAGTTTTTTACCCTGCGTCGGGCCATTGTATATTACTGCCGAAGTTCGGATATTGGGAAGAAGGTTCCGGAGATATTTGAGGTTCTTAGTGAAATCTGTTTGGAAAGTTGCGCCTGCTTTTATCTCGAATATATTCAGCCCGTCCGGTGATTCCTCAACAATGTCCACTTCGCGACCTGAGTTTTCACGATAGAAATATAGATTTGGATCTTTGGCTATATTATAGCGGTTTTTGATCATTTCTGTAACGGCAATATTCTCAAAGACAGCACCCCTCAGTGGATGTGTATCGAGCTGAGAATCCAAACCGTGCAAATCGAAAGTATGACTTTCGATTTGCACGGTTTGAATTCAACCTCGATTCAATCGTATTCGGAATAAAGGAGATAAATTCTGGTTTTACGTTTTTCAGGGGGCGTTCTACCGCTGGATTTCGGCAGGGAGCAGGATGCGCTGGAAACCTGAGTCAAGACTTCGGAGTGAAGCAACCCAGGAGGCAAATTGATTGTAGTCAAGTTGCCTGAGATTAGTTTCGCTGTTGAAGGTGTCTATGGGACGTGTGAAGTTTTTTGTTGAAAACAGCACATATATTATATTGCGTTCTGCATCTTCTTCGGTCTCAAAAGTATATTGTTCCTTAACCCCTTCTTGTGAATCAAAAAACTCGTATTGTTTCATAGCCTCTACCGGCGTGCAAGATCCGGATTCTTGAGCATAAGGGAGCAATCGGTGGACCTGCCCCGATGTGTCGCATAGATAGACAGCGAGAAAGCCATCAACCGGTGAGGTAAAACTTAGATTAAAACGGCTACCGGAACGGAAACGATTGCTTTTTATTCCCGAACGTGGGATGGTGAGGTATGTGTCAAGCCTGATTGGAGCAGATTCAAGTTTCCGAGCCTTTCCTTTTACGAACGCTTCGATAACCGTTTCGCCATCGGTAAGCAGATATTTCTTAAATTGCGTAGGTTCAGTATGGCTGAGCCATTCTCCTTTGACAAATGAGTCTGCCATTTGCCAGAAGAATACATCGGAATCAGTAGAACTTTCTCTATATTCGGACCATTCTTCGCTTGATACGATAGTCCCGAACTCCTTAGCCAATGCATTGACGATAGCACGTTCTTCTGCAATTTCTCTTGCTTGTGCATCGCTCATTGTAGATGGTACTACAAACTTGAAACTCCCCGATACAGTCACATCCTTACAATATGCCGCTACAGAGAAAAGAAGTATAAACACAGCCCCAAATATCCTGACAATCATTTTTTCTGAACAGGTCTTATAAATGCCTTTTTCGAGGTTTTAGATTTTAAGAAATTATATTTATTATAATCGTTCCCAGTATTCGAGAAATTGACTGACCACGCTTGTGATGCGCCATCTTCAACTGTGGTGCTGGACCAGTAATTAGTAGAATGAAATACATGGTAATCGTAACCAATTTCTTCAAAATTCAATGGGAGGAATATAGCTTTGTAGGTAGTACCGGTAACAACATATCCCTGAACGCCAAAGAATTCCTTGAAGGTCACTCTACATTTGCTAAACAGCTCTTGCCATTGTGCCTTTGATGGTGTCTGCCAACCCTCACCTAATAATGATGTGGCGTGATCATATACTGTGCCACCTATTTCAGGATAGGGACATGAGCTTTCTCCAAGTGTTGAAAAATTAAACTCTGAGCCAAAAAAATCTTCATCCAGACCATAATAACTATCAAGATTGACAGCTGCCCAGTTTACGGAGAGACCTAAATCTACCGCCCCCTGTGTTTCTATATATCCATCGTGATCTATGGATATAACATTTTCCTTTTCTTCTTCTTCTTCAAAATTGAGTTCCGTCTTTTCGCAAGAACTAATTCCAATTTGGAGGAAGCAAGATAAAATAATTAAAATTATATATTTATTCATTATAGTAGATATTAATATCAGAATCTGTAACCGAGGCGGAGAGCTAATGAGTTGTAGTTATGAACGTTAAGCATAATATACTTTCCTCCTTCTTCACTCCACAAATCATTTACTACTCTGGGATTGTAGATCCAGGATAATCCTAAATAAATCTTGGGAGTTAAATTGATGCCTGCTGATAACTCCAAAGGTATACACATATAATCAGCATCCGAACCAATTCCAAATCCGGCATTGAAAGCAAGGTAAATACTTTTATTCCCAGAAAAATCATTAGAGGTCCATCTTAAGCCCGGCATAAGGCGCAGATTCCATGTCTTTTCGAAATCAGCGAAGTCACTCCACAAACCTAATTTGACATCGAATGCCCAGGGATTGGAAAGTCTTAAACGATATCCGACATCCACACTCCCTGTAACTCCCCCCTTAAGATACACGCCATCGTATCCTAACCAGGGCTCATTGAAAGAAATTACATCGCCGAGCGCGGCTCCGCCTTGCACCTCGACAAAAAAGCCCCGGCGATTTGCATTCTGAGCATGGGTCTGAACACCCATCGAAACGAGGAACAACAGAAAGAATGCTATCAGTTTATTTTTCATAGTCTGAAAGATTAAGATTATCGATTATTTCTTTACTTGCCAGAGTCTCCATTTGTTGCCTATAGTTGCGGCGTGCTGTGATGTCGGAGTCTGCGCAGTACGGTTGATGACTATCGACATCTTCGGTACCTCATTCTCAAGATAGTCACATAGTTCACCCATTGTAAGATCTCCGCCTGTTTCCTGGAGTTTCTTAAGCAGGCAATAGGTGAAGAGTCCATGGCCCTCATCTTTATAATGCCATGCTGTCTGGTCGTTTGACGTAGCACTGACAACGACTACATTTCCGGTCAGAGCACTTTTTTTGGGTACGGTCCTGACTGATCTTCCACCTTGTGCAAGCATATCGTCAGTTCTGCCGGTTCCGCTGAAACATGCATCCATAAAAACTTTGACACTTTGGGCTTTAAGCGAACCGAGTTCCGCGTATAGATCATCAAGCGGATAACATGTCTTGGATGTGACTGCGTGGGCATCGGAGGGGATCAGATATGCCTTGTTGTTCTTTTCGTCAGGTGCTCCATGTCCCGCATAATAGATAATGAAGCTGAGGTCTCCTTTATATGCCTCATCAATTTGTTTAAGGTATTCAATTGTCTGATAAATAGTGCCGAGAGTTGCATTCTGTTCGAAGGTGATATTGCGGTTCGGTACACCGAGGACATTCAGGCAATATTTTCGAAAAGAATTACCGTCGTTCAGAGCAAAGGGGACATCAGGGAAACTTGAATAATTTTCGTTGGCAATGATGAATACAAACGTATTTGAATTGTTCTGTGGCTTTGAAACACCAAGACGGTCAACATCAGATTCTCCGTAACTTACGCCGGCTTCTATCTTTCCGTGGGTGTCCGCCTTCCGATTATCGGAAGTCTGAGGGACAGAGTTTTCAACAGATACCGGAACTTCTTCCGAAATATTTGTGCGCTTTTCATAAAAATTATCGACTACACGAGAGGGCAAGCCATATCTTGAGGCAGTAACAGGAGTCACAAAATCCGGAAGGGATGAAAACGAATGCAGGTTTTTACAACCAACAAAAGCATCACTTCCAAGTGCTTCGAGCCGATTGGATATAGCAAGATTCTGTATTGTAGAGCAATTTTTGAAGGCTTTTTTGCCAATAATACGCAATGACGCAGGAAGATCAATCTTTGCAAGGTTCTTGCATCCTGAAAATGCATCATCACCAATAGACACGAGCCCGTATGGCAGCTGAAGCGAAGTGAGGTTACCGCAATTGGCAAAAGCTTTGTTCCCGATTGAGGTAACTCCGGTCGGTAAAGATGCATTATAAATGCGTGAGTGGCTGAAGGCATTTGAACCTATGTGGGTAATTCCTTCACTGACAGTCAGTGTTTTGACCATATAGGTATTCCATGGCGTATTATCAGCACCGTAGTCTTTCATGGGGCCTTGACCGGAAATGATAAGTTCGCCCGAATCTGTAAGGCGCCATTCCAGAGTTTCACCACAACGTCCCTTCGATTCGGCATTAGCAAATATGACGCAGGAAAGGAAAGTGCATAAGATGTAAAAATGTTTCATAGATGAATTGTGGCCGGATGTAAGTGGCGATTGTGTCAATCTGTCTATTTGTCAGACACGTCGTTCGAACCCCAGACCGGGGCTTCTGCATTGGCCTTCTATTTGTGCAAAATTAATATTATTTTTTCCAATTGCCAAATTCAAGTTTCGCAAATTACACAAACCTACTATCCTTTGTCAGGAGGAATTTACCGGATGATCGATGCTATTGATAAGAAGAGTCACATGAAATAGCTTATAACTTGATTTAAATAAAAAGTTCCGCGAAAGTCCGCCCCGTTCGCAAGTGGCTCGTTACAGCGTTTTAAATAAAAAGTTCCGCGAAAGTCCGCCCCGTTCGCAAGTGGCTCGTTACAGCGTACAAAAAAGTCCGTAACTTATTTTCTATTCTGTTCTTTTTTGAATGAGGGGGCCTGATGGACAGAGGAAACACTGAAGAGAGGGCCCCGACTCTGCGTCGGGGCCCTCTCGGCTTGTTGTTTCTATAAGGTGTGTATTGTCTTACTTGCTTTCATCGACCTTGCGGTCGCTGTCCGCAATTTTTACTTGCTGATTGTTGTGGTGGTCACAGGTGCATTGTCAAGGATGCAGACTGCTACACGGTTCCAGCTTTCTTCCTCGAACATGTGTCCGATGCCCTGGCCTTCAGCGTCGATGCGGTCAGCCTTGATACCGTACTTCTTGATGAGCATGTTCTTCACTGATTCAGCGCGCTGGTTTGCAAGACGGATGTTAACGTCTTCCGGACCATCCTGAGAAGCGTAACCCTTGATGACAACCTTAGCCTCGGGGTGATTCTTCAGGTAAGAAGCGACTGCTGCTACGTTGGGAGCCTGGTCGGCGGGAACTACTGATTTGCCGAGACCGAAGTTGACGTAACGGATAGTGGAGAGGATGTCAGTGTTCTCTTTCACGACAACGGGCTTCTGGTTCTGGCAAGCCTCGAGCTGAGCTGCGAGAGCTGCGTTTTCAGCTGTAGAAGCTGCGAGAGCTACACCTGCTGCGTCGAGATCGCCACGGAGTGCGTTAACCTGAGCGTTGAGAGCTGCGAGCTCATCGAGGTTGTAGTTGGGCTCAAGATACTGGAATTTCTTGCCAAGGATTACAGAGACACCTGCCTGAATATTGAACGTTGCATAGTTTGCATCGTAATATGCAGAAGAGTGAGTCCATCCGTGATTGGATGCGAGAGCGGGGTCAGACATATCCCAGGTTACAGACGGTTTGATCGAGATGATCACTCTCTCTGAGGGATAGAAGTTGAAATTAAGTCCAACCTTTGTGTCGAAGCTATTCTGATCGTGGAATCTCTCGGTACCAACATATTTGTGCTTGTAGGTGTGACCCCATCCTGCACCGGCTACAGCCTCGATGTCGAATACACGGTTCTGCTGTGCACCGTAGGGGAGGAAAAGGTTCCACAGGTTGACAGCTGTGTAGGCTCCTACATAGTGGCTGTCAAAGGCGAGTCCATTGCTCTCTCCGCCTCTCCAGTTGGATGTATTGATACCCCACTGACCTTCAATACCGAGACCGACTGCGGGAGTGATCTGTTTCTGAACGTGAACACCTACGAGGCCGCGCATGTTCTGGAAGAACGAATGACCTTTGAGGAGTGTGGTGGCACCACCGTCGAGACCGACTTGCCAGTTGTCACCGAAGCTGGGCTTTTGGAGCGTGAGCTCCTGAGCGCTCATTGAAGCAGTTGCGCCTGCGAACAGAGCGGCAGCGAGAATCATTTTTTTCATAGTGTAACTTTAATTAGATGTTATTGATTATTTCGTTTTTTGCTTGTTTTGAAAGTATAACACACCAAGTTAAAAAATTGTTAGAAAATTTTTTCAAAAAGTAAGATTTAGGGGGTATCTGAAGGGGTCAAAATCCGCATTCCATGCGGTCTGCGAGGCGAAATGTTAAAATTTTGAAGAAACGTTATTTTGCCTCTTTTTTATCCCTTTTCACGCTTCGGACAGCACCAGCTTTAACCGGCGCAGTCTTTTGCAGCCTAAATCTTTCTCGAGATCACATAACGGCCTTCGTTCGCCTCGGACGCGAGCCGGTTCGCGACGACCACCGCTTTCGAGATGTGGTCACAGATCCGGTCGGATGCGATGCGGTCGTCGATGTGAGCCTTGTGGAGCGCATCGCGCACATGCTCGTTGACGCCCGAAAGGACGATCGCTATTCCTTCCTGGTGGGAGGAGTCGATCAGTATCTCGAGATTGTGTATTCCCGTCGAGTCGATGAAGGGCACCTTTCTCATGCGGATGATACGCACCACAGGCGTTTCCTCCATCGTGTGGCGCACGACTTCATCGAATTTCGTAGCCGCACCGAAGAAGAAGGGTCCGTCGATCTCATAGACGCTCACACCGGGAGCCAGATCGAGCACTTCGTGAGTCGTCAGGTCCGTACCGTCGGCGGCGTCAAGCTGACGGCCATAGACACGGATCTGCGTGTTCTCCGTCACACGCTTGAGGAAGAGGACAACTGCCAGAAGCATGCCGATCTCTATGGCGATCGTAAGATCGAATATGACAGTCAACAGGAATGTCACGACAAGCACCGAGACATCTTCCCGCGGATTGGTCATCATCCCCTTGATCGTGCGCCATCCGCTCATGTTGTAGCTGACCATTATCAGGATGGCGCCGAGACAGGCCATCGGAACGAGGTTGATCAACGGCATCGCGAAAAGGAAGATCACAAGGAGGACCAGCGAGTGGATGATTCCGGCCACCGGTGTGCGGCCGCCGTTGGTGATGTTGGTCATCGTACGCGCTATGGCGCCCGTGACCGGGATACCTCCGAATATCGGCACCACTATGTTGGCTATGCCCTCGCCGATGAGCTCGGTGTTGTTGTTCGTTCTGCCACCGGTGACACCGTCGGCTACCGTCGCACTGAGAAGGGACTCGATCGCTCCGAGCATCGCTATCGTGAAGGCCGAAGGGAGCAGTTTGTTGATCGAGGCGATGCTCAGATCGAGTTTTTCCGCGTGCGGAAGCACCGCTTTCATATCTCCGAATCTGTCTCCGATCGTGGTCACACCCTCGAGACCTGCGAATTCCTTGAGAAGCCAAACGACGAGTGTGACTATGACTATCGCCATCAGCGCACCGGGCAGTTTCTTCGAAATCTTGGGAATGAATATGATAATAAGGAGAGAGCCGATTCCGACAAGAAGAGTGGGCAGGCTGACGGTCGAGGCATATCGGAAATATACGCCCCACTTCGCGATGAAATCACCGGGGACCGCCTCGCCTATCTTGAGTCCGAAGAAATCGGGCATCTGTGTCGAGAAGATCGTCAGGGCGATACCGGCAGTGAAGCCTACGACAATAGGATAAGGAATGAACTTGATGACCGTTCCGAGCCGGAAGACACCCATCAGGATCAGGATACAGCCGGCAAGCAATGTCGCGATCGCCAGCCCGGAGAGACCGAAGTTCTGGATGATGTTGTAGACGATCACGATGAACGCACCGGTCGGACCACCGATCTGAACTGTGTTTCCGCCGAGGGCTGACACAAGAAAACCGCCGATGATGGCTGTTGTCAAGCCTACGGCGGGTGTAACTCCGGAAGCGATACCGAACGCGATCGCAAGAGGAAGCGCGACGATGCCGACCACGATGCCGGCAATCAGATCCTGCTTGAAGCGTGCGCCATTGTAATTCTTCAGCGCGCTCAGCAACGCGGGATGAAAATCTAACTGGGCTTTCATGTATTTCAGTGTACAGAAAGTTCTTGGAGCCCCTGAAACCTCAAAGTTCTATGAAACGGAACTTTACAGTCCCTGAAACCTCCAGGATATCATGAGTCGGGCTGTTTGTACAGAAAGTGGGACTCGAACCCACACGGCCGGTAAGGGCCAAAGGATTTTAAGTCCTTCGTGTCTACCATTCCACCATTTCTGCGATTCGGAGCGCAAATTTAACATTTTTTAGCCGATTGAGACCAACCAAAACGACAAAAAAATTCTCCCGGGCCTTAAATTTCCGTCCGAGTTAACTTCTTTTAATATTTCAATGCAATATTTTGGCACTATTACCCTCTACTTTTGCATCATGAAGATCAGGGACACTGAGAGTTAATCACCGAATCTGAGCCCCGTGTCCCGATTCTGACAAAACCGGAATAAAACAAAACATACAGATTACAAAACATACAGATTATGGAAAGACAGATGACCATCAACAGCGGAGCCGCATCTTCGAGAAAATGGGCAACCGGACCTTCAAGTCCCCTCTTCAGGCCACCTCAGAAGGAGGACCGCAAGATCTCTCTCGGCGACAGGATCTTTGTGCGCGTCACGACAATGTCGGGCGAGACACTCGAATTCATTCTCACGGCCGTCTGCGGAATGAGCGAAGTGATCGGAGAAGTGCGCCGTCGCGCACGACATCTCTGCGGACTGGCCACTCTCTGGATCCGCAACCTCTCGTGGGGATGGGCCTCGCAGCGTCCGCTGAGGCTTTACGGTTCGAAATGGGATGCGGATGCGCCCGAAGGGTCGCGCCGCTATTCGCTGACGTCGGCGATGCCGGTGAGAGTGCGTAATCTCGGACCCTGGGACACCCACTGACTGACGCCGCCGCACACCCCGGCGACAGGCATCCGGAATGTCGGAAGCACGATATTTTGATTATACGGCGGGATTTCGTAATTTTGGCAGCCGACGCCACACTCCGCGCGGCGCATTCCCTCAATGAATCCCCTCATCTCAATCATCACCATAACCTTCAACGCCGAAAAGACGCTTCCGGCCACTCTCCGCTCAGTCGATGAACAGGACTGGTGCGATTTCGAGCATGTGATAGTCGACGGCGCCTCGCGCGACCGCACGACAGATATTGTCCGCGAAACGGGAAACAAGAAGATCCGGATGATTTCCGAGCCTGACCGGGGACTGTATGATGCGATGAACAAGGGTCTCCGCATGGCGCGCGGAAAATATGTGCTCTTCCTCAACGCGGGCGACAGATTCGCTTCGCCGTCCGTGCTCGGACTCTTCGCCGCCGAGGCTCAGAAAGGGGCGGATATAATATATGGTGACACTCAGCTGACAGACAGCGACGGGAATATAATCGGACCGCGCCATCTGAGCGCTCCGGCACTCCTGACGCGCGACTCGTTCCTCCGGGGGATGCTCGTCTGCCACCAAGCCTTTATGGTGCGTCGCGAGCTGGCACCCCCATACGATCTGCGCTATCGGTTCTCGGCCGATTATGACTGGTGTATCCGATGCATCGAAAACAGCGACCCCGTGAGATGCTCCAACCTGAATCGCGTCGTGACAGATTACCTCACCGACGGCCTGACGGACCACAATAAGATCAGCTCGCTTCTGGAACGTTTCTCGATCATGAGACGCCATTACGGATTTTTAAGGGCACTCGGTGCAAATCTTTCCTTCATCCCGCGTATGCTGAAGCGCCACTTGAGGAGGGCATCCGGCACCGCAGGAAATAAACGGAAGGATAACCATTAAAAAAGAGGGAAATAACAACCGATGACAAGTCTGAAGAAGCCGGATTCGGCAAATCCTGTCGAACTGCGGATCCGGATTAACGACATAATAAAGCGTCTTTCATATTCAGCCTCGGAAGAGGATCTGGCGATACTCGATGTCGGAGGTCCGATTCCGAAAAACCCGGCTCCGACGAGGATAGATGCGTTTCTTATATGCCTGGTGCTTTCAGGAAAAGCATCGGTCAAGATCGACCTGCGAGAGTATGAGACCGAGTCAGGATCCCTGATCCAGCTTTCACCGAAAAACTATATCACGGACTTCTGTTCCTCTGAAGACTTCCACGCAAAGGTCATAATATGCACGCCGGTGATCCTCGAACACATACTTCCGAAACTGACCGAGTATATTCCGGTGCTCATCAACCAGCCATTTACGCCCGTAAGCCGGCTCGCCCCGGACGAGGTCCGCTCGCTCGAAGAGTATTGCAGGAAGCTGGAGCGGGATCTGACAAAGCCCGCATCGCTTTTCAAGAAACAGAAACTGATATGCCTTCTCCACGCGATGATGCTCGAAATCCTTGAGATCCGGCACAAGGATCCGGCAAGCGTGAACATCAAGAAATCGCGCAAGGAGGAGCTGATGGCTAAATTCATCATCGCAGTCAGCGAACATTTCCGGACACACCGCGAAGTGGCCTTCTATGCCAATCAGCTCTGCATCACCCCGAAACACCTCTCGGCTGTCGTAAAGGAGATCAGCGGCCGCCCCGCCGGCGAATGGATAGACCAATATGTAGTCATGGAGGCGAAAGTGCTCCTGCGAAACACCGACCACACCATACAGCAGATAGCCTCGATTCTGAATTTCGCCAATCAGTCCTTCTTCGGCAAATATTTCAAGCACATGACGGGCATCTCCCCTACTGCTTTCCGCAACACGGCTCCTTAAGACAGACCTTGTCAGGCTTCCGTAAAATAGACGCTGTCTAAATAAGAAGGAAGCATGACGAATTTGTTGTCTGAATCGAATATTCGCTTTAATTTTGCACCCATACAGAAAACAAACACACAACCGGCCCCGAGTCGACGGTATTGCTGAAACAGGCAATCCCGGCGGCGAAGGGTATAAAAACACAGAACACATCATGGCATACGTAATTGGAGACACCTGCATCGCATGCGGTACTTGTCAGCCTGTTTGCCCGGTAGAGGCAATCAGCGAGGGTGAAATCTATCACATCGATCCGGACACCTGCATCGACTGCGGAAGCTGCGCACAGGTTTGCCCGTCTGACGCTATCGCTCCCGGCGAGTAAAAAAAGCGTACGGAAATGCACCGGAGTCCGCTCCGGCCGCAGGCACCCGAAAAGCAAAAACGGTTCCGTCCCCTCAAACATCGGGGCGGAACCTTTGTTTTGTTTAGACATTATCACTAATTTTGTGTGGAGCTTTTCCACATCAAGACAATCAAAAATATTTCACATGAGCATCAAACATCTGCCGGTCAAGATAATCAACAAGAGTCATCATCCGCTTCCGACATACGAAACCCCGGGAGCCGCCGGAATGGATGTCCGGGCCTACCTTCCTGAAGGACCCGTGACCCTCGGTCCGGGACAGCGCGCGCTGATTCCCACGGGACTCTACATGCAGCTCCCGCAGGGTTATGAATGTCAGATCCGTCCCCGCTCGGGTCTCGCCCTCAACCACGGGATCACGATAGCCAATTCTCCGGGTACCGTAGATTGTGACTATCGCGGAGAGATCGGCATCATACTTCTCAATGCCGGGCAGGACACCTTTACGGTCAATGACGGCGAGAGAATCTGCCAGATGGTGATCACCCAATACACTCCCGTCCGCTGGGAGACTGTCACAAGACTCGACAGAACAGAACGCGAAGACGGTTCTTTCGGCCACAGCGGCGTCGGATGACATTTCACACACTGTTTCAGAATTGAGAAAATATCTTTTTATCATAGTCCTGCTGGCCGTTGCAGTTCCGGGATTGCTCGCCGGAGCATCCCGCGGTGACGCCGGCATGAAGGATTCTGCTCTCCGGACCAAAGCGAGATATTATTTTCTCGAAGGAGCGGATGCCGCCGCCGATGACCGCATCGGGGAGGCTTATTCTTATTTCCGGAAAGCGTACGACACGGACACGACATATACCGAGGCGGCCTACGCCTACGGCACGATGCGCATGTATATGGCCGGACGTGACCAGACACCGGAGGCCGACCGGGAGTGGACCGAATCTTTCAATCTCCGGAGGCGTCTGATCGACCAATATCCTGCCGATTACGCCCTCGGCCGGGTTTATGCCCAGCAGCTGATGATGACACCTCAGCGTCTGCTGAACGGTGAACCGGCCGCCAGGGAGGCCGTGCGTGTGCTCGAACGTATCGACAGCCTCGGCTCTCCGACACCTTATCACCTCATCCAGCTCTCGCAGGCCTACTCCGCCCTCGAAATGCCGGACAGCGTGCTCGGCTCGCTCGTTCGTTATGAGCGTCGCGAAGGCTCCACGCCGGAATTACTCGAGAGCAAAGTCGGACTACTGCTCCACAGCGGTTCCGCAGACAAGGCGGCGGCCGAAATTGAAAAGTACCGAAAAGAACATCCCCGCGATGAGTATCCGCTCCTGTTGCTCGCCAGACTGAAATATACGGACCAGACACCCGACAGTGCCTTCTTGTATCTTGAGGAAGCCGAAAGGCTTAATCCCAACAGCACCGAGGTCAAGGCGACCATCGGTCTGATGGCCCTTCAGCAGGGCGACACACTCCGTTTCGAGAATAAGGTCTTCGAAGCCCTGACCGCTCCCGAAGGTGAATATGATTACAAGATTGAGCTTCTGAAACAATATCTGGATGTCAACCGCCCGGAGCCGGGATCTCCGGCTGAGGATAAGATCCGCGAAGCTTTCACGTCCCTCCACAGCCAGTTTCCGCAGGATGCCCAGCTTTATCTGCTCGAAGGGTCGGTCGAGACTTCGCTCGGCCACAATGCAAAGGGTCTTGAACTCCTCAAGCGTGCCGTCAGCATAAATCCGGAGGATAAGCTCTCCAGAGCCATGCTGGTTCAAGGTTATCTCGCCGACAAGCAGAATGACGTGGCGCTCGAAGAGCTGGACAGGATATGGAACGAGCTCGGACCTGACAGACAGCTCCGGAGCATCGGTGTCTACCTTGCTCAGGATAAGGGGGAATATGACCATGCGCTTCATTTCCTGACCACTTCGCTCGCCGACATCTCTCCGGACATCTCTCCTTCGGATACGCTCTCCCTCAACACACCCGGATTGAGAGACATGTCATACGAGGACCTGATGACGCTCGGCGCGATATTTCAGGAGATGGGAGATGTGTATCACAAGACAGGAGATACGGATAAAATGGCGCTCAGCTTCGAGAATGCTCTGATCATCCTCCCGAATTCGCCTCTTGTCCTGAACAACTATGCCTATTATCTCGCTCTTGACGGTGCGTTCCTTGATCGCGCCGAAGAAATGGCGCGAAGGGCGATAACACTCGATCCGGAAAATCCGATGTACACCGACACTCTCGCCTGGATTCTTTTCCGGTCCGGGAAAAACGACGAGGCTCTTTCTGTCATCGAGGAAACCGTCGGACTGTATGAAAAGGCAATCCAGGCGCATCCTGAATCTGCAGAGGATATAAACAAGGAGATGGCCGAAACCCGAAACCATTACGGCGCCATTCTCATGCAGGCCGGACGCAAGGACGAGGCGCTCCGTCAATGGGAGCTCGTACTTGAATCGGATCCCGACAATCAGGAGGCCAAAGAATATATCAGAAACAACAGATAAGCAACATACATAATGAATTCCTCATACGCAATCTCTCTTATCCGCAAAGCAACTCTCTCCGCAGCCTTCATCCTCGCACTCGCGGTTCCGGCGGACATCATCGCACAGGAGCCTGCGACACGCGAAGCTTCGGCCGGGGCAAATCCAGCAACACCTGAGTTCTACTCTCTCTCGGGATCGGAAAAGCAGCTGATTGCGGAGAGAATCGCCTCACACAACACTTCGTGGAAGAAGGTGATGCTGAACGGCAAGATCTTTGTGGACGCGCTGCCGATACGCCCTACACTGAAGGTTTTCATGGAGTATGACAAGAAAATCCTGATATCCGTACGCGCTCCGCTATTTGGCGAAGTTGTCCGTATTGAAGCGGACCACAAGGAGGTCCTTGCCATCAATAAGATTAAGCAGACCTATTGGAAGGCTGATCCCAAGGAGATATTCGACGCCGAGCCTAACCTCATCTCCGAAATCCAGTCTATATTTCTCGGGCGTATCGCACTTCTCGGATCTGGCGAATTCAAAGCGTCGGATGCCGGCAAAGTCAGCATAGTCCAGCAGGAAAAGGGTGATTTTCTTGTCATCCCCGAGGAATCTTTGGGCAGCGGAACAGTGAGCATGGGCTATTCCGTCTCTCCGTTAGGCGTATTGGAAAACATAATCGGTGTCTATTCGGGGTTTGACGGCTATCTTGACCTCTCGTTCCGCCGGGCCGGTGAACGTCTTCAGATCAACGGCGAGATCAATGGCGGGAAGCGTCCATACGGAGCCACGATTGAACTCGATGCTCCGGAATGGGACGCCAAGGGATTTGACAGGCTTAAGATCCCCTCAAACTTCCGGCAGGTAAGTTTCCGCGAGGTTCTCCGTTTCAACTGATTCTAAAATTTAGGTCGGAACTCCCTGCCGGATCAAGAAACTGACTCACCAAAAACCGTATCTTCCAACTTTCAGTAAATGTTTCCCAGCATAAACAGAAAACTTTCCGCTTTCATAACCCTCCTCTGCCTGATGCTTATCTGTCCGGCTGAGCTTTCGGCCTTTCCGGAACCGACCGCCCAGAGTGCCTCCGGAAAGAAGAATAACAGGAACAGCAAAACCGGGCGCACCCGCTCCGGCGGCAAATCATCATCTTCCGGCTCTTCAGCGAAAGGCAAAGGCTCCGGAAATAAGAATGCCGCGCCTAAAGGTAAGTCCACATCAAAGCAGACTCAGAAAGCAGGCACAAAAGGTAAAGCCAACGCCACGACTCAGAAGGGAAACAAGAAGGGGCGTCCGGAGACTTCGGCCGACGTGAAGAAGCGCCACGAGGAAACGCGCCGGGAGATTCAGCGGACCAAGGAGGAGCTACAGCGGAACGAAGCCGAGATGAAGAAGAGTCTCGGCGACCTCGGCCGCATCAATGCCGATCTGGAGAAGACGCGCGGTGAAGTAGCGGTTCTGAAAGGTGATGTCGGCAAGCTCGATTCAAAAATCGCATCCCTCTCTGGACAAATCTCGGAGAATGAGGCCAAGCTTGAAAAACTGAGGGCTGAATACCTGAAGGCCGTGAAGAAGATGAGGACCGCACGCGGAAACAAATCGGCACTTGCATTCATCTTTTCTTCGGACAGCTTCAATCAGGCAATGAGACGCATGCGCTACATGCGCCGCTTCTCGGAATGGAAGGACAAGCAGAGTGAAGAGATCGGTCGGAGGGTTTCGAAGCTGAATGATCAGAAGCGCGAACTGGCGAAAGCCCGCAATCTGAAGGACGATGCTCTCAGGCGCGAACAGCTCGCAAGCGCCGAGCTGGAGAAAAAAGGGAGGGAGCAGGATGCGGTCGTGGCCGACCTGAAGCGTAACGGTGACCTGCTGAACGCCCATCTCTCAAAGAAACAGCAGGAGGCCAACGCACTGAAGAGCCGGATCGCCGCTCTGATTGCGGAAGAGGAACGGAAGGCCGCCGCGGAGCGCGCCGAAGCTGAGCGCCGTGCCGCCGAAAAGAGAGCGGCCGAGCAGGCTGCCCGTGAACGGGAGGCCCGTGAAAAAGCCGAGGCGGAAAGACGGCTTGCTGAACAGAAAGAACGCGAACTGGCTCTCGCCGAAACCCCGAAAGAAGATCAGTCCCGGAAAAAGGAACAGTCTAAACCGAAAAAAGAGTCGGCAAAGGAACAGCCTAAAAAAGAGACCGCTCCTAAACAGGATAAGAAGAAGGATTCAAAGGCCGGGAAGAGTGATGAAGGACGCAATTATGCCGATGCCAGGAAGCGCAAACCGCGTGACCGGAACGATGCATCGAAAGCGTCCAATACCACGAAGGAGACAGCCTCGGCAAATGTCAGCAAGGCGACCTCCACACCCAAGTCTTCGGCAGACAACGGTTTCGCATCGATGAGAGGTGCTTTGCCTCGTCCGGTTGACGGTTCATGGCGCGTCACATCGCGCTTCGGACGCCAGGAGCTTCCGGATCTCCCGGGAGTAGTCTATGATAATCCAGGAATCAACGTTGAGGTTCCGATAGGAGCGACAGTTAAATCCGTCTACTCTGGCAAGATAAGCGGTGTCTATATGGTCCCGGGCTATCAGACGGTGATCATCGTCAACCATGGTAACTACTATACGGCCTACGGCAACCTGAAATCTCCGGCGGTCAAGGTCGGTGACCAGGTGAAGGCCGGCCAGAAACTCGGAAGCGCAGCTGAGAACATGGATGATCCGGGCCATGGCGAACTCCATTTCGAAGTCTACCGCAACCGAGACAAACTCAACCCTCTCGAATGGATCCGCTGACGGGGCATATCAGTTCTGATTTGCCTTGTTTCAGGAATTACATCCCTCTCCGGGAATGGTGCACCGGGGCTCATTAGCCTTCCATAAATTTAATGTTATCAACATGAGCGATCAACAGCATAATTCAGTCACGACTGACGGATGGACCATTATCCGCTATACCCGGGACCGGGAGGCGGAATGGAACCGGTTTGTCGCCGAATCCCGCAACGGAACTTTTCTCCTGGACCGACGATTCATGGATTATCATGCTGACCGCTTCCAGGATTGTTCCCTTCTGGCAATCAAGAAAGGGGCTGTCCGGGCTATCCTCCCTGCGAATCTGACGGAAGACGGCGTTCTTCATTCGCATCAGGGGTTGACCTACGGAGGCTGGCTTATACCCGAACGTCATTTTGACGGAGCCGACATGATGTCGCTTTTTGATGAATGGCTGAAATGGTGCCGTTCCGAAGGAATTCGGGAAATCGATTACAAGCCCATACCATATATATATTGGAAGTTTCCCGCGGCCGATGACCTTTATGCGCTTTGGAGATTCGGAGCCGTCCAGACGGGAGCCGGACTCTCGTCTGCCTTTCCGCTGGCAGACCGTCCGCGATTTGAAGAACGGCAACGGCGCAACATGAAGCGGGCTCTTCGGGAAGGGATCACGGTTTCGAGGACAGAGGACGCACTCTCCTTCATGGCTCTGGTCAACAGCTGTCTGCAGGAGCGGCATGGAGTGGACGCCGTGCATAGCGGCGAGGAACTTGCGCGTCTTCGCGCATCATTTCCCTCAGAGATAGAACTCTGGGTTGCGAAGAACCCGAACGGCCAAGCCGAAGCCGGGATCTGCGTATTCAATACGGGGCGTGTAATCCATACCCAATACATCTCCACCACGCCTGAGGGCCGGGCGCACGGCTCACTCGCATTGCTGTTTGACCACATAATGGATGTATATCGTGATGCGCAATGGTTTGACTTCGGCATCTCGACCGAAGACAACGGCCACTATCTGAACGCCGGCCTCCTCACCCAGAAATCCGAGCTCGGCGGCCGCGGCCTCCTCTACCCCCGCTTCACCCTCACCCTCTGACCCCACCCCGACCGAATCAACTGTTTACAAACCTCCACTCCTCCTGATCGAATCAACTTTTATCAAGGTCCATTCCTCCTGACACTCAATTCAAATCAGGAAAAGACCCTCATTCAAAAGAACAGGAAAGGAAAAAGAAGTTACGGAATTTTTTGTTGGCTCTGCCGAGACTGATACGGAGCAATCGGAACCCCACGGAACTTTCTCATCTTGTTAACGAGGTCGGATTATTAACGAGGTCGGACGCAGTTGTAG
>CAYMTQ010000037.1:0-13822 GCA_964393395.1 uncultured Sangeribacter sp.
TCAATTTATTGATATTCCACCATGGCAAAACTCCGACAGAGTGTCGGAGTTTTGGAGAAGATTCTCTAAATCGCACATAGTAGCGCTTCATTAAAATTTCCCGGATCTCAGACTCCTACATATACAATTCTATCAAAATAATTCGGTTTTGGGACCGGTGGCTATGGCGTCTATCCCGTCGGCGATTTGGTTCGTCATTGTTGATTAGTAAACGAAACTCACCGATTTTTAATTCATCGAATCTGATTTTGTCGCAAAAATGTTGTGTATTTGCGACAAAATTACCCCAAATATCAAATGTAATCTACTGAAAAGAAAATATTTACATGTCAGACAAAACGCAGTATCGGCAAGATTTTATTTCCACAAGAATTTACTTCATTGGGTAAACGTTGCAACCTCCTGGCGGAGTTTTGAACGTTTACTTGATAGTATATTCAAGTGGTTATGATTTTTGATGTACGGTCAAATCATTCAATGAGCGATGTCTGTTGATGGGTTATTTCGGTCAGGGTAGGCTCAGTTGACGCCGAGGAGGGCGGAGCCGGTCAGCGAGAGGAGGTCGGTCAACTCGTAGGCGCTGAAGTCGACACGGATTTCGCCGGCGGAATAGGACGAGATCTCATAAAGGCCGTAGACAAATGAAAGGCCATCGGTCGTGATGCAGAAAGTCGACGGAATGGGTAGGTCATTATCCTTTGTCACTTCTTCGTTGTCGGCAAGCTTCTCTTTCAGCATTTTTTTCAGTTTCTTCTCGTAACCTTTCTTGAAGAGATCCGAAAGTGTGATGATCTTATGATCGCCGATGGAATAGTTCAGATAGGTTGTCGAGTACATCCCGTGAGCGGCACCGGCAATGTAGTTTTCGTTTTTGTTCTCCCAGACTATCACACGCGGTGTGATGAGGTAAACGCTTAGATCATTGCTCACATAAGAACCGCCAAGGGAATCCGGCTCAATTCTTGTCCTCGTGAACTTCATCGTCGAGTCTATCACCGGAACCGCAAGACCTGCATTGAACTGTACATTGCCGAGCGCCATCAGCGAGTCGCGCAGGTTGGTCATCTCAATTCCGCCGATCGAAACCGGAAGTACTCCGTTTCCTGTCATCTTCCAGTATTGTGAACCGGGAATATCGGCAGAATCCGCCTGTGTATCATAAACAATAGTGTCATATTGATATGTCGCGAGCTGGATCTTCGGAGACCCGGCCCCTGTGTTGTTACACGCAATGACAACCGCACCGAGGGCGGCTACTATAGCTAAAGGCAATATATTTCTCATAGTTAAATCTGTTTTTGACAACGGCTTAATCTAAACTTCACCGGCGACCATATCTAATCTTCATCGGTGACCATATCTAATCTTCGACAAAGGCAAGAATTCCGTTTTATTTTGTTCACCAACGGCCACTCGCACCTCCGCCGCCGGACATGCCTCCACCGAAACCGCCGAAGCCCCCTCCGCCGCCGAAACCTCCGCCTCCACCACCTCTTCCGCGGCGTGCCGCGCCACTGATCATTCCGATAATGGCGGCGTCTCGCAAAGCGGTTTTAGGTATAACGTATTTCTTTCTGTTTTGATGGCCGCAATGTTCGCATTTATATATTTTTTCACCTTCGCCGGAAGAGAATGTCGTCGCCGGCCGGAGTGTCCTCGTCCCGGTGACGTGCATTGCCTTTGTTCCGCACCTGTCACAGACTGTGTAGTTTGAAAACGGATTGTCAAAGCTGTCGATCGTTGTCTCCCCGCACCGGTCACAGTGCCAGACATCGTGACGCCGGCTGTCGAGCCTGTTTTCGGTCTGCATCGCCGGTGTCAGGTGCACGGCGGCCTCCGCACCCTGAAGGTGCCTCATCTTGTCATATCCGCAATTGGGACACGGATCTCCTTTCTTCTTCATCCGCCAGTACATGATCCATCCTATCAGCGCCCAGACGAGCCCGGAGCCGAGACTGATCACACCAAGGACTGTCAGGATCCACGCGACACTGCGCCATCCGGCGACACGCTCCCGCCGTCGGCTGCGACGGTAACGGAACCACGCCCAGACAAGGACCGCAAGCCCTCCGACGAAGGCTATTCCCGTGACTACCCCAAAAGCTGACTTCAGGGATGCTTTTTCTTCAGCACTGAGCCCGATGGAGGTGTTCGAGGTCTGTTCAGAACGAAGTTCATCGGCATATTCCGGATCAGTCAGAATCCGGGCCACGTCGGACACCGCACCGCTGACGGCAGAATCGGGATCATCGCGGCGCATTGCCGGAATGATGCGGTTGCGCATGATGCGGTCGGCGATCATATCCGGAATCACACCCTCCGTCCCATAGCCGGTCTGGATCCTTGCCTGGCGCGATCCGGGCGAGATTATGATCAGGACGCCGTTGTTATTATCGGCTTTTCCGAGCTTCCACGTGTCATAAAGTGCATTGGCATATTCCTCGACCTCCATATCTCCGAGATTGGGAACCATCGCAACTCCGACTTCGGCCGTTGTCCGTTGCTTCACCTCGTCGAGCATCGTATCAACCGAGCGCACTGTCTCAGCAGACAATATTCCTCCGGGGTCTGAAACATAATGACCCTGAAGGACATTAGGCACCGGCATATCTTCCGGCCTCACGACACCGGCCGCCACGCTGAATACACATGTCAGCATGAGGACAACCTGCACAATTATTGTATTTGCAATCTTTTTCATCACCATCATTATAGCTGTTTGCCAACCGTTATAGCTGTTGTCAACCATAATAGTTGTTCCTCCACCCTACTCCGACCACCCCTCTTGGTTTCCGCTCTCCTCTGTTCTCCGTTCAGACAGCCGGAAGGGTATGTCCATTGAGTTTACGGTAGAGATTCAGGGCATATACATCTGTCATTCCCGAAACATGATCGAGCACTGACTGAATCCGGCCGTAGAGTGTCGGGGCTGAAGTCTCATATTGCTGAGGCATCTGCCCGAGAAGCAGTCTGGAATAGTTCTTTTCCGGTTGAAGGACAGCGCCGGTCAATTGAGTCAGAAGATAAGTCAGGATCCTGTTGCCGGCGATTTCAATGTCGGCAACTTCCGGAGCGAAATAAATCTTGGCGTAGGCCGCATCGGAACATGACCTGTAGCCCGAGCCGAGTGTACCGCCGAGATTATCGATCAAAGACCCGCTGTAGGTTCCTGAGAGAATCGAATCCTCATTGTTCACAAATTCTTCGGCACACGCTGTCACGAGCTTTCCGATCACATTTGAACGCAGATAACCGATCTGTTCATTGGGATCGGCGAGCCTAGCGATATGCCGTTCGAGACGGCCGTGATCTTCCGGTCCGAAAAATCCCATAAACAGGGACTTCACCTCATCGGTCGAGACAATCTTCAGCTTGTGGGCATCCTCCATGTCCATTATCTGATAGCAGATATCATCGGCCGCCTCCATCAGGTAGACGAGCGGATGACGGGCAAAACGCGAAGTATCCTCTATCCGGGGAATCCCGAGTTCGTTCGCGACCTTCAGATAGGCCTCCTCCTCCGAGGCGAAGAATCCGAATTTTCCATTTGCTCCGGCCTCAAGCGATGAATAGGGATATTTGACGACAGAAGCGAGAGTGGAATAGGTCATCGCGAAGCCCCCCTCGCGACGGCCGGCGAATCTGTGGGTCAAAAGCCGGAAAGAGTTGGCGTTTCCTTCGAAGTGGATCAGGTCGCTCCATTCCTGTTCGGTCATCTCGGAACGGAGCGAGAGGCCCGGTCCCTCGCTGAAGAAGGACGAGATGGTCTTCTCACCGGAATGTCCGAAGGGGGGATTGCCGACGTCGTGACACAGACAGGCGGCGGCGACAATATCGCCGATGTTGTGAAGCTTGCGGCGTACATCCGGATCAGTATGGCGCACAAGAAGAAGGTCGGCAGTCTCATTTGCCATCGACCGGCCGACTGAAGAAACCTCAAGACTATGGGTCAGACGGTTATGCACGAAGATGCTTCCGGGAAGCGGGAAGACCTGGGTCTTGTTCTGCAACCGGCGGAAGGGGGAGGAGAATATCATGCGATCATAATCCCGTTGGAAATCGCTGCGCGAATGACGCCGCGGATCGTGAAACTCCTCCATTCCGAGGCGTTTGTCAGATATGAGCTGTTCCCATTTCATAAGAGAATGCGTCTTTTGGTGAAAGAATGCCTCTTTTGAAGCATCGGACATTTTTGATGTAACGGACAAAAATAACAAAAAAAGCGGAAAGGGCCTCCGCGCTTGCTGAAAAAACGGCTTTTCCGAAGTCCATCAAATGGACCGGACTTAATGTCGCTCCGCGATAAGACGTCATGTCGCTCTGCAATAAAGAGGGGGAGGCCGGCGTTTATTGGTTGATGAACAAAGACCTCGGTTTGATTTCCACAATTTCCGGAATCCTCCGTGCGCGTCCCGGCTGGCAGCGCATGCTGGCCTTTTTGTGCGCGCTGATCGCGGTCGTGCTCCCTGCCGGAGCGAAATGGGGCGATCCTGTCCTGAACAGGCCCTATGCCGACATGAAGCGATTCCATCTCGGATTCTCCGTCGGGATGCACGTTCAGGATCTCGGCTTCACCCACAACGGTTTTCACTCTGAAGAGGGCTCGGAATGGCAGGTTGAAGTCCCGTCGTTCTCCCCCGGATTCTGCGTGAATGTCCTCGGTGACCTCAGGTTGCACAATCATTTCAACCTCCGGTTCACTCCGGGAATGTATTTCGGATCGAAGACCGTCCACATGCTCGACCTAACCTCGGGAGCTCTCGAACGGCAGGATGTCAAGAGCGCATACGTCGTCCTTCCGCTTGACCTCAAGATCTCAGGCCTCCGGTATATCCAGTCGCGGCCATACGCGACGGTCGGCGTCATGGGAACATTCGACGTCAGCAAGAAGCGCAGTGATTTTCTCCGGTTCAACACGACTGACGTCTACCTTACGCTTGGATTGGGATGTGATTTCTATCTCCCCTTCTTCAAGCTGATTCCCGAAATAAAGTTCTGCTTCGGATTGACCGACATCCTGAAGCATGACCGGCCGGATCTTGATGAAAACCCGGCGGCCATGGCTGTCACCCAGTCTCTGAAAAAGGTTAAATCAAACATGGTGGTGGTCACTTTCTACTTTGAATGATCCCTCATCACGAGGAAAACATGTCCTGAAACGAAATCATGGCCAATATATCCCGCACATTGCGAATTCTACTGCTCCTGATTCCGGTGGTCGCCGGAAGCCTGAGTGTTTCCGCGCAGTCTGATCCGCAGATGACGCAATACTGGGCCGTGCCGACACTCTACAATCCGGCGGAGACCGGTTCGACAGACTTCCTGAGGATCCGTGGGGGGGCCAAACTGCAATGGGTCGGGATCAAGAACGCCCCGCAGAGTTTTCTTGCCGTGGCCGATTGTCCCTTCAGCATCGCCGGCAAGAGAATCGGTGTCGGAGCGAACTTCATATCCGAGAAACTCGGACTTTTCAACAATCTCCAGGCCAACATCCAGGCCAGCTATAAGTTCAAGCTTCTGAAAGGCCAGTTCTCGATCGGAGTCGAAGGAGGATATTACAACTCCAAGTTCAAAGGGAGCGAGATTTACATTCCGGAGGGTGACGACTATCACCAGCCAGACGATCCGGCACTCCCGAAAACAGATCTGACCGGCAATGCATTCGACCTTTCGGCCGGTGTCAGCTATACCCATAAATTTTTCTCAGTCGGCATCTCGGGGCTTCATCTTCTCGAGCCTACCGTCGAACTGACCCAGGAAGGAACGGAGACAGCCGACACCCACGACTTCGAGACACTGCTCGGACGGATGGTCTATTTCACCGCTTCCGGCAATATCCCGATTAAAAACACGTTATTTACATTACAGCCCTCGGTGCTCGTCAAGACAGATTTCAGGATGGTTGTACCGGAAGCGACAATGCGCGCGACCTACAACAGATTTCTGAGCGCCGGAATAGGCTACCGCCTCAACGAGGCCATATCGGTCATGGTAGGAGCGGAGTTCAAGAACTTCTTTCTCGGCTATGCCTTTGACTATCCACTCTCAAAGATCAACCGTGCGAGCTCGGGCAGCCATGAGATCGTGGCCGGCTATCAGCTGAAGCTTGATTTCTCAAAGAAAAACCGGAACGCTCACCGATCGATCCGACTGATGTAAGCAGATAAAACCGAAACAATGACAAAGCATCAAACTAACCCAACACCGAGTCGCTCGGCAAGAGCGCTCCGCGCATGTCTCGCTGTGGCACCGGCCCTGTGCGCGACAATCGCACTGTCGTCCTGCATGGCTTCACGCGGCGGTGGCGCCGGCGGCGAGGTGACCGGCGTCGGAGGTTCCGCAATGGCAGAGCCGACACCCTACGGAATGGTGCTCGTCGACCGCGGAGCCTACGCGATGGGCCCCGCCAAGGACGACTCCGTCTGGGGCGTCAAGGCTGACCCCCGCGGTGTCTCGGTCGACGCCTTCTGGATGGACCAGACAGAGGTGACCAATTCCAAATATAAGCAGTTTGTCTTCTGGGTACGCGACTCTATCATCCGCGAGCGCCTCGCCGATCCCGCATACGGAGGAAACGAAGCCTTCAAGATCGAAGAGGACAAGGAGGGCAATCCCGTGAAGCCTTATCTGAACTGGAACAAGCCCATTCCCTGGCGCAACCCCAACGAGGATGAACTCCGTGCGATCGAGAGCGTCTACCGCACGAATCCCATCACGGGTCGCCGCGAACTCGATCCGACCCAGCTGAACTATCGGTATGAGATCTTCAACCACACCGAAGCGGCGAAGAGGAAGAATCGTCTCGATCCGGCACTGCGCGACTATAACACAGACAATCCGGTGAATACGGATCTGCCTATGATCTCGAAAGATACGGCCTATATGACAGACGAAGGAATCATTGTCCGCGAAACGGTCTCGCGACCGCTGACCGGCGATTATGACTTCCTCAACACATATATCGTCAATGTCTATCCCGACACCACGGCATGGATCAACGATTTCGAGAACGCATATAACGAGCCATACACCAGAATGTATTTCTCCCACGCCGGATATAATGACTATCCTGTTGTCGGAGTCAGCTGGGATCAGGCTAATGCATTCGCAAACTGGCGCACGGACTACCTCAGACGTTCCTTAGGACGCGAGGGAGTCTATGTCGAGCCCTACCGACTTCCGACAGAGGCCGAATGGGAATATGCGGCCCGCGCCGGCAATTCCGAAAGCTCATATCCGTGGGAAGAGATTCTCCCGATGGACGACCGTGGCTGCTTCTACGCCAACTTCAAACCGATGGAAGGTGATTTCGTCCGCGACGGACACGTGATCACGTCGCCTGTCGGAACGTTCAAACCCAATGACTTCGGCCTGTATGACATGGCCGGCAACGTATCGGAATGGACATCGACGGCCTACACCGAGAGTGTCGGGAAGCTGACTTCGGATCTTAATCCGGAATACCGCTACAACGCGGCGATCGAAGATCCCTATAAGATGAAACGCAAGATTGTCCGCGGAGGCTCATGGAAGGATGTGGCCCATAATCTGCGGAGTGATCTCCGGATGTGGGAATATCAGAATGAACAACGCTCATATATAGGTTTCCGCTGTGTCCGCTCTCAGATCGGATTTGCAAAAGGAACCCAGAAGAGAAAAAAGTGACAGTCACGCAATGGTCAAGATAAGAAAATACGCCAACGGCATCGAGCGCTTCCTGCACGGACAGAAAGGTCAGCGCTTCTTTAACTTCGCCTATTCGATCGGTGCAGCGATCGTAATCTGGGGTGCGCTCTTCAAGATCCTGCACCTTCCCGGAGGCTCGACACTGCTCTGTATCGGCATGGGCACCGAAATCGCCATGTTTATCCTGACGGCATTCGACCGTCCTCCGAAGGAGTATGCCTGGGAAGAGGTCTTCCCCGTTCTCGACTCCCACAATCCGGAAGACAGGCCGGACATGGCAGGCGGCGGACAAGGGGGAACCGTGATCGTCAACGGACGCCCGGTTGAGATTTCGGGTGACTCTGATGAATACTATCAGGGGGATGGCTCGGAATATGCCGGATCCGGCGGTGGTTTCGCCGCCGGAGGCGGAGTACCGGCCGTGATCTCCGAGACAGCCGGTCTCGGGCTGACTGAAGAAGAGACCGGGTCGCTGCGCGAAAGCATCTCGAAGCTCGCGGCGGCGTCGGAGCAGATAGCCCAGATGGCAGAACTGGCCGATGTCACCCGTTCATACGTCGAAAGTATGGGTGGAATCGCCGAACAAATGACGACGCTCAAGCAGACCACCGCTGCCCTCAATCAGGTCAGCGGTGTCCTCCTCGACTCATATCGCGCCATAACGGAGAATTCCGAGTCAGTCACCGCATCTTCGGCAGGTTATGTCGAGCGTCTTGAAGACCTGAACCGCAACATCGGAGGCCTCAATACAATTTATGAGATTCAGCTGAAAAGCATATCATCACAGCTCGAAAGCATTGACCGCGTGAACCGTGGTCTGAAGGATATCCGCGACATGTATGAGAAGTCGGCCGCTGAGAGCTCAAGATACTGTGAGGAGACCGAGAAGATGGCCCGGTACATGAAACAGCTCAATGCGGTCTATGAGAAGATGATCACTGCGATGACCATCAACATGTACAATCCGATGATGGGCGGAGCACGCCCGGATCAGCCGGCGAAGGATGAGCAAAACCCGTTCTCACATCCTGAAGCATGATCCGGCAAAAGGATTCTTCCGGTTCACATTTAACCGTATTTTTCCGGTTTCTATTTAATTAACATCATTCCCTGAACTATGGCAGGTGGAAACAATGTAGCCAAAATGTCGCCGCGCCAGCGGATGATCAACCTGATGTATATCGTGCTGACGGCAATGCTCGCGCTCAACGTGTCGAGCGATGTCCTCAACGGTTTCTCTCAGGTCCACGACTCGCTTCAGCGCACAAACCGCAACATGACGGCTAAGAATGAGCTCCAGTTCCAATATCTGGAGGACCTGAACCGCCAGAATCCCGCAAAGGTGGGCCCGTGGTTCAAGAAAGGGGAACAGCTCCATACCCGTTCGGCCGAGCTGTATGCCCGGATTGACTCCCTGAAGACAGCGATCGCCAGGGCTGCAGACGGTCCCAAAGGCAATTACTCCGATATAAAGAATCTCGACGACCTCGAGGCGGCTTCGGTCGTAATGCTGAATCCCGCAACCGAAAGGGGACGGGCTCTGCGCGAGGCGGTCGATTCATACCGTGAATATGTGATGACCCTTGTCGGAGATTCCACACGTCGCAACGTGATCGCGGAATTGCTCTCGACAAAGGTGGCTCCCCCGAAAGGGACTGTCGGTCCCGTTCTCTGGGAAACGAAGATGTTCGACAATATGCCGGCCGTAGCCGCAGTCACGATGCTGACGAAGCTGCAGAACGACATCCGCTCGGCTGAGTCCGAAGCTCTGTCGAACCTGATCACCAACGTCGACATAGGTGACGTCAGGGTGAACGAGCTGAACGCTTATGTTATCCCCAACTCGAACATGATCATGCGCGGAGGAAAGTACTCGGCCAACATCGTGCTCGCAGCCATCGATACCACACAGCGTCCCGCGATATACATCAACGGCTCGCGACTCTCGTCTCCCAACGGACTGTATGAGTTTGTGGCCGGGAGTGTCGGGAATCATGAGTATTCCGGCTATATCGAGGTCGCCCGCGGTGACGGTTCGCTCGACCGCCGTCCTTTCAAGGGACAATATACGGTGATCGAACCTATGGCGACGATCTCGCCGACGATGATGAATGTCCTCTATGCCGGCATATCAAACCCGATATCGATATCGGTTCCCGGGGTCCCGATGAATGCCATCTCGGCCACGATGACAAACGGAACGCTTACACGCAACGGCGACCTCTGGTCGGCCCATCCCGGAAAACCGGGGTCGGAATCTGAGATCACCGTGACCGCGACGCTCGATGGCCGTTCGCAGACAGTAGGCTCGATGAAATTCAGGGTGCGCAAGCTCCCCGATCCCTCGCCCTACATTCCGATCAAGGATGCGCAGGGGAACACGATTCATTATAAAGGCTCACCCAAACGCATATCGAAGCAGGCACTCATGGCTGCCGACGGACTCGGAGCCGCGATCGATGACGATATCCTGAACGTGAGCTACACAGTGGTCTCTTTCTCGACTGTATCATACGACTCGATGGGCAATGCGATGCCCGAGAATTCGGACGGATCACGTTTCTCAGCCCGCCAGAAAGAACAGTTCAAGAGACTCAAACCCGGATCTTTCTTCTTCATTTCAAACGTGAAGGCAAAAGGTCCCGACGGAATCACCCGCGACATCTCCCCGATGCAGGTGGCCCTCAACTGATACATCCCATAACTTCGACAGACGATGAAGATATTCCGCAGTTTCCTTCCGACAGCCATACTGGCTGTCATCGCAGTCGGCGCCGCCGCCCAGGTGGAGTCTGGCTCGGTTGTGCGCCGCCGCTCAGAACGCGATGCGAAGAAAAAGACCGAGAACGCCGGTCCGCAGGTGACGCCCAGAATGCAGGGATTTTATGAGACGAAGGAACCCCACGACGCCGATCTCGCCTTCATGCGCCAGATCTATCGTGAGATCGACCTGAACAAGGATGCCAACCAACCTCTATATTATCCTGAGGATGTGATCGACGGTCAGCAGAACCTGTTCCGCATCATCCTCGGAATGGTGATCGACGGACGCATTCCGGCATACGAATATCTTGACGGACGCGAGATATTCACCGACCAATATAAGGTGAATGTCGGCGAGATGCTCGACAGATTCGGAATTTATGCCACCCAGGCTCCCGGAAGCACGGAAAAGAATCCCCGATATGTGATAGAGGAGGCTGACGTCCCGACAGGACAGGTGATGACATATTATATTCTGGAAAAATGGGAGTTCGACCGCCGGTCCAACCAGATGAAGACCCGCGTCGAGGCAATATGTCCGGTCCTCACCCGCGCCAGCGATTTCGGTGGCGATGTCCGTTATCCGATGTTCTGGGTGAAGTTTGACCAGCTGCGACCTTTCCTGGCACAGCAGTATGTCTTCCTCTCCGACAACAATAATCTTCCGCAATACAGCCTCGATGATTATTTCGTGCTCGGGATGTATGATGGAGATATCTACAAGACCCGGAATCTGCGGAATCTCTCGATGAACCAGCTTTATGGCGACGAGGATGACCGCAAGCGCGCTCAGGACAGCATTGACCGGTCCCTGCGTGAGTTCGGAAAGAATCTTTGGGTTCCGACCCGCGAGGAGTACCTCGCACAGAAGGAACGTGCCGAAGCAGCAGCCAAAGGTGTGGTCGATTCTTCCGATTCAATTCCCGAATCTACCGTTGTTGAAGAGGCCGCCAAGTCCTCATCCAAGACCGTCCGCACTTCGAAGCGCAAGACCACAACCAAAAAACGTGCGACCAAGACGAAGGTGAAGAATGCGCCGGCTCCGAAATCGTCCAATGCGAATTCAAACGCCACGAAGTCAGTGCGCCGCCGCAAGAAATAACGGATGGCTCCATATCTGAAGGATTACACCTTTAATTGGCTGTGGCTCCTATCTGACTGATGGCTCCATATCTGAAAAGAATAATGACACTTATCCCGCCGGCACTGCTGGTGGGTTTTGTCGTTTTTTTCTCATGGAATCATTTCTGGAACGGTGACGCCGTTCTCTACCAGTTCATCTTCAAGGACAACACCGACTATTTTCTTTGGGAACCGATCCGCAATTTAAGTGACCTGTGGACGTCGATCCTGAACCATTATGTGTATGTGAACGGACGTTTTTTCTGTCATATCGTCGTGATGGCGGTCTGCAGTTTCATGCCACAGTGGATGTTTGCGATCTTCAGCGGAATCGCATTGGCTGTGCTTCTCTGGGGCGTGTGCCGGCTATGCGGTATCGGCCCCGGTTCTTTCCGTCCGGTTCTTTCTGTTACTCTTCTCGGTGCGTTAGCCTTCGACAATCTGACAGATCCGGCTTTCTATATCAATTATATATGGATGGGAGCCTTCGTTGTCCTATGGCTGATGATGTTCCTCTCCCATCCGCGGATAAAAGGATGGAAGCTCATCGGAGTGGCTCTGTTTTCGCTCCTTGCGGGCCAGGCTCACGAATGCTTCGCGCTTCCGGTAGGCCTTGCATTGGTCGTCTATGCGTTTAAGGCCCGAGGGAAGATGTCGGCCTTCGATTGGTCAGCAGGCACATGTTTCTGTCTGGCAGGCCTGACGACGATCATTGCTCCGGGGACGTTCTTCAGGATCGGGGCCTCTGTCGACATGATTCTCGGATTTCCGTCGCGTTTCGATCTCTTCCTGCTCTCTTTCCTTCCGGCTCTTTTTCTCTGGACGCTCATACGATACCGACACAGGATCCGACAATTTCTCGGTCCGTCACTTTCGGCCGAACGGTTCTGGCTCTGGGTGATCACAGGAAACATTATCCTTACTGTCGCTTCCGGTTTTCAGTTCGGGACGAGAGCTTTCACGATCGGGTCGGTCGGCATCATCATCATCGTCATCCGTCTGACACCCCGACATTACCTGAACCTGTTCTGGACAGCAGTCTTTCTCTTCATGGCCGTATGGCTGACTCAGATCAGATGGTATTACACATTCGGGCAGAAAGCGAAATATGAATTTGTTTCGGAACAGTACGGACGGACACATGCGGATACGATCTGGATGCCGGACACACTTTTTCGGATAGAACTCCGGAGCAATGCCAATCTGACGGAACATGTGCGCCGGCGTCTGTTCCGGGACAAGGGAGACACTGTTGTCAAGCCCGAAAAGGACTTCATCATATTGCCGGAATCCCTTAAAGCAGTTCCACGCGACTTCAGCGGAAATATATGCCGGAAGATCGGCCACAATGTCTATCTTATGGTGCAGTCCCGCAAGCATCCCGCGCGATTCATAAGCCGCAAACGCTTCTTCCCGGGGGTGCTTGATCTCAGGTTGCTGCCGGACCGCGAGCTTATTTTCGAAGAAGATGTCGATAAGTTTGACCTATATATCGCATCGACAGATAATTGGATAGCCGCCTATTATACGTTTGACCACTCGGAGGGTTTCGATGTGGATATATTGATGGAAGAAAACCCGAAATGAATCTTAATCACAATATAGAAAACACTCCCGCCAACTCCGCGAAATTCATCGGGTTGCTTGCGATTTTGACTGCCGCTCTCTATGCAGGCATTCTCGCGGGAACCTCGAAATTCATCGGCGATGCGATCGGATACAGATTCATGATTTCGCCGGAGCCGAATGAATTCACCACTGACTATATCGGATCTGCCGGTGAAATATGGACTTCTCAGGTCAATCATTGGTTCACGACAAACGGGCGCTTCATTTGCCATTTCATTGTCCAGATCTTCTGTTCGCTCCTTCCGGAATGGGTGTGGGGCGTGGCCGACGGAGTTGCGTATGGCCTCCTCGTCGTTCTGCTTTGCCGGACAGGGGGCAGATATGTCAATGCCGGTTTACGTTGCTGGATCGGACTGTTCAGTTTCCTGATCATGTTCAGGTCCCCGGACTTCAATCCTCCCCTTGAAATCAATTACCCTTGGGCGATCGCCCTTGAAATAGGCTTCATCTATCTCTTTCTGCACAAACCGGAACACTCCTCGCCTCTGAAGTGGATCGGATGGGTTTTGCTTTCTATATGCGCCGGCCAGTGGAATGAGGCTTTTGCCATTCCGATCGGCGGGGCCTTGATAGTTCTTTTCTGTTTCAGGAAAGGGCGTTTCTCGGCATGGGAATGGTCCGG